>JACAEG010000248.1 GCA_013388965.1 Pseudorhodoplanes sp. | reverse complement strand
AGCGCGCGAAGTACGTGGCGGCGGCCTGGAACGTGAACGGAAAGGCCTCGCGGAGCTCCTTCATCCAGGCCTGCTCCCGCCAGCGCCGCGACCGGCGGCTGCCGCGCGGCGGCAGGTCCTTCTCGGGCGGCCGGGCGCGGTTGGCGAGAAAGTCCTCGACCGCTTCACGCGGCGCGCGGGACAGAGTCACGCCGCCGATGCAAAGCTCCGCGATCGGGCGAAACGCCTCCACCGGTTCCATCTCGCCCGGCCGCCGTTTCGGCCGGCGGCGGGGCTCGGCGGCGAGCCGCGCCATCGTCAGGAGCTCCAGCGCCTCGCCGAGCTTGACCGGATCGACGGGCTGGACGCCCGCGCTCTCCTCCAGCTCGCGGATATGGCGCTCGGCGAGCGCCTGGAGGCGCGCGCCGAGCATGCGGCGCTTGAGCTTTAACGTGGCGCGCGGGGTCGGGATCGTGTCGCAGGCGCGCGGCGCAAAAGGCGGCCGCTTCCAGCCGCCGTCGCGCTTCCAGTTGGAAATGCTGCCGGTGCTGACGCCGGTGCGGGCGGCAATCTGGCGATAATTCAGCGTGCTCTGCTCGATCAGCCGGCGCACCGCCGCGACCGCGGCGTCGGTGTGCGGCTGTCGCGGCCCGTATCGCCCGACGATGGCAGCCGGGTCGTCATGATCGGGTCGCACGCGAAGCCGCGCGACGGGAGAAGGAGGATGAAAGGGGTAAAGGCGCATTTAAGGAATATATACCTAGCGCTGCCTTGCCGCAAGGGGGCGCCGAAACGGTCGCGCTGTCCGGGCAGGCGCGCACGGCCTCCCGGCCTCCAGCACGAGGCCGAGACAAGTCTACGGCAGCTTGTCGTAGCCTTCGCCGAAACCCTTCAGGGCCATGGGAAAGCCGATCCCCTCCTCGGGGGTCTGGAAGATGATGAAGGTCGCGGTCTGGCCGGTGCGAAGCTGCTTCATCAGACTGTCGTCCATAACCACCTCGGCGACGCAGCCATTGGGCAGGCAGCGGACGAAGCCCGCGCGGCCGACATCGATCTGGTCGATTTTCAGGCCCAGCCCCGAAGGCAGGAGGACGCCGAGGGGCGCGACCACGCGCATCAGCCGGCTCTTCTGATCCGCCGTCTTCAGCACGATCACGGTCAGGCCGATATTGGCCCGGTCCTCGGCGGTGACGCTCTGAATCAGGGCGCATTGCTCGCCCTGCGCCCCGGGCGGCGTGTCGCAGCGGATCTGCCAGTCGTTGTGAACGGAGCGGACCGCGCCCTGCGCCGCAGCTTTTTCGCCGAATCCCGCCGCTCCGGCGAGCAGAAGCAGAAAACCGGCGGCGAAAGCCCGTGGGACGGGGGAAATTTGCGGCATGACAATCCTCGGTAGGAACACCCTTGCCCGGTAAGCCCCCCAGCCGAATCGCTTTCGCCCGGCCCGGCGCGCACCTCGGTACATGGCCGCCGCAACGTGTCAAGAACGCGGCTTTCGGGCCTGTTTTCCGGGGCGAATTATCGCGGACCGCCGGGCATTAGGTGCATTGCGACAGGGCTGGAATTATGGTTTGAGAGGCACGGATTTCCCCGATCCCGCCTGCCGCATGACGGTTCTCCACGGCCGCCCCGGCGGCCCTTTCCGGCGGTTCGGCCCGAGAAGTCCATCGCGGCTGCGCGCCGAAGGAGCGACGATCATCATGAAGTTGCGGAACTTGTCGATTGCATGTGCTGCGGCCCTCGCTGCAATCGCGCTTTGCCTTGTCCCGGCCGCGGCAGGGACCGGACAGCCCTCGCCCTGGCAGATCACCCTTCAGGGGGCGGCGACGCCGGTGATGGAAAACATCACCTGGTTTCACGATCTGCTGCTCTACATCATCACGGCGATCACCCTGTTCGTTCTGGTCCTGCTCGTGATCGTGGTCCTCCGCTTCAACTCGCGGGCCAATCCGACCCCTTCGCGGACCTCGCACAACACCCTGCTGGAAGTGGTCTGGACGGTCGTGCCGGTCCTGATCCTGGTCACGATCGCGGTGCCGTCCTTCCGCCTGCTGTTCTTCCAGCTCGGCATCCCCCAGGCCGATCTGACCATCAAGGCGACCGGCAAGCAGTGGTTCTGGACCTACACCTATCCCGACAATGGCGGCTTCGAGTTCGATTCGATCATGCTGCAGGACAAGGATCGCAAGCCCGATCAGCCGCGGCTGCTCGCGGTGGACAACGAGGTCGTCGTGCCGGTGAACAAGACCGTTCGCGTCCAGGTGATCGGCGCGGATGTGATCCACGCCTTCGCCGTGCCCTCGTTCGGCATCAAGATCGACGCCGTCCCGGGCCGGCTCAACGAAACCTGGTTCAGGGCCGAGCGCGAAGGCGTCTATTACGGGCAGTGCTCGGAACTGTGCGGGCGCGATCATGCCTTCATGCCGATCACCGTGCGTGTCGTGAACGACCGGGACTTTGCGGCGTGGATCGAGCAGGCCCGGAAAAAATTCGCGCGGCATGACGCCCGTCCGATGGCGGTCGCCTCCGCTGATGACGCTGCTGGAAAATGAGCCGGAAATCACATATTATTTTTTGAATATGTGCTGTTGCCGGTCGCTCTCGGGAACCTGAAAGGCAAGACAAATGGCTTCCAACGCCCATTACGAGGCCCATGCGGATCACGCGCATCACGACGCCCACGCGCATCCGACCGGATGGCGCCGCTACGTCTATTCGACGAACCACAAGGACATCGGCACGATGTATCTGGTGTTCGCGCTGATCGCCGGCATCATCGGCGGAATCCTGTCGATCGGCATGCGCATGGAGCTGCAGCAGCCCGGCATGCAGATTTTCCACGACGCGCACATGTTCAATGTCTTCACGACGGCGCACGGCCTGATCATGATCTTCTTCATGGTCATGCCCGCGATGATCGGCGGGTTCGGCAACTGGATGGTGCCGCTGATGATCGGCGCGCCGGACATGGCCTTCCCGCGCATGAACAACATCTCGTTCTGGCTGCTGCCCGCCTCCTTCGCGCTGCTCGTGATCTCGCTGTTCGTGGAAGGCGAGCCCGGCGCGCCCGGCGTCGGCGGCGGCTGGACGCTCTATGCCCCGCTCTCCACCAGCGGGCATCCCGGGCCGGCGGTCGATTTCGCGATCCTGTCGCTGCACATCGCAGGCGCGTCCTCGATTCTCGGCGCGATCAACTTCATCACCACCATCTTCAACATGCGCGCACCCGGCATGACGCTGCACAAGATGCCGCTGTTCGTGTGGTCGATCCTGGTCACCGTGTTCCTGCTTCTGCTGTCGCTTCCGGTGCTGGCGGGCGCCATCACGATGCTTTTGACCGACCGCAATTTCGGAACGACATTCTTCGCGGCCGAGGGCGGCGGCGATCCGATCCTGTACCAGCACCTGTTCTGGTTCTTCGGCCACCCGGAGGTCTACATTCTTATCCTGCCGGGCTTCGGCATCGTCAGCCAGATCGTGTCGACCTTCGCGCGCAAGCCGGTCTTCGGCTATCTCGGCATGGCCTATGCGATGGTCGCGATCGGCGGCATCGGCTTCGTCGTGTGGGCACACCACATGTATACCGTCGGCATGAACACGCCCACGCAGGCCTATTTCGTCGCCGCCACGATGGTGATCGCGGTGCCGACCGGCGTGAAGATATTCTCATGGATTGCCACCATGTGGGGCGGATCGATCGAATTCCGCACGCCGATGCTGTGGGCGGTCGGACTGATCTTCCTGTTCACGGTCGGCGGCGTGACCGGCGTCGTGCTCGCGAATGCGGGCGTCGACCGCTCGCTGCACGACACCTATTACGTCGTCGCCCACTTCCACTATGTGCTGTCGCTCGGCGCCGTCTTCGCGATCTTCGCGGGATGGTATTACTGGTTCCCGAAAATCACCGGCTACATGTATTCCGAGTTCTGGGGCAAGCTGCATTTCTGGCTGACCTTTGCCGGCGTCAACATCATCTTCTTCCCGCAGCACTTCCTCGGACTGGCGGGCATGCCGCGCCGCATCGCCGACTATCCGGATGCCTATGCCGGCTGGAACTATGTCTCGTCGATCGGCTCCTATATCTCCGCCGCCGGCGTGGTCGTTTTCCTGATCGGGATGGCGCTTGCCTTCTCTCGCAAGGAGAAGGCGGCAAACAATCCGTGGGGTCCGGGCGCCACCACCCTGGAATGGACGCTGCCTTCGCCTCCGCCCTTCCACCAGTTCGAGGTCCTGCCGCGAATCAAATGAGAACAGTCGCAACAACGAACGCCGTGCGGTTCGCGGACGGGCAATTCTGATGTCCCTCGTCGACCATAGCGTGCGTGCGGAGCCGAGCATCGCCGGTGTCGCGGACTATCTCGCGCTGCTGAAGCCGCGGGTGATGTTCCTGGTGGTGTTCACCGCCCTTGTCGGGCTCGCGATCGCGCCCGGCCAAGCCCATCCGCTGATCGCGTTCACGGCTTTGCTGTGCATCGCGATCGGCGCGGGGGCTTCGGGCGCGCTCAACATGTGGTACGACGCCGACATCGACGCGAAGATGGCGCGCACATCCGACCGGCCGATCCCGACCGGCCGCATCGCCCCGCACGAGGCGCTGGCCTTCGGCGCCACGCTTGCCGCCGGCTCGGTCTTCGTCATGGGCGTGCTGGTCAACTGGCTCTCGGCCGGTCTTCTGGCCTTCACCATCGTGTTCTACGCGGTCATCTACACGATGTGGCTGAAGCGCTGGACCGCCCAGAACATCGTGATCGGCGGCGCCGCCGGCGCGTTCCCTCCCATGATCGGCTGGGCCGCCACCACCGGCGGGATCGGCTTCGAATCGGTTCTGCTTTTTCTCATCATCTTCTTCTGGACCCCTCCGCATTTCTGGGCGCTGTCCCTCAGCAGAGCCGAGGAATATGCGCTGGCGGGCGTGCCCATGCTGCCGGTTGTCGCCGGGCCCGCGGAAACCAAGCGCCAGATCCTGCTTTACTCGCTGGTCCTGATGCCGATCGGGGCGTCGCCGTGGCTCTTCGGCTATGCCGGGCCGTCCTATGGAACGATATCCCTGATCGGCGGCGCGCTGATGATCCTGCTGTCGATCAAGCTCCGGCGCGCGCCTGCCGGCGCTGCGACCGACCGCGCGGCCAAGCATGTGTTCGCCTTCTCCGTCCTCTACCTGTTCCTGCTCTTCGCCGTCCTGCTGGTGGAGCAGGGATTGGGGCTTCCGCGCTTTCATGTGCCGGGATGAGGGCGTTCATGAATGACAATCCCGAGGGTGTCGTCCTGACCGAGGAGCAGAAGCGGGCTCGGCGCGCGCGCTCGGTCGCCATCGCATTGGCGCTCGGCGCTCTCGTCGTGCTGTTCTATCTTGTCACGCTGGTGAAGGGTCCCGGCGTCATGGTTCGCCCGCTATGAGCACCTTGCATCCCCACGGCACGCGCCAACAGCCCTCCCGCCGGCGCGACATCATCGTCGCGGCGGCATGCGGAGCAACGGTCGCCGGCATGGTGGGGCTGTCCTACGCTGCGGTACCGCTCTACGACTGGTTCTGCCGCGCGACCGGCTTCAACGGACGCACCCAGGTCGCGACCGGCGCTCCCCTGTACACATCGAATCGAAAGATCACGGTGCGCTTCGATGCCAATGTCGGTGCCGGACTTCCCTGGCGCTTCACGCCGGAGCGCACTTCAATTGACGTCAGGCTGGGCGAGGTGGTGACGGTCGACTATTTTGTCGTCAACGAATCCGCGCGAGAGACGGCGGGCGTCGCGGCCTACAATGTCGCGCCGCTCAATTTCGGGGGCTATTTCCAGAAGATCAACTGCTTCTGCTTCAGCGAGCAACGCATGGCGCCGGGCGAGAAGCGCGACATGACGGTCGTGTTCTACGTGGACCCTGCGATCGTGGACGACCCCGACGCGCGCGACGATATGACGATCACGCTGTCCTACACTTTCTATCCGCAGCGGACGCCGCAGCCCCCGGTCGCCAATCGCGCGCCGTCCGGCGAGCGCGGGACGACCGGGAATGGGACTTGAGAATCAGGCACGGACTTGTGCCTTGGGGAATGTGAACGGAGACGGACAAGATGGCCAACGCACATAAGGTGCAGCACGACTATCACCTGGTGAATCCGAGCCCGTGGCCGGCCGTCGGGTCGATCTCGGCATTCGTGATGGCCGTAGGCGCGATTTCCTGGATGCACAACATGTTCCCGGGCGCGCCGCTGGTCTTCGGCGCGGGCGTGATCGGCGTCCTCTACACCATGCTGAGCTGGTGGCGCGATGTCGTGAACGAGGCGCAGCATGGCGATCACACACGCGTCGTGCAGATCTCTCACCGCTACGGCATGATCCTGTTCATCGCGTCGGAAGTGATGTTCTTCGTCGCGTGGTTCTGGGCCTATTTCAACGTGGCGCTGTTTCCCGCCGATCAGGCGCAGTTCGCGCGGACCGATCTGCTCGGGGGCGTCTGGCCGCCCAAGGGCATCGAGACCTTCGATCCCTGGCACCTGCCGCTGCTCAACACGCTCATCCTGCTGACGTCCGGCACCACAGTGACCTGGGCGCATCATGCGCTGCTTGAGGGCGACCGTGACGGCCTGAAGAAAGGCCTGTGGCTCACGATCATCCTCGGCGTTCTCTTCACCTGCGTGCAGGCCTACGAATACGGTCATGCCGCCTTCGCCTTCAAAGGCAACATCTATGGCGCGACCTTCTTCATGGCGACCGGCTTTCACGGCGCGCATGTCATCATCGGGACCATCTTCCTGACGGTGTGCCTGTTCCGTGCCTATGCCGGCCAGTTCACGCCGAATCAGCATCTCGGTTTCGAATTCGCGGCCTGGTACTGGCACTTCGTCGACGTCGTCTGGCTGTTCCTGTTCGCGTGCATTTATGTCTGGGGCTATGGCGGCCCTGTTGCCGGAGCCGCCGGCGGCCACTAGCGAGGCCTGATTGGGACTGAAATCGGTTCGGGGCGGCCAGCGGCCGCCCCTTTTTTGTCCGCATGCAGGCTTGCAGCAGACGTCGGAAATGCCTAGTTCCTCGGGAGAATTCGCGCGATGGAACAGCAACAATCCGCAATGAGGACGGCCCTTGCATGCACCTGTCCGCGCTGCGGCAAGGGCAAGCTGTTCGCTGGCTTTCTCACGCTGCGTCCGCGCTGCGAGGCCTGCGGCCTTGATTATTCATTCGCCGATTCCGGCGACGGCCCCGCCGTCTTCATTATCCTGCTGGCCGGCCTCGTCGTGGTCTTTGCCGCGCTTGGCGTGGAGTTCGCGTATCAGCCGCCCTTCTGGCTGCATGCGCTGCTGTGGGGACCGCTCATTCTTCTGGCGACGATCCTGCCATTGCGGCCGACAAAGGCGCTGATGGTCGCCCTGCAGTTCAAGCACAAGGCGCAGGAAGGCCGCATCGACTCCAGCACGCGCGCATGACAACGGCGAGCGGCGCAGGCCAGGGCTCCGAAAGGCGCGGGCTGCTCGTTCCGTCGATCATGGCTGTCGCGGGTCTCGCAATCCTGATCGGACTTGGATTGTGGCAGCTCGAGCGCAAGACCTGGAAGGAAGGGCTGATCGCCACGGTGACCGAGCGCGCCGCGACGGTCCCCACCGAGCTGCCGCCGCAGGCGAGCTGGAATGCGCTCGATCCCGCCGGCTCGGAATTTCGTCGCGTCAGGATGCGCGTCGATTTTCCGCGCGATGCACGGCCCGCCTGGCTCTATGTAAGCGGCTCCGCCTTGCGCGACGACATCAAGTCGCCTGGCTATTTCGTCTTCTCGCCGGCACGGCTTCCGGACGGGCGCATCGTTGCCGTCAATCGCGGCTACGTTCGGGACCGCGATGTCGCGCCCGTATCCGGACCGGGCGAAATTGTCGGCTACCTGCGATGGCCGGAGAAACCGAGCTGGTTCGTCTCTGCGCATGATTCCACGGGCGACGTCTGGTTCGTGCGCGACCCCGCGCTGATGGCCAAGGTCCTGGGCTGGGGCGAGGTCGCTCCGTTCTACATCGATCAGGAAGGCCCCCTGCCGGCAGCCGGGCAACCGAGACCGGGACCGCTGAAGGTCGGGCTCCGCAACGACCACCTGAATTACGCCCTGACCTGGTTCTCGCTGGCGGCGGCCCTCCTTGGCGTTTTCTCGCTATGGTTGTGGAAACGGGCCAGAACGCGGCCGACCGGCTCTTCCTTGTGAAAGCAAGCGGGAGCCATTACTCTTCTCTCGCTGGCGCTCCCTGGATCTCCAGGAGCCAGGAATTACCCGTCCAATCAAAGCATTAGCCTGAGCTTGCCGGAGCGGCTTCCAGGCCGGCCGGCGCACTCTGGGGAATTGACCTTGCGCTACGTCTCCACCCGCGGCGAATCACCGCCGCTCGGCTTTCTGGATGTGACGCTCGCGGGCCTTGCCCGCGACGGCGGCCTCTACATGCCCGAATCCTGGCCCGAATTGGCGCCCGGCACAATCGCAGGCTTTGCCGGTCGCCCCTATGCCGAGGTCGCCGTCGAGGTCATCAAGCCGTTTGTCGGAGACACCATCCCGGACGGCGAACTCGCTCGCATCGCGCGCGAGGCCTACGGCTCCTTCCGGCACCCGGCCGTGGCTCCGCTCGTCCAGCTCGGCACCAACACCTTCATGCTCGAGCTGTTTCACGGCCCGACGCTCGCCTTCAAGGACCTGGCGATGCAGTTCCTGGCGCGCCTGATGGATTATGCACTCGCGCAGCGCGGGGAGCGCACCACCGTCGTGGTCGCGACGTCGGGCGACACCGGCGGCGCCGCGGTCGAGGCGTTTCGCGGCCGCTCGCGCATCGACCTCGTCGTGCTGTTTCCGAACGGACGGATTTCCGAAGTCCAGCGCCGCATGATGACGACGGTCGCGGACGAGAACATTCACGCGCTCGCGATCGACGGCACCTTCGACGACTGCCAGGCGCTGGTGAAGGCGATGTTCAATCATCATGTCTTCCGCGACCGATATCGCCTCTCGGGCGTCAACTCGATCAACTGGGCGCGGATCGTCGCGCAGGCAGTCTATTATTTCACCGCTGCGGTCGCGCTCGGCGCCCCTTTCCGCAAGACCGCCTTCACCGTCCCGACCGGAAATTTCGGCGACATTTTCGCGGGCTATGTCGCGGAGCGAATGGGTCTGCCGGTCAGCCATCTCGCAATCGCGACCAACGTCAACGACATCCTGGTGCGCACGCTGGCGACCGGGACCTATGAGGTGCGCGGCGTCGTGCCGACGATGTCGCCGTCGATGGACATCCAGATTTCCTCCAATTTCGAGCGGCTCCTGTTCGAGGCCTGCGGGCGCAACGCGGAGACGATCCGCACGCTGATGAATTCGCTCGCGCAATCGCGCCAGTTCTCGGTCCCGGACGATGCGCTCTCGAGCATCCGCTCGCTGTTTTCGGCCGGCCGCGCCGGAGAAGACGAGGTTGCGGCGACCATGCGCACGGTGTTGCGCGAGACCGGCCTGTGCATCGACCCGCATACCGCCGTCGGCGTCGCCGTTGCGGAGCGGGACAATCGCGATCCGAGCGTTCCAGTGATCGTGCTGTCGACGGCGCATCCCGCGAAGTTTCCGGAGGCCGTGGAAGCGGCCTGCGGACGGCATCCGGGTTTGCCGGATTGGCTTTCCGGCCTCGAAACACGGGCCGAGCACATGACGGTGCTGCCGCCGGATCAGGTCCAGGTCGAACGTTTCATTGGTGCGGTCAGCCGCGCCGCGCGTGGAGGCGCCGCTGCATGAATGTCCAGGTTACTCGTCTTCCGTCGGGATTGACCATCGTCACAGACGTTATGCCGCATCTCGAAACGGCCTCGCTCGGCGTCTGGGTCGGATCGGGCAGCCGCGACGAGCGGAGCAACGAGCACGGCATCTCGCATCTGCTCGAACACATGGCGTTCAAGGGAACGACGCATCGCACCGCCCGCCAGATCGCGGAGGAGATCGAGGCCGTCGGCGGCGATCTCAATGCGGCGACTTCGGTCGAAACCACCGCCTATTACGCGCGCGTGCTGAAGGCCGACGTCCCGCTCGCCATCGACGTGCTCTCGGACATTCTCGCCAATCCATCCTTCGATCCGGCCGAATTGCAGCGCGAGAAGTCGGTGATCCTGCAGGAAATCGGCTCGGTCGAAGACACGCCCGACGATATCGTGTTCGAATATCTGCAGGAGACGGCGTTTCCGGGCCAATCCTTCGGCCGCTCCATCCTCGGCACGCGTGACAGTGTGCGCGGCTTCGAGGCCGCCGATCTGCGCAGCTATCTGACGCGCAATTATCGCGCACCCGACATGATCCTGGCGGCGTCGGGCGCCGTCGATCATGCGCAAGTCGTGGCCGAAGCCGAGCGGCGTTTCGCGAGCTTTTCCGCCCCGTCCGCGCCCCTGCCGGAGCCGGCGCGCTTTTCCGGCGGATCCCGGATCGAGGTCCGCGAGCTCGAACAGGCCCATGTTGCGCTGGCGCTGGAAGGTTTGTCCCAGCGCGACCCCGATCTCTACAGCCTCGAGGTCTTTACGAACGTCCTCGGCGGCGGCATGTCGTCGAGACTGTTTCAGGAAGTGCGCGAGAAGCGCGGCCTCTGCTATTCGATTTCGAGCTTCCACCTGCCGTATTCCGACACGGGCTTTTTCGGGCTCTATGCCGGCACCGACGCCTCCGACGTTCCCGAATTGATGCGCGTCATCATCGAGCAGCTTTCCGATGCGACCGAGACCATCAATGAATCCGAGGTGGCGCGCGTCAAGGCGCAGATGAAGACGGGCCTGCTGATGGCGCTGGAAAGCTCCGGCGCCCGCACCTGGCAGATCGCGCGGCAGATGTTCGCCTATGGCCGCGTGATCCCGCTCTCCGAAATCGTGGCGCGGATCGATGCCGTCACGATCGACACAGTGCGGGCCGCCGGGCGCGCCATGCTCGCACGCAGCCGGCCCGCCGTGGCGGCGCTCGGTACCGGCCGCGGGCTCGAAAGCGCAGCTACGATCGTGGAAGGGCTTGCCCGTCGCGCCGCGTGATGGTGAAATTTTTGCGGGTGGCGCGCGATTCCGAAACGGCCCCGGATGTGACGCAAGGGATGGCGTTTTTTCGCACCATTTCCGTGGCGGACAGTTTCTCCGCAATCCAGGGAGAGAGCGTCTTCCTGCGCGTGCCGGAGATGGCCGACTTTCCCCAATGGGCGGCCTTGCGCGAGGCCAGCCGGGATTTCCTGACTCCGTGGGAGCCGACCTGGCCCGCCGACGACCTGAACCGGAGCGCCTTCCGGCGAAGGCTTCGCCGCTACAGCGAGGATGTCCGCTCCGACCAGGCCTATCCGTTCTTTGTATTTGAGAAGGACCAGCAGCGGCTGCTGGGCGGCCTGACCCTGACCAACGTCCGGCGCGGTGTCGCACAGGCCGCCAGCGTGGGCTACTGGATCGGGCGGCCCTATGCCCGGCACGGCTACATGACCGCCGCCGTACGCGCAGTCATCCCCTTCGCATTCGAGGTTCTCCGCCTGCACCGGATCGAGGCGGCCTGCATCCCGACCAACGAGGCGTCGATCCGCCTGCTCGAAAAGACCGGCTTCCAGCGGGAGGGCTATGCCCGGGAATACCTCTGCATCAACGGAATCTGGCAGGATCACCTGCTCTATGCCCGCCTGAAGGGCGACCGGTCTTAACCAATCGGCCGATCTGGCGGCGCTTCGCCTTGGGCCGGCCATTGTCGGGCTGGTATAAAGCCCGGACCTGGCGGCTCAAGCGGTGCACAGGATGCGTCTTCGATCCGGTCGAAAGCCCAGCACGATCCTCGCGGCATCAGCCGCGCTTGCAGGGCTGTCGCTTGCGGTCGGCGCCTGTTCGAGCATCGGCTCGACCGGCAGCGCCGACAGCGGTTCCTCGCGCTCGTTCAGCGATCTGTTTTCGTCCGGCGGAGCCGGTTCGTCCTTCGCGCAGACGAGCGCTCCGGCAAATCCCGGCGAGCCCAAATTCGATCCCGAAGATTGCCCGGCCATCGATATCCGGCAGGGCGCAAGCAGCCTGAGCATCAATTCCGCGAGTCGCGATCCGGCTGCGGCAGGCCTGCGCTATCAGGTCAACGTCGCGCAGACCGCGCGCGAGTGCCGCCTCGAGGCGGGCAACCTGGCGATCAAGGTCGGAATGCAGGCGCGCATCATTGTCGGACAGGCCGGCGGACCCGGGCAGATCGAGATCCCGATACGCTACGCGCTCGTTCAGGAGGGCGTGTCGCCGAAAACCATCTGGACCAAGCTTTACAAGGTTCCCGCCGTCATCGGCGAGGGCCAGCCTCACGCCACCGTCACACATATCGAAGAGAACATGACGGTGCCGATGCCGCCCAGGAACGCGCTGGACGCTTACGTCATCTATGTCGGTTTCGATCCGCTCGGCGCCCAGCCGGAGACTGGCAAGAAGAAACCGCCGGCAAGGAAGAGAACCGATCCGACCGGCTGACGCGCGGCGAAGCAGCCGAATTCAGTTCAGCTTCTTCTTCACGTCCTCGATGCCCTGCGCGATCAGGTTCGCAGCGACCTTGGCCGCCGCGGACTGCGTCAGCACGCGCTCGGCGGCGGCAACGGAGGCCTCGGCCGCGGCATTCTTCACGTCGGCAAGCGCCTGCGCCTCGGCCTGCGCGATCTTGGCTTCCGCCATTTTCGTGCGGCGGGCGACGAATTCCTGCAGCTTGGCGCCGGCTTCCGAGGCGAGGCGCTCGGCTTCCGCCTTGGCGCCTTCAATGATCGCGGCGGCCTCTTGCTCGGCTTCGCGCTGCTTGGTCTCGTATTCCTTCAGCAGCGCCGCCGCCTCATCCCGCAGCCGGCGCGCCTCGTCGAGCTCCGACTTGATGCGCGCGGCGCGCTTGTCCAGCGCGGCAATCACCGTCTTGTGCGCGCCGACATAGATCAGCAGGCCGATGAAGATGACGAAGGCGACGGCGACCCAGAATTCAGGCTCCATCAGCATCTCAAAACCCTTCTAGCGCTTGAGCACATCGGCGACCGCGTCGGCGATGTCCTTCTCGGGAGCAGGCGAGCCGGTAAGTCGCTCGACGATCGCCGCGGCGGCATCCTTGGCGATGGCATGCACATTCGCCATCGCCGCACTCTTGGTGGCCGCGATGGTCTTCTCGGCCGCTTCGAGCTTCTGATGCAATTCGCCCTCGAGCGTCTTGCGGCGGCCCTCCGCCTCCGCCATCAGCTTGTCGCGCGTCTGGCCCGCCAGCATCTGCGCATTGTTGCGCGCATCCGCGAGCTTTTTCTCATAGGTCGCGATCGCGGTGTCGGTGCTCTCTTTCAGCTTCTGCGCCTCGCCGAGATGGCCGGCAATCTGCTCGCTGCGCGAAGCGATGATGCGGCCGACGCGCGGCAGCGCGATCCGCGCCATCAGCAGATAAAGCAGCACAAACGCGATGACGAGCCACAGCAATTGCGAGGCGAAAGTCTGCTGGTTGAACGGAGGGAATTGCGGCTTCCCGCCTCCAGGGACTTCGGTATGTGTGGTCGTTGCCATCGCAGAATCTCCGGCCGTCTCGCGAGGCGGAATATCCGCCCCGCGCAGGCCAATGTCGGTCGCCTAGAGCGCGAACAGGAGGAGGAGCGCGATCAGCAGCGAGAAGATGCCGAGCGCTTCGGTCACGGCGAACCCGAAGATCAGGTTGCCGAACTGGCCCTGCGCGGCCGACGGATTGCGAAGCGCGGCAGCCAGATAGTTGCCGAAAATGGTGCCGACGCCGACGCCCGCTCCGCCCATGCCGATGCAGGCAATGCCCGCGCCAATGTATTTCGCAGCAACCGGATCCATGAAGAACTCCTCTTTCGCTTGTCCGTTTGTGTTGAAAGTCGGGTGTCAATGACCCGGGTGAAGCGCATCGTTGAGATAGATGCAAGTCAGGATGGTGAAGACATAGGCCTGCAGGAAGGCGACCAGGAATTCGAGCGCCGTCAGGCCGACGGTGAGGCCGAGCGGCAGGGTGGCGCCGAGCCAGCCGAGAAAGCCCATGCCGCCGAGCATCGTGACGAAGCCCGCGAACACCTTGAGCGTGATGTGACCCGCCAGCATGTTGGCGAACAGTCGCACCGAATGCGAGATCGGCCGCGACAGGAAGGACAGCACCTCGATGAATACGATCAGCGGCAGGATGTAGATCGGGATGCCGCTCGGCACGAACAGCTTCAGGAATTTGAAGCCGTTCTTGTAGATGCCGTAGAAGATCACCGTGAAGAACACGAGCAGCGCCAGCATCGCGGTCACGATGATGTGGCTCGTGACGGTGAAGGTGCCGGGAATGAGCCCGATCATGTTCACGGTCAGGATGAACATGAACAGCGTGAAGACCAGCGGAAAGAACTTCATGCCCTCGTTGCCGGCCGAACTCCTCAAGGTGTCCGCGACAAACTCGTAGGACAGCTCCGCGATCGATTGCAGGCGGCCGGGCACGAGCGAGCGGCTCGCCGTGGCGCCGAGCATCAGCAGGGCAATGACGCCCACCGCGATGAGCATGTAGAGCGCCGAGTTGGTGAAGGCGATTTCCTGCCCGCCGATATGGCCGAGCGTGACAATATTCTTGATCTCGAATTGATGGATCGGATCGGCCATGATCTTCGTTTCAGTCCGTGAAGGACGTTGTCAGCCTTTGGTCTGGCCGCTCACTCCGGCGGCGCGCATCACGTTGAGCACGCCCGCGGCGAAGCCGAGCAGCAGGAATACGATGAGCCCCCACGGCGAAATGCCGAGCCAGCGATCCAGCAGCCACCCGATTGCCGCACCGACCAGAACGCCGGCCACCAGCTCCGTCGAGAGCCGGAAACCGCGGGCGATGGCCGAGGGATCGGAGCCTTGCCTGGCAGCCACATTCTCGTCGACCGGCCTGTTTCTTTGCGTGGAACCAAGCCGTGCACCGAGACTGCGGAGCCTCGCGGAAAGAGCAGCTTCTTCGGGCGAAGGCTTGCCGGACCCATCGTTCTTGCGCGCGCCGCCGGTCATGATTTCGACACCCGCGCTTGATCGACCCAGATCCGGACGATTTCCCACCGCCCCCGAAGCCGCGCGGACCATATTCAGGGGGCGTAGGCGAGTCAAGAAATCTAGCTGCACTGCGGAAGCTGGAATTTGCTCGTTTTATCAATTGGTTCTAACTATTCACCCGCCGGCCTGGACGGCGGATTCGATCCGCGCCGGCGGACGATGCAGGAGGCCGAAATGAACCGCATGGCAATGCTCGCTTGTCTTTGTGTGCTGGCCCTTCCCTCCCTCGCCGCTGCACAGGGTCCGGCCTCGCCGCCGGACGATGCCCGCTACAGCTTCAGCAAGATCGACGAGGGATTTCTGAGGCTCGACCGGCAGACCGGCCAGGTCTCGCTCTGCAGCCGCAAGGCGCTGGGCTGGGCCTGTGAAACCGTGGCCGATGAGCGTGCGGCGCTCGAAGGCGAGATTGCCCGCCTCCAGACGCAGAATGCCGCACTCAAGAAAGAGCTGATTTCCAATGGTTTGGCGCTGCCGGGGGCGACCGCGCCCGGCTCGTCCGAGCGGCCCGCCGGCAGCCTCGAGTTGAAGCTGCCGAGCCAGGCCGATGTCGACCGGGTCGTCTCCTTCATGGAGAAGGTCTGGCGCCGGCTGATCGATTCCGTGAACAACCTGCAGAAGGAAATGAGCGGGCGGACCTGAGGCCGGAGCCGTGACAGGGTTGTCGCCGATCGTGGTCGCCGCGCCCGAGATCATCGCGAGCGCCGAACTGAGGATCGAGACCGCGGGCGAGGGCTTTGCCGACATCACGCCGCAGACGCGGCGATTTGTCACCGGCGCTGGTGCCGGCGACGGCATCCTGTTTCTGTATCTGAGACACACCTCCGCTTCGCTCGTCATCCAGGAGAATGCCGATCCGGATGTGCAGCGCGATCTGATCACCGCGCTGCGGCGCCTGGCGCCGGCCGACGCCGGCTGGGTCCACACGACCGAGGGGCCCGACGACATGCCGGCCCATGTCAAAGCCATGCTTTCCGGGGTGTCGCTGCATGTCCCGGTGAGCCGCGGCGCACTCGGGCTCGGCACCTGGCAGGGCATCTTCCTGGTCGAGCACCGGGCGCGGCCTCATTCCCGCACCGTCGTCCTGCAGTTTGTGGGCCGCCGCCGCGGCGAGGCCCATGACGAAGAACGCTGATTTTTCAGGGATATGTCGGAGCAGTAAGGCCGCGGGCCGGCCGACAGAGGATTGTGTCTCTTCGGCACCAAGTATTGTAAAAGGGAAATCGTCGGCCAGCCGAATCTGGCCGGCTCCGAGAGACGAACAAAAATTGAGTGAAGCTCCCCAATATCGCCTGATCATCGCCGACGATCATACCCTGTTCCGCGGGGCGTTGCGGGAGGCGGTGAGCGGCCTGTTTGACGGCGTTGCGATCGCGGAGGCCGGTTCCTTCGACGAGGCTGCGAAGCTCCTCGATGCCGGCGGCGAAACCGATCTGGTCCTGCTGGATCTGTCCATGCCGGGCGTGCGCGGATTCTCGGGCCTGATGTATCTGCGCGCGCAATATCCCAGCGTCCCGGTCGTCATCGTCTCGGCGAATGACGATCCGTCCGTCATTCGCCGCTGCATGGAATTCGGCGCATCGGGCTTCATTCCGAAGACGCTCGATGTCGAGGGCATGCGCGCAGCGATCGAGCGCGTGCTCAAGGGCGGCGTGTGGACGCCGCCGGACGTCGATCTCGAGGGCGGATCGGACGTGGAATCGAGCGAGCTGATGGGCAGGCTCGCGACGCTGACGCCGCAGCAGGTGCGCGTGCTGATGATGCTGTCGGAGGGTCTGCTCAACAAGCAGATCGCCTACGAGCTCAATGTCTCGGAGGCGACAGTCAAGGCGCACGTTTCCGCGATTCTGCAGAAGCTCGGCGTCGAAAGCCGGACACAGGCCGTCATCGCGGCGTCCAAGATCGAGCTTGGGCAATGGCCCCAGGCTGCCTCGGCCAATAACTGATCCGTCCCCTGCACGCCTATTCCGCCGCGGCCACCTGCCGGAAGCGCCATTGCGCCAGCAGCGCGCGCAAGGCTGCCGGCTTGACGGGCTTGTTGAGCACCGGCACGTCGCGGCGCCGCGCCTCCTCGCGCACGCGCCGCGAGCGGTCGGCGGTAATCAGGATGGCCGGCAGATCGATGCCGAGCGAGCGGCGCAACGCGCCGATCACGTCGATGCCGCTCTCCTCACCCAGGTGATAGTCCACCAGCAGGCCGCTCAATTCCATTCCCGCCTCGCGGACCGCGCGCTCGGCACCGGCAAGGTCGGCAGCCTTGAGAACCCGGCATCCCCATCCGGACAGCAGCGCCTCCATGCCGTCGAGAATCTGCGGGTCGTTGTCGACGCAGAGCACGGCAACGCCGTCGAGCCGGATCGGATCAACGCGCGGCGCGTCCTGCACGATCGAGCTTTTGGGAGCGGCAGCCGAGATCGGCACCTCGATCGAGAAACGCGAACCCCTGCCCGAGATCGACTGCAATTCGAGCTTGTGGCCGAGCACGCGCGCAATGCGCTCGACGATCGACAGCCCGAGGCCGAGGCCGCGCGCGACCTTCGCTCCGGCGTCGAGCCGATGAAACTCTCGGAAGATGTTCTTCGTCTGCGATACCGGAATGCCGAGGCCGGTGTCATAGACGTCGATTCGCAGATGGCCGTTTCGCCGCCGGCAGCCGACCAGCACCTTGCCCTTCGGCGTGTACTTGATGGCGTTCGACACGAGATTCTGCAGCAGCCGGCGCAGCAGACGGCGGTCTGTGCGCACGATCAGGCCGCTCGGCACGAATCTCAGATCGAGCTTCTTTTCGAGCGCAAGCGGCGCAAACTCCACCCTGAGCTGGCGCAGCACCTCGTCGATCCTGAAGGAGGAAAGTTCGGGTTTCATCGCGCCGGTATCGAGCCTGGAGATATCGAGCAGCGCGCCCAATATCTCCTCGACCGCATCGAGCGAAGCGTCGATGTTGCTCGCCAGCCGCGCATCATCGCCGGTGCGGTGGCGTTCGATCAGCGACGTCACATAAAGCCTCGCCGCGTTGAGCGGCTGCAGGATGTCGTGGCTCGCGGCGGCGATGAACCTGGTCTTGGAGACGTTGGCTTCTTCCGCATCGGCCTTGGCGCGGGCGAGCTCGGCATTGAGATGCGTGAGTTCCTGGGTCCGCTCCTGCACGCGACGTTCCAGCGCCTCGGCCGCCTCCACGCTCGGCGTGATGTCGGTGAACGTGGTCACGACGCCGCCGCCCGGCATCCTGTTGGCGCGCACCTCGATCACCAGCCCGCTCTCGGCGAGACGCTCGAGGAAGGGTTCCGAAGCATCCGCGTAGCGCCGGAGGCGCTCTTTCACGAGCGCGTCGCTGTCGCCATCGCCGAACATGCCGCGATCCGCCTGGTAGCGCAGGATTTCATCGAGGTGGATGCCGATGCCGAGAATCTCGCGCGGCAGCGCCAGGATTTCGCCGAACTGCCTGTTCCAGCAGATGAGCCGCTGCTCCTTGTCGAACACGGCGATGCCCTGGCGGACATGCTCGAGCGCAGTTTGCAGGATTTCGCGATTGTAGTGGATCGCCGCGCTCGCATCGTCGATCAGCTTGAGCGCGGCCTTGGTCGAGACAGTCCGTTTCCTGAGCAGCAGCGAAAGTACCACGCGCGACGACGCTGCCCCGATGGCGGAGGCCAGCAGATGCTCCGCATGCCGCAGCATCTGGAAATTCGCCTCGCTCGTCGGTTTTAGCGACAGCCCCTCCGCGAGCGCGAGATTCTCGAACGACGTGCGCGTCCGCTCCTCGCCGAGATAGCGCGAGACGGTGGCGGTCAGCTCCTCGACGGTGACCGACGAGCGCCACAGCCGGAAACTCGGCGCCGGCGTGAATCCGGAGGGGACGAAAATATCGGCCTGCAGCCGCTCGATCGGCGCGGGCGCGCGGCCGAGCGAGAAGGTGACATAGGCGGTGATGTTGAGCGCAAGCGACCAGAACACTCCGTGCGCGAGCGACGGCAATTCCAGCCCCAGGATCGCCTGCGGGCGAAGCATCGAGAGGCCCAGCGGGCCGTCGGTCAGGATCGAGCTGCCGATAATCCCTGCATCGGCGAGATTCGGCAGCAGAAGCGTGTAGCTCCACATGGCGATGCCGACGACCATCCCCGCAATCGCCCCGCGCGCCGTGCCCCTGCGCCAGAACAGGCCGCCGAAAAAGGCCGGCGCAAGCTGCGCGACCGCCGCGAACGACAGCAGGCCGATGGCAGCAAGCTGCGCCTCGCCCATCAGCCGGTAATAGAGATAGGCCAGAAACAGGATGCCGAAGATCGCCACCCTGCGGATCATCAGCAGCAGGGCGCCGACGTCGGTGCGGGCGGTGACGAGACTGGCGCGCTGCCGCAATGCCAGCGGGACCACGAGATCGTTCGAAACCATGATCGCCAGCGCAACCGATTCCACGATCACCATCGCGGTCGCGGCCGACAATCCGCCGACAAAGGCCGCGATCGTGAAAAAGCTGGAACCCGCCGACAAGGGCAAGGCCAGCACGAACATGTCGCTGTCGACCTTGCCGACCGGAAAAGTCAGCAGTCCGGCCAGCGCGATCGGAACGACGAAGAGGTTGATCAGCACGAGATAGATCGGGAACACCCACGCGGCGCGGCGGATCTCGGCCTCGTCGTGATTCTCGACCACCGTCACGTGGAACTGGCGCGGCAGCATCACGATCGCGATGAACGACAGGATCGTCATCGCCACCAGCGTCCCGAAGCCTTGCGACTTCGTCATGACGCCAGCCGTTTCCGGGCGCGACATGGCTTTTGAGAACAGATCGGCCGGCCCGTCGAACATCCAGAACATCACGAACATGCCGACGCCGAGAAACGCCGCGAGCTTGACGATCGATTCGGTTGCAATCGCGAGCATCAGTCCGTCCTGGTGCTCGGTCGCGTCGATGTGGCGGGTTCCGAACAGCACGGCGAATGCCGCCATCAGGATCGCGACGAACAGCGAAATATCCCCGATCACCGGCGGCGCCGCCGTTCCCGTGTCCATGATGTGATTGAGGATGGTGCTGACCGAGGCGGAGACGGCCTTGAGCTGCAGCGCGATGTAGGGAATCGTTCCGAAGATCGCGATCAGCGCGACGGTCGCGGCGACCGCCTGCTGCTTGCCGTAGCGCGCCGCGATGAAATCGGCGATCGAGGTGATGTTCTGCGATTTCGCGAGATGCACGATCCGCACGATCAGCGGCGTACAGAGGCCGATCATCAGCACGGGGCCGATATAGATGGTCAGGAAGTCGAAGCCCGAGCGCGACGCCAGCCCCACCGATCCGAAGAAGGTCCAGGACGTGCAATAGATCGCGAGGCAGAGCGGGTAGATCAGCAGCCTCGTGCGGCTGACGCTGCCGAATTCGCGCAGCCGGTCGCCATAGCTCGCGATGACGAACAGCAGGCCGATATAGGCCAGCGCGATGGCGATGACGACCCAGCCTTGCAGCATGGAGCTCCTTGCCGCCGGACGTCACTGCGGCACCGGCGATACGAATTGACTGATCATACATGCTTTTTGGCCCCGCCAGTACCCGGAAACCGGCGGGATTGGGCTTGCCGCGAAGGCACTTTTCGGCGCGCGCGGCCTTGCCTAAGGTCGGCCTCGCAATCGAATGCAGCGGAGGCGGCGATGCTGAAGGAATTCAAGGAATTCGCGATCAAGGGGAATGTCGTCGATCTGGCGATCGGCGTGATCATCGGTGCGGCCTTCGGCCGGATTGTCGAGTCGCTCGTCAGCGACATCATCATGCCGATCTTCGGAGCCATTTCCGGCGGGCTCGATTTCTCCAATTACTTCCTGCCCCTGTCCTCGGCCGTCAACGCGCCCGCGCTCGACGACGCCAAGAAGGAGGGCGCCGTTCTCGCCTACGGCAACTTCATCACCATCAGCATCAATTTCATCATCATCGCCTTCGCGCTGTTCTTCGTGGTGAAGCTGATCAACAAGCTGCGGCGCAGCGAAGCCGACAAGCCCTCGTCCGCGCCGCCGCGGCAGGAAGTGTTGCTGCAGGAAATCCGCGACCTGCTCGCGAAGAAATAGTCTCGGCATCTCCCGGAATGGACGGTCCCCCGCTTCTGCAGGCGCTGCGCGCCGAGGCCCGCGAGTCGCCCGAGAGCGGCATCGTGGAGGCGATGAATTACGGACGGCGGCGTGGGGGCGTCATGCCGCTCTGGGCCGGCGAGGGCGACCTGCCGACGCCGGCCTTCATCGCCGAGGAGGCGGCGCGCGGGCTCGCCGCGGGCGAAACCTTCTACACCTGGCAGCGCGGCATTCCGAAGCTGCGGGCCGCGCTTGCGGCCTATCACGAGCGGCTGTACGGACGGCCATTCTCGCCGGAGCAATTCTACGTCACCGGCTCCGGCATGCAGGCGATCCAGATCGCCATCGCCATGACCGCCGGCGCAGGCAGCGAAATCATCATCCCGACGCCGGCCTGGCCGAATGCCGCCGCCGCAACCGGCATCATCGGCGCGCGCGCAGTCACGATCCCCATGACTTTCGGCAATGCCGGCTGGACGCTCGATCTCGACAGGCTGGCCGACGCCATTTCGCCGAGGACGCGCGCCATCGTGATCGTTTCGCCCAGCAACCCGACCGGCTGGACCGCCACGACGCAGGAGCTATCCACCCTCCTCGCACTCGCCCGCGAACACGGCCTGTGGATCATCGCGGACGAGACCTATGCCCGTTTCTGGTATGGGGGCGGCCCGCGCTCGCCCTCCTTCTTCGACGTGATGGCCCCGGACGACCGCGTGCTGTTCGTCAACACCTTCTCGAAGAACTGGGCGATGACCGGCTGGCGCATGGGCTGGCTCGCCGCGCACCCCGCGCTCGGCCAGCAGATCGAGAACCTCATTCAGTATTCGACCTCGGGCGTCGCCCAGTTCATGCAGCGCGCCGGCGTGGTGGCGATCGAACAGGGCGAGGATTTCGTGCGCGAGCAGATCGCCCGCGCGCGCACGAGCCGCGACATCGCCTGCGACATCCTCGGGCGCAGCGGCCGCTGCCGTTTTGCCGTGCCGCAGGGCGCCTTCTATCTGTTCTTCTCGGTGGAAGGCGAGACCGATCCGCGCCAGCTCGTGTTCGACATCATCGATCGGGCCGGGGTCGGGCTTGCGCCGGGCACGGCTTTCGGTCCCGGCGGCGAGCAATTCCTGCGGCTGTGTTTCGCGCGCAATCCGGACCACATCGCAGATGCGTCGGAGCGAATCGCGAAGGTGATCGCGGCGCGGTAGCGTTGGCCCCCGCCCGTACCCGCGCAAGCGGATACCGCGTCGCCGTGCCGGGGCCCGCTTTCGCGGGAACGGGCGGATGGGATGGGTGTCGCGAGAACTGGCCGCTACGGCCTCGCGCGCTGCCAGAGCCACCAGGCCGCCAGCACGATCAGCGAGCCGACCACCGCGGCGACGATGTCGCGCAGCGAGATCGCATACTGGTCGAGGCCGGGAAGCAGCCCGAAGATGCGGAACAGAAATCCGCCGACAAGGGCGCCGACGAGACCGATGGCCAGATTGTGCCAGACGCCGAAGCCCGCGCGCTTCCAGGTGATCAACGTCCCGGCAAGCCCGCCGCCGATGAGACCGATGATCGCCCAGACGATGAATTGACCGATCGATGGCATGGTCACCCCCTTCGAGCAACGCCCGCGGCAGGAATCGCCGCGGCGAACAGCTTACGCCGCCGCCTTGCGCTTGTCCGGCGCGAAACGGCCATAGAAGGTCTCGTTCTTGCCGGCCATTTCCAGCAGCAGCTTCGAGGGCCTGAAGCGGTCGCCGAATTTCTCGGTCAGGCGCTCGCACAGCGCCACGAAATGCCGTGTGCCCATCATGTCAATGTACGATAGCGTGCCGCCGGTAAACGGCGCGAAACCGAAGCCGAGGATCGAGCCGACATCGGCCTCGCGCACATCGGTCAGCACGCCCTCCTCGAAGCAGCGCGCGGTCTCCAGCGCCTGGATGCCGAGCAGCCGCGATTTCAGTTCGCCGATGCTGATCGTGTCGGGATCGAGCTTCGTCGCCTGCAGGTCGGCGAGACCGGGCCAGAGCCTCTTCGGGCCGTTCTCGGGATAGTCGTAGAAGCCCTTGGCATTCTTGCGGCCGAGACGGTTATGCTTCTCAACCAGCTCCGAGAGCAGCGCCTTCTGGCGCGGATCGATCGCGGCAGCGCCGAGATCGGCCTCGGTGGCTTTGAGGATTTTCCAGGCGAGATCGACCGCCACCTCGTCGTTGAGCGAGAGCGGGCCCACCGGCATGCCGGCCATGCGCCCGACATTCTCGATCATTGCCGGCGGCACCCCTTCGGCCAGCATGAGGTGGCCTTCGCGGAGATAGGTGCCGACGACGCGCGAGGTGTAGAAGCCGCGCGAATCGTTGACCACGATCGGCGTCTTGCGGATCGCGCGCACGAAATCGAGCGCGGTCGCGAGCGCCTCGTCGCCGGTCTTCTTGCCGAGGATGATCTCGACCAGCATCATCTTCTCGACCGGCGAGAAGAAGTGGATGCCGACAAAGCGGGCCGGATCTTTCGAGGTGTCTGCGAGCGACGAGATCGGCAAGGTCGAGGTGTTGGAGCCGAACACGACATTGGGGGCCACCGCCTGCGCCCTGGCGATCGTCTCGGTCTTCACCTTGCGGTCCTCGAATACCGCCTCGACGATCAGGTCGCAGCCCTTCAACGCCTCGTAGTCGGCCGTTGCAGTGATGCGAACGAGCAATGCGTCGCGGTCGGCCGCGGTCGCGCGGCCCTTGTTGACCTGTTCGGTCATCAGCCTGTGCGAATGCGCCTTGCCCCTGTCGGCGGATTCCTGGTCGCGGTCGATCAGCACCACCTCGAGCCCGGCATTGGCGCTGACATAGGCAATGCCCGCGCCCATGAAGCCCGCGCCGATGACGCCGATCTTCTTCAGGTTCGCCGGGGGAATATTGGCCGGACGGCGCGCGCCCTTGTTCAATTCCTGCAGCGAGACGAACAGCGTGCGGATCATGGCCGCGGCTTCCGGCGAGCGCAGGATTTTGGCGAAATGGCGCGACTCGACCTGCAGCGCCTGGTCCATCGGAAGCTGCAGGCCCTCGAACACCACCTGCATGATGGCGCGCGCGGCCGGATAATTGTCGTAGGTCTCGCGCCGGTAGATCGCATTGGCGGCTGGGAAGGTCATCATGCCGGCCTTGGAGAAGACGAGCCCGCCGGGGAGCTTGAAACCCTGCGCGTCCCAGGGCGCGACCGGCTTGCCGCCGGCCCTGATCCAGTCCTTCGCGACCTTCACGAGATCGTGCGCGGGCACCACATTGTCGACGAGCTTCATCGCCTTGGCGCGGTTCAACCTGAGCTGGTCGCCCTTGAGCAGGAATTGCAGCGCGTCGGCAGGCTGCATCATGCGCGCGATGCGTTGCGTGCCGCCCGCGCCCGGAAACAGCCCGATCTTGATTTCCGGCAGGCCGACGCGCGTCTTCTCGTTGTCGGCGGCGACGCGGTGATGGCAGGCGAGCGACAGCTCGAACCCGCCGCCAAGCGCGGTGCCATTGATTGCCGCGACCCAGGGCTTGCCCGACGTCTCGAGCCTCCGATAGAGCTGCGAGAGCTTGCGGCTCTCCTCGAACAGCACGCGCGCTGCAGCCACCTCGCCCTGCGCCTTCGCCATGTCTGCGAAAGCGCGCGTCAGGCTTTCCAGCAGCGTGAGATCGGCGCCGGCGCAGAATGTGTCCTTGCCGGAGGTGATGACGGCGCCCTTGATCGCCGGATCGGCTGCGACCCTTTCGACGATGTCGGACAGTTCCTCGATGATCGTCAGGTTGATCACGTTCATCGAGCGGCCGGGCATATCCCAGGTGACGAGCGCGATCCCGTCGGCGTCGACGTCGAACTTGAAGTTGGT
Organism: Pseudorhodoplanes sp.; assembly: GCA_013388965.1. Taxonomy (GTDB): domain Bacteria; phylum Pseudomonadota; class Alphaproteobacteria; order Rhizobiales; family Xanthobacteraceae; genus Pseudorhodoplanes. The sequence goes on along the minus strand of JACAEG010000248.1, from coordinate 8,320 downwards.
GTAATCCATCGAATCCTCCCGATCGTCGTCACGCCTGCCTGGGCGGCCGCCGGTTCCCTCGGACCGCGCGAGGGAAAAGCCGCAAATCTTTACGGTCCGGCAACCCGCGCCCGTTCATGGTGCCCGCACCGAACCGCAATCATTTCCCCAAGAGGACGCCCGTGAAGAAGTTCCCTGTGCGATGCGCCGATTGCAAGGACGGCGAAGATCTCGGATTCGACTTCGTGATGGCGTTCCAGCCGATCGTCGACATGGCAGCGCGACGGGTATGGGGCTACGAGGCGCTGGTGCGCGGCACGGAGGGCGAGGGCGCCGGCGCGGTGCTCGGCCGTGTCAACCACGCCAACCGCTATCGCTTCGATCAGGCCTGCCGCGTCAAGGCGATCACGGGCGCCAGCCAGCTGTTCCAGGCGCCGCACCTTCGACTGACCATCAATTTCATGCCGAATGCCGTGTATGAGCCGGCGGCCTGCATCCGGGCGTCGCTCGCAGCCGCAGAGAAAGTCGGCTTCGCGCGCGAGCGGATTGTCTTCGAGTTCACCGAAAACGAGCGGATCGACGTCGCGCATATCGGCCGAATCGTCGCCGAGTATCGCAGACTCGGATTCATGGTGGCGCTCGACGATTTTGGCGCGGGCTATGCCGGCCTCGGCCTGCTCGCGGATTTCCCGCCCGACCTGATCAAGATCGACATGCATCTGCTGCGCGGCATCGACACTTCGCCTGCCCGGCAGGCGATCGTCGCAGGCATCGTCGGAATCGCGCGCACGCTCGATATCCGGGTCATCGCCGAAGGAGTCGAAACGCGCGAGGAACTGGCGGTGCTTGCCGCCGCGGGAATCACGCTGTTCCAGGGCTACCTGTTTTCCAGGCCGGCGATCGGTGCCCTGCCCGCAATCGCGCTGCTCGGCGAAGAGACGGCGAACAGGCTGAGCGCCTAGACGGACCGCACGGGTCATTTTTCACACCCGCTCGATGATGGTCGCGGTACCCATGCCCGCGCCGATGCAGAGTGTGATCAGTGCGGTATTCTTGTCGCGGCGCTCCAGCTCGTCGAGCGCAATGCCGAGCAGCATCGCGCCGGTCGCGCCAAGCGGATGCCCCATCGCGATGGCGCCGCCATTGACGTTGATCCGGCTGTCATCGAGATCCATCGCCTGCATGTAGCGCAGCACGACGGATGCAAAAGCCTCGTTGATCTCGATCAGGTCGATGTCGCCGAGCGACATGCCGGTCTTTTTCAGGAGCTTCCGTGTCACATCGATCGGCCCGGTGAGCATCAGCGCCGGCTCGGAACCGATATTGGCGAACGCCCTGATGCGCGCGCGCGGCTTCAGCCCGGCCTTTTTCCCGGCCTCCGCGCTGCCGATCAGCACCGCCGCAGCGCCATCGACGATGCCGGACGAGTTGCCGGCATGATGGACGTGATTGATCGCTTCGACATCCGGGTGTTTCTGAATGGCGACGGCGTCGAAGCCTGCCATCTCGCCCATCTGCACGAAAGCCGGCTGCAATTGCGCGAGCGACTGCATGGTCGTGGACGGGCGCATGTGCTCGTCCTTCGCCAGCAGCGTGATGCCGTTGACATCCGTCACCGGCAGAATCGATTTCTTGAAGCGCCCCTCGTCCCACGCCCTGGCCGCGCGCTTCTGGCTCTCGACCGCATAGGCGTCCACGTCGTCGCGCGAGAAGCCGTACTTGGTCGCGATTAGGTCGGCGGACACGCCTTGCGGCATGAAATAGGACGGCAGCGCGATCATGGGATCGACCGGCCATGCGCCGCCCGAGGCACCGATCCCGACGCGGCTCATCGATTCCACGCCGCCGCCGATTGTCATGTCGCTCTGCCCGGACATCACCTTCGCCGCGGCGAAGTTCACCGCGTCGAGGCCCGACGCACAGAAGCGGTTGATCTGCACGCCCGGCACGCCCTCGCCGTAGCCGGCGCAGATCCCGGCCATCCGCGGAATGTCGCCGCCGGCCTCGCCGACCGGATCGACGATCCCCATCACCACGTCGTCGACCTGCGCGGTGTCGAGGCGGTTGCGCTGCTTGATGCCCTCGAGCACCTGCGTCGCCAGATTGAGGGTGGTCACCTCGTGCAGCGAGCCGTCGACCTTGCCGCGCCCGCGCGGCGTGCGGACGTGATCGTAGACAAAGGCTTCGGTCATCGGCGCTTCTCCTCGCGGTCGTCATTACGGCCGAGCGCGGGGCGCCAGAGCCGGAATCCATAATCACCATTCGGGGATTATGGGCCCCGGCTCGCGCGGCCTTCAGGCCGCTTGGCCGGGACGGCCAGGTTTTATAGCTGCAAGAGGTTCACAAACTCCTTGCGATCAGCAATTTCATGATCTCGTTGGTGCCCGCATAGATGCGCTGCACCCGCGCGTCCCGGTACATCCGCGAGATCGGGTATTCGTCCATATAGCCATAGCCGCCGAACAATTGCAGGCAGCGGTCGACCAGAGAGTTCTGCAGGTCGGTCAGCCAGTATTTGGCCATCGATGCCGTCGTCGTGTCGCATTCGCCGCGGATGTGGCGCTAGACGCAATGGTCGTGAAAGACCTTGGCGATGGTCGCCTCGGTCTTGCATTCGGCCAGCACGAATTGCGTGTTCTGGAAATCGAGAATCGCCTTGCCGAAGGCCTTGCGCTCCTTCACATAGTCGATGGTCAGGCGCAGCGCGCGCTCGATCATGCCGAGCGCGGCGGTCGCGACGATCAGCCGTTCCTGCGGCAATTCGGTCATGAGCTGGATGAAGCCCTGCCCCTCCTCCGTGCCGAGCAGCCCTTCGGCGGGGAGCTTCACGTCCTCGAAGAACAATTCCGACGTGTCGGCCCAGTCCATGCCGAGCTTCTTCAGCTTGCGGCCGCGCCGGAAGCCGGGCGCATCGTCGGTCTCCACCACCATCAGCGACACGCCCTTGGCGCCGGCGGCCGGATCGGTCTTGGCGACGACCACGATCAGGTTGGCATGCTGGCCATTGGTGATGAAGGTTTTCGAGCCGTTCAGCACATAGCCGTTGCCGGATTTCCTGGCCGTGGTCTTGACCCCCTGCAGGTCGGAGCCGGTGCCCGGCTCGGTCATGGCGATGGCGCCGACCATCTCGCCCGAGGCGAGCTTGGGCAGCCAGCGCTTGCGCTGCTCCTCGGTGCCGTATTTCAGGATGTAGGGCGCGACGATGCCGGAATGCAGCGGCGCCCCGATCGAATCGAGGCCGGCCAGCGCGAATTCCCGGTTGATCACGGCTTCATGCGCGAAAGTCCCGCCGGCGCCGCCATATTCCTCCGGAATTCCCGCACAGAGCAGGCCGGCCTCGCCCAGTTTGTTCCAGGCGGAGCGATCCATGATTCCCTGTTCGGTCCATGCCTCGATCTGCGGCGCAAATTCGGCGGCAAACAGCCGGCGGGCCTGTTCCTCCAGCAGGATCAGGTCTTCGGTCATCCAGGCGGGGCGGGGAAGATTCACTGCGTCCATTGGCGATTCCTGTTCGCCGCAAAACATAGCCTCCGCGCCTGACGCGCGCGAGGGCCGGAACATTATCTGACGAAAACTTTTTGCCGCGCCGGTGGCGGCGCGCAAGTTCAGGCGGCAGCGACCCGCGCGGGACGGTTGTGCAGGCCGCATTCCTTCTTTTGGTCGTGCTCCCACCACCAGCGCCCGGCACGCTCCGGCTCGCCGGGCTTGATCGCGCGGGTGCAGGGCGCGCAGCCGATGGAGAGAAAGCCCCGGTCGTGCAGCGGATTGCAGGGAATGCGGTTGGCCAGCACGTAATCCACCACCGCGTCGCGGCTCCAGTCGAACAGCGGGCTGAGCTTCACGATATTGCGGTCGCGGTCGATGGCGACACTGGCAATGCCCGACCGAGCGGCCGACTGATCCCCGCGCATGCCCGTGATCCAGCCGGTCGCGCCTTCGAGCGCGCGGCCGAGCGGCGCCACCTTGCGCACATTGCAGCAGGCATGCCGCGCATCGACCGACGAACGAAAGCCGTTGATGCCCTGGGCCGCGATCAACGCCTCGACCTCGCTTGTTGCAGGCACGATCCCGCGAATGCGCGCGCCGTAGCGTTCCTCGGTGTCGGACCAGAGCTGATAGGTTTCCGGAAACAGCCGGCCGGTATCGAGCGTGACCACGTCGATATCGAGCGCCTGAGTGAACAGCGCATGCGCGATCGCCTGGTCCTCGATGCCGAAACTCGTCGTGAAGGCGATGCGGCCGGGAATGTGCGCGCGGATCGCGCGCAGCCTGTCTTCAAGGCTGAGATGCGGGAATTCCGACGCGATCGCCGGGATCAGCGCCTCGAGCGTCGGGACATTCGATTGCATGGCGGGAACGGAGCCGACGACAAACATGGCATGCACCAATGAACGTGACCATGCATCTGTAGTGATGCGCTCGCATCGCGGCAACATGCTCAGAATAAAAAGGAATTTTGAAGCGCGAAGGCTTCGCGACGCAGTCGGAATCTTCCAGGATTGCGGCGCAGAGAAGGGTTTTTCTCTCCGCGATTCCGAGCATGGCGGCCCTATCCAGACCGGCTCCGGTCAGAAGGCTTCGGCCGGCAATTCCATCGTGGTCTGCGCGCCCGCCTGCACGCGCGCAAGCTGCGTCGCGGTTTCCGGCAGCATGCGCTCCATGAAGAAGCGTGCGGTGACGAGCTTCGCCTTCAGCATCTCTCCGCTGCCGTTGGCGCCGGCCTTCAGCCTCGCATGCGCGGCCTCCACGATGCGCGCCCACATGTAGCCGAGCGCGACCAGCCCGAAGAGATGCATGTAGTCGGTCGCGCCCGCGCCGGCATTGTCGGGCTTCGCAAGCGCGTTCTGCATGAACCACATCGTCGCCTGCTGCAGATGCCCGAGCGAGCGGCCGAGCGGTTCGACATAGGGCTTCATGCCTTCGTCGCCGCCATGCTCCCTGATGTAGCCCTGCACCTCGTTGAAGAATGCCATCACCGCGCGCCCGCCGTCCTTGGCGAGCTTGCGCCCGACGAGATCGAGCGCCTGGATGCCGTTGGCGCCCTCGTAGATCATCGGGATGCGGGCATCGCGCACGAACTGCTCCATGCCCGTTTCGCGGATATAGCCGTGGCCGCCATACATCTGCTGGGCCATCACGGTGTTGGCGAAGCCCATGTCGGTCAGCACGCCCTTCACCACCGGCGTCAACAACCCCATCGTGTCGTCGGCGGCCTGCCGCTCCTTGCCGTCGCCCGAGCGATGCGAAATGTCGCCGTGCAAGGCCGTCCAGATCACCAGCGCGCGCGCGGCCTCGTTGAACGACCTGATCGACATCAGCGTGCGCCGCACGTCCGGATGCACGATGATCGGATCGGCAGGCTTGTCGGGAAATTTCGCACCCGTGAGCGCGCGACCCTGCAGGCGCTCCTTCGTGTAGGTCACGGCGTTCTGATAGGCGACCTCGGACAGCGCGAGGCCCTGCAGGCCGACGCCGATCCGCGCCTCGTTCATCATCACGAACATCGCGTTGAGTCCGCGATTTTCCTCCCCGATCAGGAACCCGGTCGCATTGTCGTAATTCATCACGCAGGTCGCGTTGCCGTGAATGCCCATCTTCTCTTCGATCGAGCCGCAGGAGACCGCGTTGCGCGCGCCGAGCGAGCCGTCCGCGTTCGGCAGGATTTTCGGGACGATGAACAGCGAAATGCCTTTGGTGCCCTCCGGCGCGCCTTCGATCCGCGCGAGCACGAGATGCACGATGTTCTCGGTGAGGTCCTGCTCGCCGCCGGAGATGAATATCTTGGTGCCGGAAATCCGGTAGCTGCCATCGGGCTGCCTCACCGCCTTGGTGCGCAGGAGCCCGAGATCCGTGCCGCATTGCGGCTCGGTCAGGTTCATTGTCCCGGCCCATTCGCCGGAAATCATCTTCGGGAGATAGGTCTGCTTCAAATGGTCCGAGGCATGGCGCATGATCGCCGCGACCGCGCCCTGCACGAGGCCGGGATACATCGAGAAGGCAAGATTCGCCGAGGCCAGAAACTCGTTGATCACGACCGTCAGCGTGCCGGGCAATCCCTGTCCGCCGAATTCCTGCGGCGCGGAAATGCCGATCCAGCCGCCGTCGACCAGTTGCCGATAGGCTTCCTTGAATCCCCTCGGCGTGGTCACGCGCCCGTCGGGGTGGCGCGTGCAGCCTTCCTCGTCGCCGACGCGATTGAGCGGAGCGAGCACTTCCTCGCAGAACTTCGCGGCCTCGACGAGAATGGCCTCGACCGTGTCGGGGGTGGCGTCCGCGAATCCGGGAAGATTGTTGTAGCGCTCGAACCTGAAAACGTCCCTCAGCAGGAACAGGACATCCTCGACGGGTGCTTTGTAGCTCGGCATGACTTTCCCCCGACCGTATCGTGTCTTGGCCGGATTGCGATTCAGGTTGCGGCGGCGCGACGTTCCTTGCGCCCTCGCCCTCGCATTCCCCCCGGCGATCTCTCGCCATGATGACACAGGGTCATTAGCCTTCTCCTAAGCGGCGCCCCGCGGCGGAGATGCCGCGGCAGGGTTCCGTCGCGGCCGCCGCAAGTCGCGAAATGTCGCGGCACAGCAACATTTCTTAACGGGTTATTTACCGTAACGGGAAAAAGTCAGGCCAGAGGGCAGGGCCGCGCGAATCCACATCGTTAGTGAGAAATGCCGGTTCCGGGATGGGCCAGTCGGTCCGGCTGCGCCCCATCGTGGCGAAGGTGGGTAAGCGCATGAAGCATGGCGTACCTTGGAACGTGAAGGGGATACCGCCGGAAGTGCGCGAGAGCGCGCGCAAGGCCGCGCGTCTGTCCGGCATGTCGGTCAGCGAATGGCTGAACAGCGCGATCCTCGACCGCGCGGCGGAGGACGGAATTCCGGTTCGCAATTTCGAGGACGATGAGGACGAGGACCGCACGGCAGCCCCGGCCTCCGAACCGGACCGCCTCGCCGCCATCGCGAGCGAATTTGCCCGGAGCATCGAGCGGATCGATCGCCGCCTCGACCAGATTGCCGGCGAGCGCGCCGAGCGCCCGATGGCGCAAGCCGAGGACCGCGAGGCACCCGCAACAGTCCCCGCGCCGCAGGCCTATGCCCCGGCCGCCGAGCCGACCCCGCCGGTGCAGCCCGGTCTCGTCGCCGACCAGTGGGGTTCCTCCCTCGACCTCGCCATCGCGGAGATTTCCTCGCGCCAGCACGCGCTCGATGCCGGAACGGCGCCCGCCCGCGACCTTGCGGCCCCTCCCCCGGCCCGGCCGCGCGCGCCGCAATCCTATCCTGCCGGATGGCGCGACTATCATCCTCAGCGCGCGCACGAACCCCGCTTCCGGGAAACGCATCAGGAGCCGCGCGCGCCGCAACCGGATCTGTCCGGTCTTGACCGGCAACTCCGGCACATCACCGCCCAGATCGACAGCCTCAACCGGCCGAGCGCAATCGAGCAGGCCATCCGCGACCTGCGCGCCGATCTGTCCGAAATCGGCCGCTCGCTGCGGGAGGCGCTTCCCAAGCGCGCCGTCGATGCGCTTGAAGCCGACATGCGCATGCTGGCGGACCGCATCGACCAGAGCCGGCAATGCGGCGTCGATCCCGCGACCATCGCGACCATGGAGCGCGGCCTCGCCGAGGTGCGCGATGCCTTGCGCGCGCTTACCCCGGCCGAAAGCCTGGCGGGATTCGAGCGGGCGGTGCGCGAACTCGCGCTCAAGATCGACCAGATGGGGTCCGGCAGCCTGGACATCCGCACGCTGCAGCAACTCGAGCAGGCCATCACCGGCCTGCGCGGAGTCGCCTCCCATGTCGCGTCCAACGATTCGCTGACCAAGCTCGCCGAGGAAGTGCGCGGCCTGTCCGCCCGCATCGATCGCGTCGCGGTCAATGCCGCGGGTGCCGGCGCCGACGTCATGTCGGGCATCGAGGATCGCATCAGCGCGCTGACCGATCAGCTCAAGACCATGAGCGGCCGCCCGGCGCTGCCGCCGCGGATCGAGGAAATTCTCACGCGCTTCGCCGATCGCGCCGATCAGGCGCCGGTCCTGTCGGGGGGCGATCAGGCCGCGATGCGCCATCTCGAGGACCGCATTGCCGACCTCGCCGCCAAGCTCGATGCGTCCGATGCGCGGCTCGGCTCGCTTGCGGCGATCGAGCGCGGCTTCGCCGATCTGCTCGTGCATCTCGACGAGATGCGATCGGAGAAGCGCAATGTGCCGGACCGAGACATCGCCGAACTCAAGCGCGATGTCGCACGCACGCATGACACGCTCGAATCCGTGCATGGCGCGCTGAGTGCGATCGTCGACCGGCTGGCCCAGATCGAGGCCGGCGCCAGGGCCGGTGCCGTGGCT
>JACAEG010000276.1 GCA_013388965.1 Pseudorhodoplanes sp. | reverse complement strand
CTCGAAATTCTGCGGATCGTCGTGCTTGTTGTAGATGCCCTCGTCGATCACGCCGTGAAAGACCGGGATCAGCCAGAAGCCTGCGCGCACGCTGGCGACCGCATAGACCCGCGCCAGCGCATCATATTGCTCCGGCGGAAATCCGGGCGTCGGGGCATGAAAATCGTTGCCGCGTCCGCGGCCGGGCACGGGCATGCGCGGCTGGATCATTTCCACGTGCAGGATCAGCCCCTTGAGCCTGGAGCCGAACTCCACCGCCATCTCGAACTTGGTCGCGCGCCACGCCGTCGAGAAATCGTGCGGGTTGAAGATTTCCCCCATGCGATTGATGAACACATGCGCCCGCTCGATCTTGTTGGCGCATTCGTAGCGCGCCAGCCGGTTGATTCCGGGATCCTTGTCGATGTCCGCCGGCCACCGGCGATTCATGAAGTTCGGCGCGCTGGTGTCGTGGATCAGCAGGTAGGTCGCGGAGCGCGCCAGCGGATCGTTGTCGTGGGCGTGCGACACGGGATCGGACAGGCGCGCGCCGAGCGTGTCGTAGAGCCCTTCCTCGGCGAGCAGCTTGCGCAGCGCATCCCGGTCCGGAAGTCCCGTCGATGTGCCGACATTCATCAGCATGTCGGGCAGGGTGTCGGGCCGCTCGCCCAGCTTTCCGAACTTCTCCACCTTGGTCAGCAGGCATTTCGCCTGCTCCACCGGAGTGCCCTCGAAGCTCAGGAGGTCGGGGTCGAAATTGCACGGCCCCATGCTCTTGAGAATGACGGGCGGCTGCTTCTTGAAAAAGCAATTGCCGGCGGCGGAGGCGGCCGATGCGAAGGCGAATAGCACAGCGGTTGCAGAAGCCGTCAGCCTGGCGAGATTGCGGACTTTGCTGTTGCGTGCTCGCACGGACTATCGCTTGCGTTCGATGCAATCCCAGATCATCGCCGCCACGTCCGGCCCGCCGAGATTGCGGATCGCCCGGATGCCGGTCGGCGACGTGACGTTTATTTCTGTCAGGTTCCCGTCGATCACGTCAATGCCCACAAAGATCAGGCCGCGCTCGCGCAGGGACGGTCCCAGCCGGGCGCAAATCTCGCGCTCGCGGGGTGTGAGATCTGTCGCGGCCGGGGAGCCGCCGCGCACCATGTTGGAGCGCAAATCGTCCGGCGCCGGCACGCGGTTGACGGCGCCCGCGAATTCGCCGTCCACGAGGATGATCCGCTTGTCGCCGTGCTTCACCGCCGGCAGGAATTTCTGCACCATCCATTGCTCGCGGAATGTCGAGGTGAACAAATCGTAAAGCGAGCCGAAATTGAGATCGTCGCGGGTCAGGCGAAACACGGATGCACCGCCCGCGCCATAGAGCGGCTTCATGACGATGTCGCCGTGTTCCTCCCGGAACGCCTTGATCTCCGCGAGGTCGCGCGTGATCAGAGTCGGCGGCATCAGGTCTGAAAACTCCATCACGAAAATCTTCTCGGGGGCGTTGCGCACGCTGGCGGGGTCGTTGACCACGAGCGTGCGCGGATGCACCTGCTGCAGGAGATGCGTGGTCGTGATGTAGGCGAGGTCGAAGGGCGGATCCTGCCGCAGCAGCACCACGTCGAACTCGGCGAGCGCCACCCGCTCGGGTTCGCCGAGATCGAAGTGATTGCCCGGTTCGTCGCGCACGGCGAGCGGCCGCACGGTTGAGAACACGTCCGGCCCGCGCTGCGCGAGCTTGTCTGGCGTATAGTAGGCCAGTGAATGACCGCGCCTCTGCGCCTCCAGCAGCAGGGCGAAGGTGGAATCGCCGCGGATATTGATCCGCTCGATCGGGTCCATCTGCACGGCGACCTGGAGGGGCATCTCAAACCTTTGAATTCGCAGGAAAACTGGAGGGCGAGCAGGCGGAAAATACGCCGCAAACGTGTGGTTAATACATACCTGTCAGGGTGGCATCCGGGTTTATCACTTGGGGACGCAGACGTGAAACTTCCCAGCCTTTCTCTCGCCACGAAGCTTTACGCCATTTTCGGACTGCTCGCGATATCGACCGTCGCCCTCGCGCTGGTCGCGATCTCCAATGCGAGACAACAGGCGGCTCAAGCCGGGCAATTCGAGTCCGCCTTCCTCGGCAGCATGAATGTCGAGCGCGTGAACGCCCTGATTTATGCCGTGGTCATGGATTCACGCGGCATCTACATGTCGCCCGACGTCCAGACTGCCAAGAAATTCGGCGAAGGGTTGCTGAAATTCAACAGCCGGATCGGCGAGGTTGTGCAGGAATGGCAGAAGGCTGTTCCGCCGGAAGATGCCGCGCGCTTCGGTGAATTCGCCCAGCGCATCGCGCAGTTTCAGGAATTCCGCAAGGAGCTGGTGCGGCGCGGCACCGAGATCAGCCCGGCCGCGGGCCGCGAATGGGGCGACAACGACGCCAACCGCAATGTCCGCATGGCGCTGAACAAGGACCTCGATGCGCTTGCGAGTCTTTATGCCGAGCGCTCCAAGAAGATCTTTGCCGAGATCGAGACCGGCATCGCCAACACCGCCTACTGGATGACGATCCTCGGTACGCTGTCCGTTCTGCTCGCTGCGTTCGGCGCGATCCTGATCTGGCGGAGCTTCGTACGGCCGCTCGCCGAGATGACGCGGATCACCAAGGCGATCGCGGGCGGCGAAGCCAATGTTGCGGTGCCCTATCAGGGCCGGCAGGACGAGATCGGCGCGCTGGCCGGTTCGGTTGCGGTGTTCGAGCAGGCGATGCGCCGCAACGAAGAGCTGAACAAGACCGTGTCCAGCGATGTCGCGGCGCGTGCCAGGCGCCAGGAAGTGATGGCCAGCGAGATCGGACGTTTCAGCACCGATGTCGAGGGCACGCTCTCGCAATTGCTGGCGCTGTCCGAGAATGTGCGGATGGGCGCGCAGCATATGGCGTCGATCGTGGCGAGCACCTCGGAAGGCACGTCGCGCGCCACCTCGGCGTCCGCGGAAGCCTCCGCCAATGTGCGCGATATCGCCTCCGCAGCCGAGGAGCTGAGCGCGTCGGTCATGGAGATCGACCGGCAGGTGTCGCAGTCGCATGCGATCGCGCTCAAGGCCGTCAGCGAGGCGGAGCGCACGACCGCGACCGTGAAGGAACTGAGCGAGGCCGCAGGCCGCATCGGGGACGTCGTTCGTCTGATCACCGATGTCGCGGAGCAGACCAATCTGCTTGCGCTCAACGCGACGATTGAGGCCGCGCGCGCTGGCGAGGCCGGCCGCGGATTCGCGGTGGTTGCCGGCGAGGTCAAGGCCCTCGCCGGTCAGACGCAGAAGGCGACCGAGGAGATCAGCAGCCAGATCAGCGGCATGCAGCAGGTCACCGAGCGCTCGATTTCGGCCATCGCCGCGATCGAAGCTACGATCCGGGAGATCGGCACGATCAGCGGCGCCATCGCGGCGGCCGTGACCGAGCAGGGCGCCGCGACGCAGGAAATCGCCCGCAGCGTGGAGACCGCGGCGAGCCGCACGTCGGAGACCGCCGAGCAGATCAAATACGTCAACGATGCCACCGAGCAGACCAATCGCCAGGCCAGTGTCGCGCGCGAGGTGGCGGACGAGCTCGGCGGCGTCGCAAGCCGCATCCGCGCGCAAGTCGATCAGTTCTTCGATCGGCTGCGTGCGGCGTAGCGACTAGTTCTCGCATTCGAACGCCGCCACGATGTGCCGCGGCCAGCGCCGCGGCACGCCCAGCCCGGCGTCGAAGCGGATGTCGCAATTCGCGTTGTCCGGATTGGCGGCGATCCAGGCGGCGGCGGCGGACGCGATCCGCCGCTTCTGCCGGTCGGTGACGGAATAGGCCGCATCGTCGAAGGAGCCGCGCGCCTTCACCTCGACGAAGATCAGGAGGTCGCCGCGGCGCGCGACGAGGTCGATCTCGCCGGCCGCGCAGCGCCAGCGCCTCGCGACCACGCGAAACCCTTTCGCCATCAAAACGGCGGCGGCGCGGCTTTCGGCCGACAGCCCGAGACGGAACGCGGCCCGCCGCGCGACGTCCGCCGCGGCATCCGCAGGCGGCCTTCTGCCTCCGCTACGGTTTGCCATCGCCGCCCTTCGCGATCTCAAGAGCGCGCTGATAGACCTCGCGGCGATGCCGCCCGGTCGCCAGTGCAATCTCGGCTACCGCATCCTTCACCGAGAGCCGCGCCAGTGCCTCGTGCAGGAGACGGTCGATATCGTCATCGCTCGATGCCGCCCGCTCCGGTGGAAGTGCGATCACGATCACGAATTCTCCGCGAACCTCAAGGCCGTCGGCTTGCTGTGCGAGCGCGGAGAGCGGGGCGGTCCTGATCTCCTCATGCAGTTTGGTCAATTCGCGGCACACAGCAGCCGCGCGATCGCCGAGAGAGTCGGCGAGATCGGAGAGGCTGGCAACGATGCGCGAGCCGGCCTCGAACAGGACCAGCGTTGCGGGGATCGTTGCGAGCTCCGCGATGCGGGCGCGCCGCTGCCCGGGCTTTGCCGGCAGGAAACCTTCGAAAAAGAACCGATCGCTAGGGAGGCCCGAAACCGTCAACGCCGCGAGCACGGACGAGGCGCCGGGCAAGGCTATTACCGAATGCCCTGCTTCGCGCGCGCCGGTGACGAGCCGAAAGCCCGGATCGGAGATCAACGGAGTTCCCGCGTCAGAGACGAGCGCGACGGCCTCGCCGGCCGCGAGCCGCGCCAGCAGCCTTGGCCGGGCTGCAGCGGCATTGTGCTCGTGGTAGGGCGTCATCGCCGCAGCGATGCCGTAATGATCGAGCAGTTTGCGGGTGACACGGGTGTCCTCGCATGCCACGAGATCGGCGGCCGCCAGCGTCTCGAGCGCCCGCAGAGTGATATCGCGCAGATTCCCGATCGGCGTCGCGACGATATAGAGCCCGGCAGGCAAAGAGGGAGCCGTCACGGATTGCCCGGCCAACACGTAGGTTCTGGCCGTCCGGTTCCGCGTCATGACCAACCGAGATTCAGGGACTGGCTTGTTTAACCATTCGCCGACAATATGGCAGATTGCAATCGTGGATGTGCCCGCCAAGTCCGTGGATGGTGTTGGAAAAGCGAATAGTCCGGTAGGATGCGACGCCAGATGCACTTGATTGCGCGCCGTCAGATCGTGCTCGGCGGATTGTCGACCGCCGCGGCCGCCGCCTTGTCGGCCTGCGCGGGCAACAACCAGTTCGGCGCCGCGCCGACGGGCCTGACGGAGCAACCGGCCGCCATCGGCACCGGCCAGGTGAAGGTCGCGCTGATCCTGCCGCTCACCGCGAGCGGGAATGCCGGGGCGGCGGCGCAGTCGATGAAGAACGCCGCCGAGATGGCGATCGCCGAATTCTCCAATCCCAATATCCAGCTTCTGGTCAAGGACGATGGCGGCAGCGGCTCGGGCGCGCAATTCGCCGCGCAGCAGGCGATCGAGGAAGGAGCCGAGATCATTCTGGGTCCGCTTTTCGCCCAGTCTGTGCAGGCGGCAGGTCAGGTCGCGCGCGGGCGCGGAATCCCGCTCATCGCATTCTCGACCGACGCCAGCGTCGCCGCGCGCGGCGTCTATCTGCTCAGCTTCCTGCCGGAATCGGATGTCGATCGCGTCGTCGCTTACGCGGCATCGAACGGCAAGCGCTCGTTCGCGGCGCTGTTTCCGGACAATGCCTATGGCTCGGTGGCCGAGGCCGCGTTCAAGGAGGGGGTGGCGCGCCGCAGCGCGCGGCTGGTCGTGGCCGAACGCTACACCATCGACAATACGAAACTCGAAAGCGCGGTGAAGATCGTCGCGCAGGCGGCTGCGAGCGCCGACGCCATCTTCATCCCGGACGGCGCGGACGCCGTGCCGTTCGTGGTTCAGTCGCTCATATCCAATGGCGTCAACACGAGGCGCATCCAGTTCATCGGCACGGGCCTGTGGGACGACCCGCGCGTTTTTGCGGACCCGGCCTTGGCCGGCGGCTGGTATGCAGCCCCCGATCCGAGCGGCTTCACCGCCTTCGCCGGCCGCTACAAGCAGCGCTACGGGCAGGATCCGGTGCGCACGGCGACGCTGTCCTACGACGCGACGGCCCTCGTTGCCGCGCTCGTCAAGACGCAGGGCGGTCGCATCACCAACGAGGTACTGACCAATTCATCCGGCTTTGCGGGTCTCGACGGCATTTTCCGCTTTCGCGCCGACGGTACCAACGAGCGCGGACTGGCCGTGATGCGGGTCACCGCTTCGGGCGGCCAAGTGATTTCGCCCGCGCCGAAATCGTTCGGTGCGTCCGGGACCTGAAGGTCATCCCGGAATTCATTCGCTGGCTGGATTGTTCGTTTCCGGATTCCGGAGCGCCGCTTCGCGGCGTCCGGAATGAGCGGAAGCAAATCAGGCCGCGAGATCGGCGACGACGGCGTCGAGCACCGCGAAATAGGATTGCCGCACCCGCAGCTTGCCGTTGGGCATCGCTTCCACCGCGCCTTCCGAGGTCAGCAGCGCGATGCGCTTCGGGTCGAGCTGGCGCCCGGCAATCGCGGCATAGCGTTGCGGGTCGATGCCCTCGGCAAGGCGAAGTCCCATCAGCAGATATTCGTCGGCGCGCTCGTCGCGCGTCAACATCTCGTCGACCACGAGGCCGTGCCCGAGCGATTCCACGCGCATCAGCCACGCCTCGGGCCTCTTCTCGGTTGCGGTCGCGAAGCGCATGTTGTCGGCCTCGAGCCGGCCATGCGCGCCCGGCCCGATCCCGGCATATTCGTCGCCGCGCCAATACACGAGATTGTGCCGGCACTCCGCACCCGGCCGCGCGTGATTGGAGATTTCGTAGGCCGGCAATCCCGCCTGCGCGCAGGTTTCGATCGTGATGTCGTAGAGGGCGCGCGCGAGATCGTCGCCGGGCGTCAGGATTTTTCCCGCCGCATGCAATGCCGCGAACGGCGTATCCGGCTCGATGGTGAGCTGATAGAGCGACAGATGCTCGGCGGCTTCCGCGATCGCGCGGTTCAGCTCCTGCGACCAGGCTTCGGGAGTCTGACCGGGGCGTGCATAGATGAGATCGAAGGAATATCGGTCGAACACCGAGCGCGCCACGGACACCGCGTCGAGCGCTTCCTGCACATTGTGCAGCCGGCCGAGCTCCTTCAGCTTGGCGTCGTCGAGCGCCTGCACGCCGAGCGACACGCGATTGACGCCGGCCGTGCGATAGCCGCGAAAGCGCGCCGCCTCCACGCTCGTGGGATTGGCCTCCAGCGTCACCTCGACGTCGGGCGACACCGTCCAATGCTTGCCGATCGTGTCGAGGATGGAGGCGACCGTCGCGGGCTGCATCAGCGACGGCGTGCCGCCGCCGAAGAAGATCGAGGAGACGGTGCGGCCGGGTACACGTTCGGCAGTCGTCGCGATCTCGGCCGCGAACGCGCGCGCAAAGCGCGCCTCGTCGATCGCGGCATGCCGGACATGGCTGTTGAAGTCGCAATACGGGCATTTCGACAGGCAGAACGGCCAATGCACATAGACGCCGAAGGCTTTGGTCTCAGCGGACAAGGCAGGCCTCCGCGAGCTTGAGGAAGGCGCGCGCGCGGTGCGACAGGCCTTTCCCGTGAGGCGGAAGCCCATGTTTCTCCTCGGCCGGCATTTCGCCGAAGGTGCGCGTGTGTCCGTCCGGCAGAAACATCGGATCGTAGCCGAAGCCCCGCGTGCCGCGCGGCGGCCAGACCAGCGTGCCGTCCACCTTCGCCTCGAATTCCTCCAGATGTCCGTCCGGCCATGCGACGCACAGCGCGGAGACGAAATGGGCGCGGCGCTGTTCGGGCGACGTCGCGCCGCGCTCGCGCAGCATGGTGTCGATCTTCGTCATGGCTCCGGCAAAATCCTTGTCCGGGCCGGCCCAGCGCGCGGAGTGAATGCCGGGCTCGCCGCCGAGTGCGTCCACCACCAGGCCGGAATCGTCGGAGAATGCCGGCTGATTCGCAAGTCTCGCAGCGGCCTGCGCCTTGATGCGCGCGTTCTCGGCGAAAGTGCTGCCGGTTTCGTCGGGTTCGGGGAGCCCGAGCTCCCCCGCCGATATCGCGCCGACGCCGTGGATCGACAGCAGGTCGCGCATCTCCCGAAGCTTGCCGGGATTATGCGTCGCGATGACGAGGGTGCCGGTGATCCGTCGGGCCATTCGCAGCCGTCACGCCACCGCGATCTTCTGCAGATCGACGAGCTTTGCTATGCCCTTGCGCGCGAGCGCGAGCAGCGCGAGAAACTGGTCCTCGCTGAACGGCGTCCTCTCCGCCGTGCCCTGGATTTCGACAATCATGCCGCTGCCGGTCATGACGAAATTGGCGTCGGTATCCGCCTCGGAATCTTCCGCATAATCGAGATCGAGCACCGCGGTGCCGGCATGTACGCCGCACGAAATCGCCGCGACATGGTCCATTACCACGCCGTCCTTGACCATGTCGCGCGTGCGCATCCAGCGGATGCAGTCATGAAGCGCGACCCAGGCCCCGGTAATCGAGGCGGTGCGCGTGCCGCCGTCGGCCTGGATCACGTCGCAGTCGATCGTGATCTGCCTTTCGCCGAGCGCAACAAGATCGACGACCGTGCGCAGCGAACGCCCGATCAGCCGCTGGATCTCGATCGTGCGCCCGGACTGCTTGCCGGCCGAAGCTTCCCGCCGCGTGCGCTCGTTGGTGGCGCGCGGAAGCATGCCGTATTCGGCGGTCACCCAGCCGCGCCCCTGTCCCTTCAGCCAGGGCGGAAGGCGCTCCTCCAGCGTCGCGGTGACGAGCACATGGGTGTCGCCGAATTTGACGAAACAGGAGCCTTCGGCATATTTGACCACCCCCCGCTCCAGCGAGACGGCGCGTAATTCCTCGGGTTGCCGGCGGCTCGGCCGCATCGGTTAACTCCATTCCTCGGGGCAATGGCCCGCTTTTAGGTGTCGCGGAGGGATGCCACAAGCCCGGACTTGCGTGAAAAGCCCCGGATGGACAAATGTTGGCGGCTGTCCGGTGGAGTTTTGACGTGTCCCACGACGTGCCGATCGGAGCCTCCCAGGTCGGGCTTGCTCACCTGAGCGAACGCTCGCGCGAGATTTTTCGCCAGATCGTCGAAAGCTATCTGGCGACCGGCGAGCCCGTCGGGTCGCGCAATATCTCGCGCCTGCTGCACGTCTCGCTGTCGCCTGCCTCCGTGCGCAACGTCATGTCCGACCTCGAACATCTTGGACTGATCTATGCGCCGCACATCTCCGCGGGCCGGCTGCCCACCGAACTCGGGCTGCGCTTCTTCGTCGATGCGCTGATGGAGATTGGGGAACTGAGCGAAGGCGAGCGGCAGATGATCGAGTCGCAGGTCGCCGCGCGCGGCGGCTCCGTCGAGGGCGTGCTGACCCAGGTCTCCGGGCTGCTGTCGGGATTGACCCGTGCAGCCGGCGTCGTGGTGACCGCGAAGACGAATATGCGCCTCAAGCATGTGGAGTTTGTCCGGCTGGAGCCTGAGCGGGCACTGGTCGTGCTGGTGTCGTAGGACGGCCAGATCGAGAACCGCATTCTTGCCATACCGGCCGATCTGCCGACTTCGGCGCTTATGGAAGCCTCGAATTTTCTGAATGCGCGTATCCGGGGCAAGACTCTGACCGAGGCCCGCGCGGAGCTCGAACGCGCCCTCGAGGCGGGCCGTGCCGAGCTCGATCAGTTGACTCAGAAAATCATTGCCGCCGGTCTCGCGAGCTGGTCGGGCGGCGGCAGCGACGAGCGCAAGCTGATCGTGCGGGGCCAGGCTCACCTGCTCGACGATCTCAAGGCACTCGAAGACCTCGAACGGGTGCGCCTCCTGTTCGACGATCTCGAAACGCGGCGGGAGGTGATCGACCTGCTCGGCCGCGCGGAGCAGGCCGATGGCGTGCGGATTTTCATCGGCTCGGAGAACAAGCTGTTTTCCCTGTCCGGCTCCTCCACCATCGTGGCGCCCTATCGCGACCGCCAGGGCCAGATCGTCGGGGTGGTCGGGGTGATCGGCCCGACGCGGCTCAATTATGCGCGGGTCATCCCCATGGTCGATTATACCGCGCGCATGGTCAGCAAGCTCCTGAACGGCTAGGCGGTTCCCGCCGTGCTTGATTTTTGCGGTCAAAGTCCTGATATGCCGGGCATGTTTTCCGATATTGCGCGTTGGGACCAGGCATGACCAAGACTCGTGAATCCGACACAGCGACCCCCGAGGAAACCGGGGCTTCGGCTGCCGATCCGGTCCCCGCCGAGACACCGGACCCGCTTGCCGCCGCCCAGGCCGAGGCCGCGAGTTTCAAGGACAAGCTCCTGCGCACCCTCGCGGAGATGGAGAATCTGCGCAAGCGCACGGAGCGCGAGGTCGCCGACGCGCGCCTGTACGGGATCGCATCCTTCGCGCGCGACATTCTCGGCGTCGCCGACAACATGCGCCGCGCGCTCGAGCATGCCGGCGCGGACATGCGCGAAGGCGCCGATCCCGCCGTGACCGCATTGCTTGAAGGGGTCGATCTGACGGAGCGCGAATTGCTGAAGGCGCTGGAAAAGAACGGCGTCAAGAAGATCGAGCCGCTCGGCGAGAAGTTCAATCCGAATTTCCATCAGGCCATGTACGAGGTGTCCGACCCGGCCGTGCCGGCGGGTCATGTCGCGCAGGTCGTGCAGGCCGGCTACACCATCGGCGATCGCGTGCTGCGTCCGGCCCTGGTCGGGGTTTCCAAGGGCGCGGCGAAGGAGTCGCCGGCAGGCAACGGCGGGCAGGGCTGAACTCGGTTGTCTCCGCTCATTCCCGCGCAAGCGGGAATTGAGCGCATCCGGTTCGGGGTCGCCGCTTGCGTGGGGACGCGCGGCTCATCCCGATCAATGCGCCTCAGCGTGCCTCGATCCCGTCGCGCACGGCCCGGAAGCGGTTGAAGGCTTCCGACCACTCCGCCTTGGGTGCGATTCCGACCATGTGCAGGAAGGAGCCGGCGGCGAAGCGGACCCATTGCACCAGCGCCACCTCGGCTCCGCTTCTGGCTTCCTTGCCTTCGAGCCGGATCTCGAAACCGGGACTTCCGCCGATCCGCTGCGGCTCGGCGCTGATCACGCGCGTATCGGAATAGCCGGTGATGTTGCGCAGAAGCTGGCGCGCCGTGCGTTCGCGATCGTCCGGCTGGATGGGCCCGCTCGGGGCGATGGTGATGAAGAAATAGGAATTCCGGGCGGGGTCGGCTCCGGTCTTCTCTTCGTCGGTGAGGACGATGGAACGTGCGGGCGCCAGGATGCGCGCATGGCGGAATCCGGCCAGGTCCGTCACCTCGAACGGCAGCATGGACAGGATTTCCGCGTTCGGTATCTCCTCGCGCAGCGACAGGGTGGCGAGCGATTTGCGGATCGCCTCCTCGGAATAGAGCGCCTTGGCGGCTTCGGGAACCTGCACGGTGACGACATAGGCGCGGCTGATGTCGACGGAACGGTCGGCCACCGTGTTGCGCGTGACCAGCAGCCATTTCCGGAGCTTTTCGCCGTTGGCCTCCTGGTCCGCGACGATCAGCGTGCCGGCGCCGTGCTGGGTCAGCAACACCTCCTGCCCGAAGCCCGACACGCCCGGCGTCGACTTTGCAGTCGTCGTCATGCCCTTGATGAAGTCCTCATAGGCCCCGCCGGGCAATTCGCTGAACAGCATGACCACCCTGTTTTCGGGATCTCCGAAGCCCGAAAAGCTGCGGCTCACCACAAGGCCGGGAGGCGGGACAAGGCCGATCCGCGAGCCGGGTGGGAACACGGCCTCGGCGGCATTTGCGCCGCCGATGGAAGTCAGCAGACAGGCGAGTCCGAAAAGGGCAGGGCGCAATGGGGTCTCCTTGCTGCTTTGCGGCGTCAGGCTCCGGCCAAAGGCCGATTGCGCGTGAGGTGGAAGGTCCCGTGCCGTCAGGTAGGGAAGTCGCGGTCCGCCCGTCAAGCGGCGAGCGCGGAGGGCGGTCTGTGCGAGGGGCAATCCGCGCCGGGCATCGGCCCTCCCGGAACGTCCCTTTTGGTGCACTTCGGCGGTCCCAAGTGCTTGCGGCTCAAGGGCAGTCTCCTATATGAGCCAAGGCGCCGCAGGGCCTGCGGCGCGCGATTCCAAGGGGGTCGGAAAGGGCTAGCGCGGCGAACGCCGTGAAGCCTGCGGGTGCCGGCAAGGGCCCGGCCGATCTGCCTGAAAGAGAGGGATTTTAGATATGGCTAAGGTCATTGGCATCGACCTCGGCACCACCAATTCGTGTGTCGCCGTGATGGAAGGCAAGACACCGAAGGTGATCGAGAACGCGGTGGGCGCGCGCACGACGCCTTCAATTGTGGCTTTCACGGATGACGGGGAGCGTCTCGTCGGCCAGCCTGCCAAACGGCAGGCGGTCACCAATCCGGAAAGGACCATCTTCGCGGTCAAGCGCCTGATCGGACGGCGCTACGACGACCCGATGGTCGAGAAGGACAAGAAGCTTGTTCCTTACAAAATCGTTAAGGCCGGCAACGGCGACGCGTGGGTCGAGGTCGACGGCAAGACCTATTCGCCCTCGCAGATTTCGGCCTTCATCCTGCAGAAAATGAAGGAGACGGCCGAAGCCCATCTCGGCCAGAAGGTCGAGCAGGCGGTCATCACCGTTCCCGCCTACTTCAACGACGCCCAGCGTCAGGCGACCAAAGACGCCGGCAAGATCGCGGGCCTCGAAGTTCTGCGCATCATCAACGAGCCGACCGCGGCCGCGCTCGCCTACGGTCTCGACAAGCAGAAGCAGGGCACCATCGCGGTCTATGACCTCGGCGGCGGCACCTTCGATATTTCGATTCTGGAAATCGGCGACGGCGTGTTCGAGGTGAAGTCGACCAACGGCGACACCTTCCTCGGCGGCGAGGATTTCGACAT
>JACAEG010000187.1 GCA_013388965.1 Pseudorhodoplanes sp. | reverse complement strand
GCTGCTCTGCGCGCAGCTCGTGCTTGCGCTCGGCGGCGGCAAGATCGCCAAGAAGCTTGCGCGTCCCGGGATCGGTGCTCGCCTGCGCGGCGCGGGTGTAGAAATTCGCCGCCTCCTCCTCCATGCGCTCGGCCTCGGAACGGATGCGCTCGAGGCCGAGATTCTGCACGAGCCAGACGGGCCGGCGCGTGTAATAGCCCGCGACATGCTCGCGCCGGACCAGCGGGATGACCTTGCCGAAGCGCCGCTCGAATGTCTCGATCAGAAGGCGCCGGTGCGCATCCTCCTCGGCGGCCATCGCGTCGAACGTCGCCGCCGTCGCCGGATAGTCGTGGCGCAATTGCTCGGCATAGGTCGCGTAGATGCGCGCATCGTCCTCCTCGGACGAAATCGCAAGCGCAAGAATTTCAGCCTCGGACAGGTCGCTGAAGCGCCGGCGGGTCGCAAGTCCGGGAAGCATTCTTTCTCTTTGGAACGATTCCAATGTATTTTGAGATAGCAGCGCATCCCGCTTGCCGCAAGCCCGGGCCACGCAAGCCCGGCCACGCCGCAGGCGGCCCCGCAGACGCGAATGCCCGGCATGGGTCGGGCATGACAGGTCCGGACAGGGCACGGGCGCCGCGTCGGCGCCCGCCGCGGGCGAGGCCGGCCGCGCGCGTCAGACCAGAGTGACCTTGCCGGTGTCCAGCTCGTAGACGCCGCCCACCACGTCGAGCTCCTTTTTCGCGATCAGCGCCGAGAGGATCGGCTTCGCGCTCTTCAGCCGCTCGACATTGTGGCGCACATTGGCGATGACGGCGCGCCGCTCGAGATCGTCGCCCGGCTGCTTCAGCGCGGGCTCGACGCCGGGCTTCATCGCGCGCACGAGATCGGCGATGTGGCCGGGCAGCGTGTTGCCCTTCTGCAGCGCCTCGACCGTCGCCTTGATGGCGCCGCAGCTGGTGTGGCCGAGCACCATGATCAGCCTGGTGCCGAGCACCGCCGCGCCGTATTCCAGGCTGCCGAGCCCGTCGGTGGTGACGAAATTGCCGGCCACACGCACGACGAACAGGTCGCCCGGGTTCTGGTCGAAGGCGAGTTCCGGGGAGACGCGCGAATCCGCGCAGCCGAGGATCGCGGCGAACGGCGCCTGCCCATTCGCGCGGCTGGCGCGGCCGGCGGAGAAATCGCGCTCGCGCGGCTGATTGGCGACATAGCGCGCATTGCCCTCGACCAGGAGATCGAGCGCCGCCTTCGGCGTTGCGGCGGCGGAGACGGGTTGCGCGGCGGCCGCGCCGATGCCGGAGGCGAAGGCGAGCAGGCCCGCGCCGGCGCGCATCAGCGAACGGCGGCTCAGGGCTTCGGTCAGGCAGGCTTGGCACATGGGGGTCGGCCTCCGGGGGTTTGGGCCGCGGAGCATGGGCGCAATGTGCGAATTATGTGTTCACGCGGAATTTCGCTTGCGCGCGGGGGCGTTAACTGTGGGTGCGCGGCGCCCGCAGGGGCGGCCTGCCTTCCCGGTCCGCCGCCCCGTCGCGGTCGGCGACACGGTGCGGGCCAAGGTCGCCGTGCGAGAGAAAATTCCCGCGAACGCGCATGTCGTGTTCGACTGCGCTGTCACCAATCAGCACGGCAAGGTGGTGATCGAGGGCGAGGCCGTCGTCATCGCGCCGCGCGAGAAGATCAGCCGACCCGCTCCGCATCTGCCGCATGTCGCGTTGATCGCGGAGGAGGTGGCGGGGGCGTGAGGGGGGGCGCTTTGATCAGATGGATGCTTGCGGCGACAACGCGACGGTTGCGCTCCGGCTCTCACGCCACAACTTGGCCTTCTTCGAGCGCGCGGCGAGAGCGCGACGGTGCCGTATCAGCAGATGATCCGCGCCTTGGTGGATCAACATGCAGAGAGGCTGGGGAGGCATCAATCAAGCCCTCCGCGAAATAGCTGCGGTTAGGCGAAGTCGGCGCACACGTCGCGTCCACTGTTGCGGTGACTATCGCATTTGAACCGCCCGCCCCGTCTCACGCTCCTCTAGACGACCAGCAATCTATGAAAGCGATTACTTCCACCCAAGCAGTTGAGTGCTTCAAACATCAGATCACCGAACTTATACGATGCTTCCATAAACTCACGGCTAGCGTCTTTGTCTTCAAACTTCAGAAGCAAATCCGCTTCTGGCGCATTAGTTGTTTCAAGAAACTTTTCATACTGACCCAACAGAGCTTCTATCGTCGGTCGCGCGCCCTGTAGATCTTGCTGCTTTATCAACCACTCCAAGCGACCCGTTGGTGTTTGATGAATCATTTCTAAGACATCAGCGGGGCTGACCGTTTGATGTCTAGCGAAAGTCGCCAACAAATACAGCAGAGCAGAGTAGCAAGTTAGCATTCGACTGTGCTTTAATTTGTAGTTCTTGAGCTTGCCCTTCGCCTTCTTGTCCTCTGGTATTCTTTCTGTGCCTGCTTCATAGTTTACGCAAAATGTTCGCCAGAGCCGAAGAATATCATTGGCAAGGAAAGCCGGCACGAAGTTGTTCTTGTGATCTTCATAGTCTCGCCAGTAGGGCGCGATCACTTCTCTTAGAATGTCGTCATAAACCTCCCGCCCGAGCAGAGGATAGCTTTCTAGCAGCAACAAGAGTCGTGCGGTAAAAGTATTTGTTACGTCATCTTCTGGTTTGCCTAGCGTTTTGATTAAATCATCTATCGAATAATGTATGAGATAGCGCCCTTCTCCAGAGAATTCAGGAAGGCTCAATTTTCGCGCCGCTTCAATTAAATCTGCCTTGATGCAAATCTCATCAAGCCGGTTCAACTGGCTGCCCTCTCTACCATCCGCCCCCTTACGACCGGTAGACTTTCCAACAATAAACAAATCAAGATCACTATGACTGCTGGCTTCAAAGCGACCTAGCGAGCCCGTCGCATAAACGCAGGCTTTTGAGCCTGCTAGCTGTTCGGCCTCCTTCAAGAGGTCGCGAAGCTCTTTAATTCGCTTTTTTGAAAGCTCGCGACGATCAATAAGTTCCCCCACCAACTCCCTCCCATTCGAAGACATTGGCAAAAATTTCTGCCTGCTCAATTGCATCGTCTAAGGCGTGATGGGTATGAGCCCGTTTCGATCTAAGAGAGTCTCTCAATTGAGACCGCCCAGATGCCGCAATTGGCAGTGCACCTTTTATCGATAGAGCAGTCTTAAGATCAAAGCATCGTGAATAACCGAAGGGGGACCCATCTTCAGAAAAGCGAACGAAATACCAATATAGCCAAGTCCAATCGAAACTTAGGGGATACGCAACTAAGACCGGTTTCGCTCGTCCCGAAACGCCCCTAATCCATCGTGACGCCTCTGTCATTGCTTGCGACGGAGCCACGCCTTCGACGATCAGTCGATCTCTATTAAGCCCATTGACTTGAAGCGCCTCGATTTGAAATTGATCCGAGATAGGCTTCAATTCACGATAGAATGTTTTCTCATAATTTTTTGGACGCGTAAAACGCCGTCCATCAAAAGACCCAGCGAATACTAGCGCGAATGACAGCATCGAGTATGGCCCCGGAATCGGCCCATCCGTCTCCACGTCAGCTGAAAAATATGCGTCCACCGGACTTTCCTGACTCAATGCAGCGAGTCTTGTCTCTGACGGTTCAGCGTTGACGTTTCTATCGAGCATAGCGCGCTATTCCGATTCGCAAGGGCGAGGGATGGCGACCGTCGCACGCACCCACAAAGACTGCTATAGCGCAGCGGATACATACCGTAATATTTGACGGGAGCTTGCGCCAGTCGACCCTACGTCAATTGTCCCGCAACTTCCCGCTCTGGCTCGGATGCTTCATCGCCGTGTCAAGCCCGGGGCCAAAGGCTTGATCAGTTATCCAAAAAGCTCCGCAGCTTCCTGCTCCGGCTCGGATGCTTCAGCTTCCGCAGCGCCTTCGCCTCGATCTGGCGGATGCGCTCGCGCGTCACACTGAATTGCTGGCCGACTTCCTCCAGCGTGTGGTCGGTGTTCATCCCGATGCCGAAGCGCATGCGCAGCACGCGCTCCTCACGCGGCGTGAGCGAGGCGAGCACCCGCGTCGTGGTCTCGCGCAGGTTCGACTGGATCGCCGCGTCGATCGGCAGAATCGCGTTCTTGTCCTCGATGAAATCGCCGAGATGGCTGTCCTCCTCGTCGCCGATGGGGGTTTCGAGCGACAGCGGCTCCTTGGCGATCTTGAGAACCTTGCGCACCTTCTCCAGCGGCATGCCGAGCTTTTCGGCAAGCTCCTCCGGAGTGGGCTCGCGGCCGATCTCGTTCAGCATCTGGCGGCTCGTGCGCACGATCTTGTTGATCGTCTCGATCATGTGCACGGGGATGCGGATGGTGCGCGCCTGATCGGCAATCGAGCGGGTGATCGCCTGCCGGATCCACCAGGTCGCGTAGGTCGAGAACTTGTAGCCGCGGCGGTATTCGAACTTGTCCACCGCCTTCATCAGGCCGATGTTGCCCTCCTGGATCAGATCCAGGAACAGCAGTCCGCGGTTGGTGTACTTCTTGGCAATCGAGATCACCAGTCGCAGGTTGGCCTCCACCATCTCCTTCTTGGCGCGGCGCGCCTTGGCCTCGCCGATGGACAGGCGCCGGTTGACGTCCTTGACCTCGGCGATGGTAAGGCTGTTTTCCTCCTCCAGCGCGGCCAGCCGCTTCTGCACCTCGATGATCTCGGGCTCATGCTTCTTGAGCGCCGCGTTCCAGGCGTGGCGGCCCTTGGTGATCTTCTTCACCCAGCGCACGTCGGCCTCGTGATCGACGAACTGGGCGATGAAGTCCTTGCGCGGCATGCCGGCCTGCTTGCAGCAGAGGTCCATGATCTCGCGCTCGTTCTCGCGGATGCGGTCGATCACGCCGCGGACGTGGGTGGTCATGGCCTCCACCAGCTTCG
Source organism: Pseudorhodoplanes sp. (assembly GCA_013388965.1). GTDB lineage: Bacteria > Pseudomonadota > Alphaproteobacteria > Rhizobiales > Xanthobacteraceae > Pseudorhodoplanes. Next base: position 479 of record JACAEG010000187.1, on the reverse strand, counting down.
GCACGATCTTGAACTCGAGGAAGGACTGGGCCAGCTCCTCGCGCAGCTTCTTGGTCTTCTTGTCGCTGCGGCCGTACTTCTTGATGGCCGTCATCGTGCGGTTGTGCAGACGGCGGAAGGCGGTAAAGCGGCGCTTGGCCTCCTCGGGGTCGAGCTGGTTGGCCAGCGGGTCAGCCTCTTCCTCGGCCTCGGCCTCCTCGGCCTCGTCGTCGGCGTTCGCGGCGCCCTCCTCCTCGGACAGCTCGAGCTCACGGGTGGGCTCGGCAATGTCCTGATTGGGATCGATGAAGCCGGTGATGACGTCCGTCAGCTTGATCTCGCCGGCCTCGGCGCGGGCGTACTCGGCGAAGAACATCTCTAGGATCTGCGGGAAGTCGGCCAGGGCGGAGAGGACCTGGTTCAGGCCGTCCTCGATCCGCTTGGCAATGGCGATCTCGCCCTCGCGGGTGAGCAGTTCCACCGTGCCCATCTCGCGCATG
>JACAEG010000309.1 GCA_013388965.1 Pseudorhodoplanes sp. | reverse complement strand
GTGCTGCCGCGAGCTGGACGCCGCGCTTTCTGGCCAGGCGCTTGGCTTGCTTGCGGAGATGTTCGGAAGAGGGATGTTCCGGCAGGGCGCGGCGCGCGCCGTTATTGGCGGACATGAGTGCAAATCCTTTCCATCACGCCCCGATGTCCGCCGGCGGGGCAGGAAAGGTGGAAGTCACCGATCGCATAGTCAGACTTGTAGGCGGGCTGAGCCCTTTCCGCGGACGAGCGGCCGCCTCTACGGCCGTGCGCAAGGCTATGCGCGCGGGTGGCCCGAACGCAAGGGGCCTGAGACCGGACAACGGACCCCCGTCGCTGAACGCGCGTGCGAGCGGCCTATCCGGACCACCCCTCCTAACGCGCGTTCAGTCGCACTGGTCGCCGGCCAACGCGGCGGGCGCGTCATCATTCGCGGGTCGCGCGATCCACGCCATTTCGCCGCCTGCAAGGTCGACCAGGGCGTGGAGCAGCATGGCCGGGATGAGTGACCCGCTTATCAACGTGAGTGCTGTCATGATCGCGCCGCCAACGAATACACCGGCCAACGCACGCGGCGTTTCCTGATAGAGATGCGAAAGCGTAAAGATAAGCAGAGCGCCCGCCGCGGCCGCCCAAACAGGCATCCAATGCGCCAGCCCCCACACGAGAAAGCCGCGGAAAAGGATTTCTTCGGTGACGCCTGCGGTGAGAGCCACCAAACGGAAGGTTCGAACTTCCCCCAGCGAATTCGGCAAGACCGTGCTGACGCCGCGCTGTTCAGCGAGCACGCGCCGCAGCTGCTGGCGCGCGCGGGGACTGCGCCGGATAATGAGCACCTGTGCGCCATAGGCGAGACCAGCGGCCATCGCGCAGCCCAGCGCACCGAGAAACCAGGGGTTAGAGCTGGTTGTAAGACCGAGATGGCCGAGGGGCCGCCCTGAGCTGACCCATACTGCGATGACCAGCCCGGTGCTAACCCAAAGCATGAATATCGTCTGCCAGTATTCAAAGAGAAGCAAACGGCCGCGGCCTTCCGCCTTCCGCTTCAACTCGCGCTGATGCTCAATCCAACAGTAGATGGGCATCCCGACGCCTATGAGCGCGAGGAGCCCGAAGTCGAGAATCGTCAGCGGTGCGAGAGGCGGCGCCTGAAACATCCGAGAGTCCAATCTGAAATGGCACTCCTTCTTTTCACCCGGCGATTCGCGCCGTGTTCAAAGGGCCGTTCACGAATGCTGACGTTGCGCCGCGCTGGCTCGGCCGATGGAATTCGCGGTCGTCGTCGAGCAGCACCGCCCCCGTCCATCGCGACCCGGCGCGGCTAGGTGCGACGATGAAAAATGACTGCAAGCGCGAGGCTCAAAAGTAGCGTCGCGGTCAAAGCCACCACCGACCAGCCGAACACGTCCCCCAGATGCGAGTAGACGGTTCCACCCTCGCCTTGGGGCAGTTCGCCGCGCAACCACACAGGGCTGTCGGGCGAGGCGCGCCCGCTTGCTACGATTCTTCCGCGCGCATCGCTTAGAGTCAGCAGACCCTCTTGCGCGACGCGCGCCAGCGAGAAGCCATTCTCCACCCCACGCATGATCGCCATGTCCGCGTGCGGCCGCGCGTCGTTGACGAAGTCCCAGGCAGGGACGGCGAGCAGGCGTACGCCAGCGCGGCCATATCCGCGCAACAATGGAGGAAAGTCCATGTCCTTGCAGATGGCGACGCCTGCGTCGTCCATTACGCCAAGACTTCGGCCAGGTGAGAATTCGCGTTCCAAACCGGGCACAAGGAAGTGCTTCTGATAGGCTAGCCGCTCCTCGCCTTGCGGCCCGAACACATAGGCCATGTTGGCGCGCACTCCGTCGGCGCGATGCTCGTCGATCCCGGCTATGAGGGTGACACCAGCGCGCCGCGCGGCGCTTGCGAGCAAGTTCCGTACTTCGGCCTCCCATTCCGGAAATGTCGTGATCGCCTTTTCCGGAATGACGACGGTCAACGGGCGGCCTTGACGAGGCGGCCCCACCAGAGAAACGGCTTCCGCGTACGCGCGAGCCGCGGCGAGCGAGGCCTCGCGCCCGCGCGCTTCGTCCTGATGCAACGCGGCCAGCGGCAGCGCGACGAGCGCATACTCGCGGGTGTCGCCCAGCGGCTGGCGCAGCCGGAATTCGCCATAGCCAAGCACGACGGCGAGCACGACAGCAGCGGGGGCGAGCGCGGCCAGCCGCCCTTTGCTGGCCAGCGCAAGGGCCATGGCCGGAAGCGCCGTCACGAACGAAACGCCCCAAACGCCGGTGATGCTGGCAATCTGGATCACGTGCGGCAGGCTGGTCTGCGTGTAACCCAGTGCGCCGGCGCTGCCGTGCGGCGAAATGAGGCCGAGCAGGAATTCCCAGCTGGTCCAGAGCAGCGGGTAGGAAAAGACAGCGACGAGAGTGGGCAAGCGCAAAGCCGCCAAACGAGCCCCAAAGACGGCGAAGGCGAATGCGATGGCCGGAACAAGCGCACTTACAATGAGAATGGGAAGCGGCACGACCGTGAGATAGGCGAAGATGAGACTGCTTTCGCCGATCAGATAGGCGAGCGCCGCCGCGGTCGCGCTTGCCCAGGCCGAGCGCGAATGCAGGGCGTAGGTGAGAGCCGGTGCAGGCGCCGCCCAGGCGAGCGAGCCATGAGGGCCAATGCCTGTCGATACTCCGAACAGGAGAGCGCTCCCCGCAACTGCCGCCAACCACAAGCCGACCGCCTTGCTGCCTTGCATGCCTCCTCCCTCTCACGGTTTCCCAACTTGAAACTCGCTCTCACGGATTACTCGCGCGCGGCGCTCCAGATGACTTAGCCGTGTGTTTCCTTCGTCAACGAAATCCACGACGCGAGGTTGAAGCGAAAACGCTCCGTCGCGGTTTCCCTGAGGGATTCGCCGAGCGCTCTGATCGATCCGTTGAGCACGCCCTAGCGAACGGCGAGATCGAGACGCAGGGCGTGCGGGTAGGCCCGCACATCCTCGGTTGGCAAAGTCGCGTCAGCGCAGGCGCCCGTGAGCCAGTTGTTCTCGAGCAGCAAGTTCGTCAGCGTCCCCGGCGGCTGGTCGCCGATGCGAATGCGGCCGGTCCCGCCAGACTCGAACTCAAGCTGGACAGGCGTCCTTGTCGGCGCTGTGGCGATCTCGCCGGTCCAGACGCCAGCCAATTCTCCTGGCGCAAATGTCACCGGCGGTCTTGGCTGGTTGGTAGGGTCGTTCACCCGCATTGCGGCAAAGTCGGGCAACAGCGCGTCGGCGATGCGATTGACGAGGCTATAGGTGAGATCCTGGCGGCCATTGGAGACAACGGCGATTGCGATGCGCTCGTCCGGGAAAAGTTTCAGCTGCGCCGAAACGCCTGGCATGCCTCCCTCATGCCCATACCAGCCAGGCCCATATTGCGAGGCATGTCGTCCGCCCCATCCAAGGCCATAGAACCAGTCGGTTCCGTAATACCCGCCCGGCGCGCCCGTGGTGTGATTGTCCGAAACCATTTGATCGATGGCGGAATCGCTCAGCACGGGCGTCTGGTCAGGCAGGCGCGCCTTCAGGTGAAACATCCCGAAGCGGACCAGATCATGTGCGGTCGACCACACACGCCCGGCGCCCCATTCGTCGAACACGTAATAGGGGATCGGCGCACCGTCGCCGCCGTAGATAGCCGCGGCCTCGGCGCTCAGGTCACGCTCGATCTCGAGCGACGTGCGCGTGAGACCCAGAGGCGCAAACACGTTGGCGCGCATATACTCCGCAAAAGGCACGTCGGAGGCGCGCGCCGTTATGTACGCGATAATGCCGTAGCCTAGGTTGGAATAGAGGTACCGCTCCTCCGGAGCGCTGACGAGGATTCCGTAGCGGCGGATCGTTTCCTCCATGCTCGGAGCAGCGATCGCCTCATCGCTGTAAAAGAAGCGGTTGTGAGCAGGCAGGCCGGCGCGATGCTGCAGCACCCGCCTAACGGTCGCCGCTCTCGCATCGCCGGCGCAGCCGGTGATGCGGGCGCGCCGGCTGAGATAGTCGTTGACGGACCGGTCGAGATCGACGCGCCCGCGCTCAACAAGCGCCATCAGGCCCGTGGCGACAAAAGGCTTGGCCACGGAGGCGACGGCATACCTTGTATGAGGGCTTGCCGGGATGCGCCGTTCTTTGTCCGCCCAGCCAAAGCCCTCCTCCCAGAGGATGCGTCCGCTCTGGGCGGCTGCAACAGCGATCGACGGCGCTTGTCCAGCAGCGACGGCGCGCTGGATTTCATCCCGTACTTCATCGAATCGTGCGTCGATTGACGGCGCTTGGGCCCATGCCCGCGGCGCGGCCAAGGTCAGCGCGGAAAGTCCGCACGAGGCGTGCAGGAAGCGGCGGCGCGTCGGCGTATTCATGAGCGCCCTTCGCGAGAGGTGCGCATTGGGCGCGCCGGCGACATGAACACTGCGCCAAATAGAGCGGCGACGATGATCCACACGAACATCGGGATGCTCCAGATGAGAACGCCGCCGTCGATCGACAAGCCCGTCAAGCCAATCGCCGCCGCCAGCCAGTATAGAACCCCGGCAATGACGTCACTTCCTCGGCGATTGTGTCTGGCAATGCCGACGATACCGGCAGCGGCGAAGGCGTCGGAAAAAGCGAGCATAGCGGCGCTGCTGCCTGCCCCCAAAGCATCGATCTCAATCTCATTGCTCAACATGCCATTGACGATCGCCAACGCGATCCCGATCCCGAATGCGAGAACGCTGACGATTCCGATGATAAGTCTTACGATCGTCACGAAGCCCTCGAAACCGGTCATTGTCCAAACGCGAGCAAGCGACCGTCCGGAAGGCGCACTTCGATCTCCCGGCTATTGTAAGGCTTGTCTTGAGGCGGCTTTAGAACGTCCGCGCCGCGCGCGAGGAACTCATGGTAGAGAGCATCCACATTCTTCACATAGAGATACGCAGCCCAATCTTGGGCCGGCGGCGGATAGTCTCCACATACCAGCATCAGTTCAACGCCATCACGTTGAAGCGAGGCCCAGCTCGGGGGATCGCCTGCCTTGCCTTGCAGCGCGAAGCCAAGCTTGTCGACCAAATATTCGATCAAGGGCGTGATCGCGCTCACACATAAGACCGGTGCGGACGATACGATTCGCGGCGGCACAGGCTCGCTCGACTCCGGCATGGTCTCCCCTCGTCTAACAAATGTGGACTCGCGCAATCGCCGAACGACCCTCAGAATTGGCGCCTGGCCCGCAGGAGCAACGTAGTATACGCTGTATACATGGGAACGCAACATGACATCCTCAGAGCCGGCATCGCCGCTTTCGAAGAGCGCGGCGAGGCGGGACTATCGATGCGGGATGTCGCCTCTCGTGTTGGCGTCACGCCAATGGCGGTGTACCGGCACTACAAGGACAGACAAGCACTCCTTGACGCGATTGTGGCCGAGGCGACGCAGGAATGGCGAGCGCGCGTTGCGAAAATTCGGCCCTGCGAGCCGCGCGATTGGCTGTTGAAGATCGGCGAAGCTTATCTGGCCTATTTCATCGAGAAGCCGCGCCTCTTTGAGGCGGCGTTCCTTACGGCGTCCAAAAGCGCTCTCCGCTATCCTGACGACTTCGAAGCAGGCCGATCCCCCGCAGTGACGCTGCAGCTGAAGCTCCTTGCGGATGCGGCGCAGCGCAGTGGGTCAAAATCGCCGCTCTCACCAATCGAAATGCTGATTATTATCGGCGGTCTCGCCCAGGGGCTGATTTCACTCTATCGCGCGGGGCGCATCGCGGGCGATGAAAGGTCCTTTCGATCACTTTTCCGCCGGGCGCTTAGGAATTGCGTGCGGTCATTTGGATGGGAGTGACCGATGCTCACTTGGCTCGCGTGCGTTGCCCTGTTGGCCCCCCACTGGCTGGTCCTTCGAGCGCGTCGCTGACTTCCATGGTCGCGCGCAGCGACCAAGTGAACGGGAAGAACCCGACGCACACGGCCCGACCATCCTTGCCGGCAATGAATCGCGATTGAAACGGGCGACATACTCCCCCTATGTTGGTCGACGCCCCCTGATGACTTGCAATATCGCTTCAGGGGTATCGGCTTTAAGAAGACGATCGAGGAACTTCTGGTCTTTGAGGTCGTCTCGATCAACAGTAGCAGATCGCGTTTCGATCAGCGCGTATCGGCGCTTGCCGTTGCGATCGATCATCGCCTTTGCCTCGCCCTGTTGCGTCAGGCGTTTCAGCACTGTGTGAATAGCCGCCATCGGGTTGGCATACCGATCCCAATCGAACCCGGTTTCTGCGAGGAGGCGTTTCACGTCCCGCGGCGCTAGTCCGCCTGGAGCATGCATGCGAAGCAGAGCTCGACAGTGATTGGTCAAGCTGAAGGAAGCGGGCGCACCGTCGTCTCCCGCGCTCCGGTCGGCGCGTAAGGAAGCAGCCACGCCCTGAAGGCGGGCGATCGCGCGATCGATGCCTGCTCGACGCCGCTCCAGCGCCTCTATTTCCCGTTCAACCGACGCGAGCGTCGTTCGTTTTGGATCCGTCGTAGGCATGGACTACTTTTACACCACTTGCGCATTGCCGTGCAAGTGGTGTAAAGTGGCCCCATGATGTCCGTCGAGATGGCTCGTGCATTCTACGCTGAGGAAATTCGTGTCGCCGCGAACGTGCAGTCGGCGGCGCTCCTGAGCGCCCTCATGGCGGTCCCTCGCGAAGACTTTCTCGGACCGGGACCGTGGCAGTTTGCTACCGCGAATTTTGGCAATCCGGGCGAGCCAGTCTATTGCGAAACGCCGGACGCCAATCCGTGCCACGTGTATCATAACGTCGCGATTGCGCTTGATCCATTTCGAGAGCTGAACAACGGACAACCTGCGACGATAGCTGCCTGTTTGGACATTCTGCGACTGCGCCCCGGCGAGACGTTTGTTCACGTCGGATGCGGCACGGGATATTACACGGCGCTGGGCGCAGCGATGGTTGGCAGCAGCGGACGTGTTGTTGCGCTCGAGATCGACAAGACGCTCGCCGAACAAGCCGCACGTAATCTGCTGCGCTTCGACAGGTGCATCGTCGAGCCGGTTGACGGCGCAACGTACCGTCCAGGCCCCTACGATGCGATGCTGGTCAATGCAGGGTTTACCCATCCCCTCGATCATTGGCTCGATTCGCTGAACGATGGAGGGCGGTTGTTATTGCCGATCACGGTCGGTGATCCTGAACGCAAGACCGGGACGGGAGCAATGCTGCTGATCGTCCGCAATGGAGACGAGTTTCGAGCCGAGCACTCAATGCCCATCGCAATCTTCACGTCGCCAAGCGGGCGGGATGAAAGGCTGAATGGGGAGATTGGGCGGGCGTTCTCGGACGGCAGATGGTTCCGCGTCGCGCGGGTCCGTCGCGATCGGCACACAAAAGCGGACACGTGCTGTATTCACGCAGATGGCATTTGCCTCTCGACGTAGTCATGTGTGGCCGGGTCGCCGCAGCTTCCTGCGTTTCTGGGCCGTGTGCGAAACATCGTCTGTTCGCAATTGACTCCGTTTCAGCGCGGTGTGTGGAGCACGCCGGTGTCCATTGAGCTTAGACATCTTCGCTACGCTGAAGCGGCTGAGCGCTGTGGCAGCTTCCGCAAAGCTGCGGACGTTCTTGCTCTGAAGCAATCCAATCTGAGCCGAAGGGTAAGACATCTGGAGGATTTGCTCGGAATTTCCCTGTTCGAGCGAACTCACGGGGGTGTGAGGCCCACACCGGCAGGACGAGAGTTTGTTGTCGGTGTGCGCCGCATTCTCGATGAGCTCCAGATAGTCGTTGATGGGGCTAAAGCCGTGGGTCGGGGCGAAGCTGGGTGTTTGACCATCGGCTTCTACACGTCCCTGTCAGCCGGCAATCTTAGAGCGAGTCTCGTCGAATTCTGTCGTAGATTTCCTCAAATCCAGGTCAGTGCGCTCGAAGGCTCGCGGGCACGCTTGTTTAGCGGGATCCAGAATGGCGCGATCGACATCGCTATTGTCACTGGAGAACCTGCGTCAGATAAACATCGCTCGATGATGCTATGGAGCGAGCGCATTGTTGTCGCGCTGCCCGAGGATCATCCTCTCGCCGCGAATGAGGTCATTTACTGGACGGATTTGAAGCGTGAGCGCTTTTTGCTGAGCGGGCGCGATCCAGGTCCGGAGATTCACGATATTCTGATTGCGAAGCTGAGTTCGCCTGGGGACTCTCTCGATATCATTCGTCACGACGTGACGCCGGAGAACATCAAGAGCCTCGTTGGTGCTGGTCATGGCGTAAGTCTGATGTGCGAGGCCTGCATAGGAGCAACCAACGCCGGGGTCGTCTATCGTGAGGCCCGCGACGGCAATGGGTCAACCAGGATTGGTTACCGGGCCTACTGGCGGGATGAGAACAACAATCCCGCGCTTGGCAACTTCATACGGCTTTTGGAGGAGCGCTGCCCGTCGATTGCGAGCGGGGATGGCGGCCGCGGCGGATTTTCGCGAACACGCGATCGGTCGCCATAAACCGCTCGATCATCGGAGGAATGAGCTTCACGGGATCGGAGATGGGCTTGCCAGTCTCTTGCGCGAGTGCTTCCGCATAGGCGAGCAGCTCACGGTGGACCGCTGCCGGCAGTTCCACCGTTATCTTGACCGGCTTGTCGTCCTCAAGCGCGCCGAGCTTCAGCTTTGCCATTGCTTATGCTCCATACGGTTCGAGAACGAGGTCGCGCGTCACGATCACGCGAACCGGGAAGCCGGGCCGAATGGTGAGCGTCGGCGGAACGTTGAGCTGCCGGCGGATGATTTCCTGACCGGCATCGTTGATGGTGTCCTGGCCGCCGTTGCGGATAGCGCGCAGCAAACGGTCATCGTCGTCGATTGCCAGTTCGGCGCCCACGCTGAGAAGTGTGGAGAGGCCGGCGGCCTTGGCGAGGTCCCACCAGTGATAATCGACGCCATCCTCGAGGCCCGCATATCCTGCCGCGTCCGCACCCGGCTGGCGTTCAAGCATGATCGAGCGGCCGTTGGGGAAGATCAGGCGATTCCACACGAGCAGCACGCGGCGCTGGCCGAATTGCACAGCATTGTCGTACTGGCCGATGATGCGGGTGCCCTGCGGTACGAGGAGAATCCGCCCGGTTGGGCTGTCATAGATATTCTCGGTGACCTGCGCTGTGATCTGTCCGGGCAGATCGGAGCGAATGCCGGTGATCAATGCGGCGGGGATCACCGCCCCGGCTTGCAGGATGTAGGGTGAGGCCGGCGGCATGACGCGGTCCAGGGCGACGGTGCGTCGATCGGCGGCGGCATTGAGGAAGGCGAACTGCCGCTCCCGCGCGCGCTCTTGCGCTGTCGGCGTGTTGAACTGGCCGGGAAGCCCGAGGCCGGTCAGGTTCGCGGTGGTGGCGGCATCGCTAGGCGACGTCGATGCCGCGACCGTCCGCGCCTGTGTCTGGAAGAAGACCCGGCTCGTGCGTGCCGCCTCCTCTTCGGCGAGCCGGCGCTGCTCCGCCGCATCCGCGGTCGGCTGGATGGATGGCGGCATGACCGGCTGTCCACGATCCTGGGCGCTGAGGATGGGTCGGCCCAGGTCACCTGGCAGCGGCGGTCCAAGGCGCGGGCCGGTATAGTCGCGCGGCAGCCCGGCGAGTCCATCGGCCCTGGGCCGATTGATCGTAGAATAGAGTTCCTCGCTGCGGGGGCCGGCGTCTCGGGTTTGCAGCGCGTAGATCAGGGCGCCGCCGAGGCCGATCGATGCAATGAGGCCGATTCCTGCCAGTGCCTTGCGCGACAGGCGGGTGACACGCGGCGGCTCTCCGCGAAGCCGCATAGGGGCCGCGGTATCGCTCGTTCCCTCAATTCCGAGATTGGGGCTGTCGGTATCGCTCATGAGGACGGCCTCCCGTCGCTGCGTGAGATCCTGACCGTTTGCTGACGGTCACCGCTGCCGAGCCGAAGCTCTGCGGCGCCGAAGAGGCGATCGACGATCAGGATGTTCTGGTAGATGCGACTGTTGGCGATCTGGAGCTCGCCTTCCGAGCCGATGACGAAGAGCGGCGGCATCTCGCCTTGGACGATGCCGCGTGGGAACTCGACATAGACCCGCCGTCCGTCGTCGTAGACAGCGACCGGCCGCCAGGGCGGATTGTCGCCGCTCAGGGCATAGCGATAGTTGCGCGCCGCAGCGGCGGGAATGATCGGCGTCGCCGGCATGGCCTGACGCTGCGAAGCGGGCGGCTGCGGATAGGCCCACGCCACCGCCGGCATGTATGGGTTGGCGCCGGCGCGCAGCTCGATCATGTAGGTGCGGCGGTCCGTGGTGATAACCAGGTTGGTTGTGATGTCCGGCCGCGTCGGCTTCACCAGTACGTGGACACGACGCGTGACCCCCGATCCGCTCTCGGTGTCGCCGATGATCCAGCGCGCGGTGTCGCCGGCGGCGATCGGGCCGGCGCCAGTCAGGCTTTCGCCGGGCTCGAGCGCGATGTCTGTGATCTGCCCCGGCGATGTGTAAACCTGGTAGAGCGCGCCCTCCGACCACGGATAAATCTGAATGGCATTGTAGTAGCCCTCGCGGCGCGGCTCGACGCGGGCGGCGGCATTGGCATTCGCCACGCGCGCCGTTGGGGAGTTGGCGACCGCTCCGCCATGGCTGGGTGTCCAGGCAGGCGGAATGTGCAGCGGCCTTGGCCGGTCGTCGGTGAGCGCGGCCGGAACGGGCGGCAGAGGCGGAACGTCGGAATCATAGCTGATCTGCGGCGGCCTCTGGGTGGCGCACGCGCTGAGCAACGTCGCTGACAGAAGCGCGGCAGGGATTGCGGATTTGCGGAAAGCCGCATTTGCGGCGCGGACGTTCTTTCGGCTCATTGCCCCAGCTCCCGCGACCAGTTGATCGCATTGACGTAGATGCCGAGCGGATTGGCGCGAAGCCGCTCCGCGTCACGCGGCGGCTGCACGACGATGGTGAGGATCGCGGTCCAGCGTTCGGTCGATGCGAGCTGGCCGTTCTCGTAGTGCCGCTCGGTCCAGGCCACGCGGAAGCTGTCGGGCGAGGCCCGGATGACGCTCGATACGTCGACCGCGACCTGCTGCTTGCCGACCTTGGTGAAGGGGTCGTTGGCGCGCGCGTAGTCGTTCAAGGCGGCGGCGCCGCGATCGGTCGTGAAGTCGTAGGCGCGAAGCCAGTTCTGTCGCACGACGATCGGATCAGCCGGAATCGAACGGACCTGCTCGATGAAGCGCGCGAGGTGGAACGCGACCTGCGGATCGGTCGGGCGATAGTCGGCAACGGCGGGCGCGACCGCCTGCGCCTGGCCGAGATTGTCGACCTGCACTACCCAGGGCACGATGGTGCCGCGCGCCGACTGCCAGACGAGCGCTGCGGCGAATCCAGCGGACAGGAACAGGCAGCCGAACGCCATGAGGCGCCAGTTCTTCGCCTGCACACGCGCCGAGCCGATGCGCTCGTCCCAGACCTGGGCGGCGCGCTGGTAGGGTGTTTCCGGTTCCGGAGTCTTTCCGTAGTGCGTCGAAGGTCGCTTGAACATCACTGGTCCCGCTGGGAGAGGTTGACGGAAGCGCCGCCGCCATGACTGTCGCCGCTGCGGATCGCGTGCGCGGCGGCCATGACGCCGTGATGGAGCTGCTGCGAGCGCTTCATGCGGCGGGCCCAGGCGGGCGGACCGTCAGACGCGGAAGCTCCTGACGCGTCGGACTCCACGCCGCCGATCGTGCCCATCGTCGAGGCGCCGCCGGTCGCCGCGAAAGCGGACTGAGCGCCTCGGGCGTAGCTGGAGCGCATGCTGTCGGCCGCGCGCGAGACCACGCGGCGGAGCGGCGAGACGGCCGCGCCTCCCGCAGCGCGCGCGACGCCACCGAGGCCGGAGGCAACGCCGGCCGCGCCGGATTGTCCGGCTGCCCCCAGGCTGTAGGCC
>JACAEG010000290.1 GCA_013388965.1 Pseudorhodoplanes sp. | reverse complement strand
GCGCCGCGCAGACGGACCTCCGATCCGCGACGACAAGTCCTACAGCGCCATCGCGCATCTCGCCGAGGACGTGAAGCCGTTTGTCGCGCTCGCCGCGGGCCTGCGCGAGCGCGGCTTCTCAGCGCCCGACATCTACGAGTTCGATCTCGAGAACGGATTTCTCATTCTCGAGGATCTCGGCTCCGACGTGCTCGTGCAGGGGGACCCGCCGCGCCCGAACGAGGAACGCTACAACCTTGCGATGGAGGCATTGCTTTCGCTGCACGCGATGGAGCTGCCCGACACGCTGAATGTCGCGCCCGGCATCGACTACACGATCCCGCCCTACGACATGGATGCGTTCCTGATCGAGACCGAATTGCTGCTGGACTGGTACATCCCGCGCTTCGGTGTCGCTGTGGCCGATAGCGCGCGTCAGGCTTTTCTCAGCCTGTGGCGCGAGGCGCTGCTGCCGGTCGTCTATGCCGACAAGACCTGGGTGCTGCGCGATTTCCACTCGCCCAACCTGCTGTGGCTGCGGGAGCGCAGCGGGATCGCAAAAATCGGCATGCTCGATTTCCAGGACGCGGTGATGGGCCCGTCGGCCTACGACCTCGCCTCGCTGTTGCAGGATGCGCGGGTTGACGTTTCGGAGGACATGGAGCTCGCCATGCTGAGCCGCTACACGCGCTCGCGCCGGGGCGACGACATCACCTTCGACACCGGCGCGTTCACGCGCATCTACTCAACGGTCGCGGCGCAGCGCGCCACCAAGATCCTCGGCATCTTCGCAAGGCTCGATCGCCGCGACGGCAAGCCGCAATATCTGCGACACATCCCCCGGGTATGGGGCTATCTGCAACGCACATTTTCCCACCCCTCCCTCGCCGGTCTCAACTTCTGGTACCAGAATCATGTACCCAGGCCGCCGAGCAACTGACGCCTGAAGGATTCTCGATGGCAATGCCGAAAATCGTGGCCATGCCGCGCACGGCGATGGTTCTGGCGGCGGGTCTGGGCGAACGCATGCGGCCGCTGACGGCGACGAGGCCCAAGCCGCTGGTCGAGGTCGCGGGCAAGCCGCTGATCGCTTATGTGCTGGACAAACTCGCGGAAGCGGGCGTGCAAACCGCCGTCGTCAATGTCCATTACCTCGCCGACCAGATGGAGCAGCGCCTGCGCGGATGGGCCAGGCCGAAAATCCTGTTCTCCGACGAGCGCCAGAAGCTGCTCGGCACCGGCGGCGGCGTGGTCAAGGCGCTGCCGCTGCTCGGCAACGAGCCCTTCTTCCACTTCAATTCGGACAGCATCTGGATCGACGGCGTGAGGCCAAATCTGCAGCGGCTTGCGGCCGCCTTCGATCCGGCGCGGATGGATGCGCTGCTGCTGCTGGCGCCCACCGCGACCAGCGTCGGCTATTCCGGGCGCGGGGACTTTGCCATGAACGCGGCCGGCAACCTGCGCAAGCGCGGGGAGCGCGAGGTGGTGCCGTTCGTCTATGCCGGCATCGCGCTGCTCTCGCCAGCCCTGTTCGCGGGCGCGCCTGCCGGCGAATTCTCGCTCACGAGGCTGTTCGACCGCGCTGCGGAAGCGGACCGGCTGCACGGGCTGCGCATGGAAGGTCTGTGGATGCATGTCGGGACGCCCGACGCCATCGCACTCGCCGAGGCGGCCATGATCGACAGCGCCGCTTAGGCGATCCGTGCAAGGCGGCGATTCGGCCCGTATGATCGGCGCATGGCCCCCCGCCCGCGCATCTTCACCATTCCGGCTGCTGCTCCCTTCCTGCCGACGCTTATTGCAGCCTTGGCGGACGGCCGGCTGATCGAGGGCTTTCCCGAGGCCGGCGACCCGCTCTCGCTGCCGACCGCGACGCTCTACCTGCCGACGCGGCGCGCCTGCCGGCTGGCGCGCGATGTCTTTCTCGATGTGCTGGAGGCAGACGCAGCCTTGCTGCCGCGCTTCGTCGCCATCGGCGATATCGACGAGGACGAGCTGGTTTTTTCGGAGTTTGCCGGCGGCGCGGCGCTCGACCTGCCCGACGCCATTGGCGGGCTGGAGCGCAAGCTTCTGCTGGCGCAACTGATCCTGAAATGGGCGCAGTCGGCAGACGTGCGCACGCAGGGCGGCGTCCCGCTCGTGGCCGGCACGCCGGGCGCGGCCCTGTCGCTCGCCGACGACCTTGCGCGCCTGATCGACGACATGACGACCCGCAAGGTGGCGTGGAACAGGCTCGACAGCCTGGTGCCGGAGAATTTCGATCAATACTGGCAGCTTACGCTGAAGTTTCTGAAAATCGCGCGCGAGTTCTGGCCCGCCATGCTGGCAGAGCGCGCCGCCATCGACATGGCCGAGCGCCGCGATCGCCTGATCGCCGCGGAAGCGGAGCGCCTGAAGGCGCATCGCGGAGGGCCGGTGATCGCCGCAGGCTCCACCGCCTCGATGCCGTCGACCGCGACGCTGCTGTCCGCCATCGCGTCGCTGCCGCAGGGCGCGGTCGTGCTGCCGGGCCTCGACATCGATCTCGACGACGCCTCCTGGGACAGGATCGGCGGCGAGACGGATGGGAGCGGGCGCGAGATCGCGCCGCCGGTCTACGGGCATCCGCAATTCGGCATGCACGCTTTCCTGAGGTCGGCGGGTGTTGCGCGCGGCGAGGTGACATTGCTCGGCGGAGCGGCTGGGCGGCACGCCCGGCTCGTCTCGGAGGCGCTGCGGCCGGCCGGCTCCACCGATCTGTGGCGGGAACGCCTGACCGCCCCTGCATTCCAGGCCGCGGCCAATGCGGGTGCCGAATCCATCGCCGTGATCGAGGCCGGCAATTCCGAGGACGAGGCCCTTGCGATCGCTGTTGCCCTGCGCGAAGCGGTGGAGAACGGACTTGGCGCCGACCATCCCCCGACCGCGGCGCTGATCACGCCCGACCGCGCGTTGGCGCGCCGTGTGCTCGCCGCGCTGGAGCGCTGGGCGGTGCCGGTCGACGATTCCGGCGGGGACCGTCTGTCCGAGACCCCGGCCGGGATTTTCGCGCGGCTTGCGGCGCAGGCGGCGCTCGGCGGCACAGAACCTGTCACGCTGCTGGCGCTGCTCAAGCATCCGCTCTGCCGGCTCGGCGGCTCCCCCGGCACAGGCATGGCGGATGTCGCCCTGCTGGAGCGTGCCGTGTTGCGCGGCCCGCGTCCGCGCGCCGGAACGGCCGGCCTCGCCGGCGCGCTTGAAACGCTCCGGCGGAACCTCGCGGAGAACAAGCTGCACCCGCGCGATCCACGCTCTGCATTGTCGTCGGCCGAGATCGATATCGCCCGGGCGCTGGTCTCACGCCTCGCGGAGGTGCTCGCCCCGCTCGAACGCGCAGGCAATGCCGCGCTGCCGGTGCGAGACTTGGCGGCGCGCCACCGCAACTTGCTGGCCGCATTGTCGCATGACGAAGCCTTTGCCGGCGACGACGGCGAGGCGCTGGCCCGCATCCTGGAGGAGATGGCCAGTCGGGATGCCGCCGGACATCTGGCGCTCGAGCCCGTCGGCTATCCGGATTTCTTCCGCGAGATCGCGGGCGACATTGTCGTGCGGCGGCCGGGCGCGCCCGGGGCGCGCGTGCGCATTCTCGGCCCGCTGGAAGCGCGCCTGCAGAGTGCCGACCGGGTCGTGCTCGCCGGCCTGAACGAGGCCACATGGCCGCCGGAGCCGAAAGGCGATCCCTGGCTCAGCCGCCCCATGCGGCGCGCGCTCGGGCTCGATTTGCCGGAGCGGCGCATCGGCCTTGCGGCGCACGATTTTGCACAGGCGCTCGGCGCGCGCGACGTGATTCTCACGCGCGCCGCCAAGGTCGAAGGCTCGCCCGCGGTCGCCTCGCGCTTCCTGCAACGGCTGGCCGCCGTTATGGGCGAGGCACGCTGGTCGCGGATGCGTGCGCGCGGCCAATGCTATCTCGACTGGGCGCACGCACTCGATTTTCCTGCCGTGGTGACGCCTGCGAAGCGGCCGGAGCCGAGACCGAAGCTCGACGCCCGCCCGAAGGCCCTGTCCGTCACCGAGATCGAGCACTGGCTGCGCGATCCCTACACGATCTATGCGCGGCATATCCTCAAGCTCAACCGGCTCGATCCCGTCGACATGGCGGTGACCGCCGCGGAACGCGGCAGCGCGATCCACGATGCGGTGGAGGAATTCACCAGGACGTTCGCGGCCGCATGGCCAGCCGATCCGCTTGGCGAGCTTCTGGCGATCGGACGGCGGCATTTTGCCCCGCTCGACGATTATCCGCAGGCCCGCGCCTTCTGGTGGCCGCGCTTTGTCCAGATCGCCCAATGGTTCGTGGCGTGGGAAGAAGGCCGCCGGCCGCAGATCGCCGAGAGCGTGCTGGAGGTCCAGGGCAGGATGCCGATCAGGGCCGGCGCCTTCGATTTCACGCTGTCCGCCCGCGCCGACCGGATCGACAGGCTGTCGGACGGCCGCTTTGCGATCCTCGATTACAAGACCGGCAACGCACCGACCGACAAGCAGGTGCGGATCGGCCTTTCGCCCCAGCTCACGCTCGAAGCCGCAATCCTGCGCGCAGGCTGCTTTCCCGACATCCCGGCCGGCGTCTCGATCTCGGAGATATCCTATGTCGAACTCAAGGGAGCCAATGAACGCAATCGGCATCGCACCATCAAGCTGGACGACCTGACTCCCGATCAGGCCGCAGACTATGCGCTCAGGCGGCTGCAGGAGATGATCGCGCGCTTCGCCGACGAACGGCAGCCTTATCGCTCGCTCAATCTCACGATGTGGAAGAGCCGCTACGGCACCTACGACGATCTCGCCCGCGTCAAGGAATGGTCTGCCACCGGCGGCGAAGCGGAAGGCGGCGACGAATGAGCAGGCCGCGCACCATTCCCGACAGCGTGCGCGAGCGGCAATCCGGCGCGTCCGACCCGGAGATTTCCGCCTTCGTCGCCGCCAATGCGGGATCGGGCAAGACGCATGTGCTCGCCCAGCGCGTGATCCGCCTGCTGCTCAAGGGCGTCGCGCCGGAGAAAATCCTCTGCCTGACCTTCACCAAGGCGGCGGCGGCCAACATGGCCTCGCGCGTGTTCGACACGCTGCGCGCCTGGATCGCGCTCGACGATCCGGCCCTTGCCAAGGCGATCCGCGATAACGGCACCAGGGTTGCGGGCGCGGCGGAGCTCGCCAATGCGAGGCGGCTGTTCGCGCAGGCGATCGAGACGCCGGGCGGCCTCAAAATCCAGACGATCCACGCCTTCTGCACGCGGCTGCTGCATCAGTTTCCGTTCGAGGCCGATGTCGCGAACCGCTTCGCCGTGCTGGACGAGCGCGCAACCAAGGAATTGCTCGACCGGACCATGCTGGCGGTGCTGCTCGATGCCGCCGCCGCGCCGGAAAGCGCGACCGGGCGCGCGCTGGCCGCAGCCATAACGGTGGCTGCCGATTCCACCATTCACGAGGCGGTGGCCGAAGCGATCGGCAAACGCGACAGGCTGATCGCCTGGGTCGAGCGGGCGGGAGGCTTCGACGCCGCAATCGCAGAGCTTTCGCCCGCGCTCGGGATCGCGCCCCACGACACGCTGGCGCAGGTCGAGGCGGAGATTGTCGACGGCCCGATTTTCCCCTCATGCGAATGGGCAGCCATTGCGGACCTGTGCTCGACAAGTTCGCCGCGGGACAAGGAACAGTGCAACCGCCTGCGGACGGCCGCAAGCGCAGCCGGCACTGCGCGCATCGACGAATACTTGAGGGTGTTTTTTGATTCCAAGGACAATGCGCGCACAAGCATTCTGACCAAGCCGTTGGCGACACAGCATCCCGAGCTGGCCAGGAAACTCGCGCTCGAGCAAGACCGCCTTGTTGTGCTTCGCGACAAGCGACGCGCAGTAATCTGCCGCGAACGCAGCGTTGCCTTGCTGACCATCGCCCATGCGGTCATCGAGGCCTATCGTGCCGAGAAGGCCCGGCGCGGCGTGCTCGATTACGACGACCTGATCGACAAGACGCTCGCCATGCTGTCGACCCGGGGCCCGTCCTGGGTGCATTACAAGCTGGACGCCGGGATCGATCACGTCCTGATCGACGAGGCGCAGGACACCAGTCCCAAGCAGTGGGAGATCGTGAGCCGCCTGGTTTCCGAATTCGCCTCCGGAGCCGGCGCGCGCGGCACAGCGAAGCGGACGATCTTCGCGGTTGGCGACGAGAAGCAGTCGATTTTCTCGTTCCAGGGCGCGGCGCCGGACCAGTTCGACCTGATGCGGCGCGAATTCACCAAGGCCTTCGACCGGCCGGAATATGGCTGGCGCTTCGTCCGGCTTCAGCACTCGTTCCGGTCCGGCGCGAACGTGCTCGGCGCCGTCGACGAGGTGTTCCGGCAAGAGAGCGTCTATGTCGGCGTGACATCCGACACCGGCGGCATTCCCCGGCACGAGGCGCTGCCGGACACCGCGCCGGGCCTTGTCGAAATCTGGGACCTGGAGAAGCCGGACGACAAGCCGGCGATGGAAGGCTGGGACGCGCCGTTCGATGAAATGTCGCGGACAAATCCGCAGGTGAAGCTTGCGGAACGGATCGCGCGCCATGTGAAGAAATCGATTGCGGACGGCGTGCGGGCAAGGGACACGATCGTGCTCGTGCGCCAGCGCGGCCCGCTGTTCGAAGCCATCATCCGTGCGCTCAAGCGCGCCGGCGTCCCGGTTGCGGGCGCCGACCGGCTCAAGCTCGCGCACCATGTCGCCGTCGAGGACCTCATCGCGCTTGCCGATGCCGCGCTGCTGCCGGAGGACGATCTTGCGCTCGCCGTCGCACTCAAGAGCCCGCTGGTCGGATTCGACGAGGATCAATTGTTCGATCTGGCATGGGACCGGAACGGCGCCCCGCTGCGGCAGGCCCTGCTGGCAAAACATCCCGATCTTGCGGCGTGGTTCGACAGTCTCGCGCAAGCGGCGCGCGCGCAGACTCCGTTTGCGTTCTATTCCGGCGTGCTTAATCGCGACGGCGGCCGGCGCAGGTTCTTCGCGCGGCTCGGTCTCGAGGCGGCCGACGCCATCGACGAATTCATGACCATGACGCTTGCCTATGAAAGCCGCGAGACGCCCTCACTGCAGGGTTTCGTCGCCTGGATGCGCGCCGCCGAGACCGAGGTGAAGCGCGACATGGATATCGCGCGCGACGAGGTGCGCGTCATGACCGTGCACGGCGCCAAGGGTCTCGAGGCGCACACCGTCATTCTCGCGGACACGACCACACCGCCTGCGGGATCGCATCCGCCGAAGCTTCTGATGCTGACGGCTCCGAACGCAGCCCCCGGCGCCTCCGACTGCATCGTCTGGGCGGCCGCCAAGACGACAGATAGCCGGGCCGTGGCGGCGGCGCGCAGACTCGCGGTCCAGGCCGACGAGAACGAATACCGGCGGCTGCTCTACGTGGCGATGACACGCGCGGCTCACCGGCTGATCGTCTGCGGCTTTCAAGGCGACAAGGCCCGGCCGCAAGGCTGCTGGTACGACCTCGTCCGGAATGCGCTCGAAGGCGCAACGATCGAGGAGCAGACCGAGGATGGGCCGATCCGCGTCTATCGCAAGCATCCCGCGGAGACGGATGGCGCAGCGGCATCCGACGGGGCGAAGGCCGGGGTCGCGCCCGAACCGCTCTGGCTTCGGCGCGCGGCGCCGTCGGAGCGTCTGGGGCGGCGCGTCATGTCGCCGTCCGATTCGCCTGGACGCCCTTTGCGCGCGACGCCGGCAGAGGCTGCGACGCGTGGGAATGCGCGCGCGCGCGGCACGCTGATGCATCGGCTTCTGCAATCGCTGCCCGATCTTGAACCCGTGCAGCGCAAGGCCGCCGCGGAGAGGTTTTTGGCGCGTGCCTCCGGGACATTCGGCGAGATTGAGCGCGCGGATATGGTCGTGCGGG
Source organism: Pseudorhodoplanes sp. (assembly GCA_013388965.1). Taxonomy (GTDB): domain Bacteria; phylum Pseudomonadota; class Alphaproteobacteria; order Rhizobiales; family Xanthobacteraceae; genus Pseudorhodoplanes. Next base: position 2,169 of record JACAEG010000290.1, on the reverse strand, counting down.
TGCTGCGGATTTTCGACGATCCCCGCTTCGCGGCCCTGTTCGCGCCCGGCAGCCGAGCGGAGGTTCCGGTGGTCGGGCGCCTGCCGGGCACGGACATCGCCATAGCGGGGCAGATCGACCGGCTGGCCGTCACGGATTGCGAGGTGCTGCTCGCGGACTACAAGACCGACCGCATCGTGCCGGAACGGCCCCAAGACGTCCCGCATTATGTGCGCCAGCTCGCGCTTTATCGGGCCTTGCTCGGGCTGATTTACCCGGGCCGGCCCGTGCGGGCGGCGCTCTTGTTCACCGCCGGTCCCGATCTGATGAATATCCCGGCGACGTTGCTGGATGCGGAAATTGCAACCCTCACCTCCGCGTGACGATACCTTGACCCCCGGCAGGGGGGTTCATACCTTTGGCCTACGAACAGGCAAATTCATCGATTCGAACGAGGTTTACATGGCCGTCGATAAGGTTTCGGACGCCACCTTCGAGAGCGACGTTCTCAAGTCGGCGACTCCCGTGGTCGTCGATTTCTGGGCGGAATGGTGCGGTCCCTGCCGCATGATCGCACCCGCGCTCGAGGAAATTTCCGGCGCGCTCGGCGACAAGGTCAAGATCGTCAAGCTGAACGTCGACGAGAATCCGCAGACGGCCGCCAAATACGGCATCATGTCGATCCCGACGCTGATGGTGTTCAAGAACGGCGAGCTCGCCTCGCGCCAGGTCGGCGCGGCGCCGAAGCAGAAGCTCGAACAGTGGATCACGGCGTCGGTCTGACGCGAGGTCCATCGTGATGTGAAGATCGCCGGGCCCTGCCCGGCGATTTTTTTCGTCACTCGGGCAGCGTGCCGTTGAGACGCAGCACCTCGCCTGCGAGATAGAGCGAGCCCGCGATCAGCACGCGTGGCGGGTTTTCGAGATCGAGCGCCGCGGTTGCGCGCAAGGCCTGCTCGATTCCGTCCTGCGCCTCGGCGGGAATGCCGATGCGTTCCGCCGCGTCCACGATCGCGGATGCCGGCAGGCTCTTGGCCTGGTTCGGAATTGCGACCGCGAAAATGCGCCGCGCGAGACCGTCGAAATTGCTCAGAAAACCCTCATAATCCTTGCTCGCCAGCATGCCCGCGACGAGCACCAGGGGCCGCGGCACGCGCTCCTCCAGATCGGCGATGGCGGCCGCGATCGCGCGCCCGCCCTCCGGATTGTGTCCGCCGTCGAGCCAGAGCTCGGCGCCGACCGGCAGCAACGGAGGAAGCGAGCCCAGCGTCAGCCGCTGCATGCGCGCGGGCCATTCGGCCTTGACGATGCCGGCCTCGCAGGCGCGCGGCGGCACATTGAGATTGGCGGCGCGCAGCGCGGCGAGCGCGACCCCCGCATTCACCGTCTGATGGCGGCCGAACAGCTTCGGCGCCGGCAGATCGAGCAGGCCGTCGTCGTCCTGGAAAACCAGCCGGCCGCGCTCCTCGCTGACCTGCCAGTGCTCGCCCATGACATGCAGCGGCGCGCGGGCACGCTGCGCGACAGCCTCGATCACCGCGAGCGCCTCGGGCGGCTGCGGCGCGACAACGACAGGCACGCCGCGCTTGATGATCCCGGCCTTCTCGGTCGCCACGCTCGCGAGAGTGTCGCCGAGATAATCGGCGTGATCCTGCGACACCGGCGTAATGACGCTCACCAGCGGCCGGTCGATCACGTTGGTTGCATCGAGCCGGCCGCCTAGCCCGACTTCGAGCAGCAGGATTTCGGCGGGATGGCGCGAGAACAGCAGCAGGGCCGCCGCGGTGGTGATCTCGAAAATCGTGATCGGCTCGCCGTCATTGACACGCTCGCATTCGTCGAGCGCGGCCTGCAGAGCGGCATCGCCGACGAGATGTCCGCCGCCCTTCGCCCCGAGCCGGATGCGCTCGTTGAAGCGCACGAGATGCGGCGAGGTATACACATGAATGCGCGCGTCGCAGGCCTCCAGGATCGCGCGCATGAAGGCGACGGTCGACCCCTTGCCGTTGGTGCCCGCGACATGGATCAAGGGCGGCAATTTCCGCTCGGGATGGTCCAGCCGCTCCAGGATGCGCCACATGCGATCGAGCGACAGATCGATCAGCTTGGGATGCAGCGCCTGCAGGCGTGCGAGCGTGGCGTCGATTGCGGTCATGCGCGGACTTGATGCTGCCGCGCGCCGGCCTCAGG
>JACAEG010000275.1 GCA_013388965.1 Pseudorhodoplanes sp. | reverse complement strand
GCCTCGACAAGCAGAAGACCGGCACCATCGCAGTCTACGATCTTGGCGGCGGCACCTTCGACATTTCCATTCTCGAGATCGGTGACGGCGTGTTCGAGGTGAAGTCGACCAACGGCGACACCTTCCTCGGCGGCGAAGACTTCGACATGCGGCTCGTCAACTATCTCGCCGACGAGTTCCAGAAGGAGCAGGGCATCGACCTGCGCCGCGATAAGCTCGCGCTGCAGCGGCTGAAGGAATCGGCGGAAGCGGCGAAGATCGAGTTGTCGTCGACGACGCAGACCGAAATCAATCTGCCCTACATCACCGCCGACGCGAGCGGGCCGAAGCATCTGACCATGAAGCTGACGCGCGCCAAGTTCGAGGCGCTGGTCGACGATCTCATCCAGAAGACGGTCGAGCCGTGCCGGCTCGCGCTGAAGGACGCCGGTCTCTCCGCTGGCGAAATCAACGAGGTGGTGCTGGTCGGCGGCATGACGCGCATGCCGAAGGTGCAGGAGGTGGTGCGGCAGTTCTTCGGCAAGGAGCCGCACAAAGGGGGGAACCCCGACGAAGTCGTTGCGGTCGGCGCGGCCATTCAGGCGGGCGTGCTGCAGGGCGACGTCAAGGACGTGCTGCTGCTCGACGTGACGCCGCTATCGCTCGGCATCGAGACGCTGGGCGGCGTGTTCACGCGCCTGATCGACCGCAACACCACAATCCCGACCAAGAAGAGTCAGATCTTCTCCACGGCCGAGGACAACCAGAACGCGGTGACGATCCGGGTCTTCCAGGGCGAGCGCGAGATGGCGGCCGACAACAAGCTGCTCGGCCAGTTCGATCTCGTCGGCATTCCGCCGGCGCCGCGCGGCGTGCCGCAGATCGAGGTCACCTTCGACATCGACGCCAACGGCATCGTCAACGTTCAGGCCAAGGACAAGGGCACCGGCAAGGAGCAGCAGATTCGCATCCAGGCGTCGGGCGGCCTGTCCGAGGCCGACATCGAGAAGATGATCAAGGACGCGGAGTCGCACGCGGAAGAGGACAAGAAGCGCAAGGCGGCCGTGGAAGCCAAGAACCACGCCGAGGCGCTGGTCCACTCGACCGAGAAGGCGCTCGCGGAGCACGGTTCCAAGGTCGGAGAGACCGAGCGCCGTGCGATCGAGAATGCGATGGCGGACCTGAAGGAAGCCCTCAAGGGCGACGACGCCGAGGCCATTACCGCCAAGACCAATGCGCTGGCGCAGGCCTCGATGAAGCTCGGCGAGGCGATGTACAAGGCGCAGCAGGGCGGCGGCGACGGAGCCGGCGGGCCTGACGGCGGCGCCGATGCCGGCGGGAAGAAGGACGACGTGGTCGACGCGGAATTCACCGAGGTCGACGACGACAAGAAGAACAAGAAGTCGGCTTGATCGTTCGCGCAGCCATGTGCGGCCGTCCAGATACGGTGTCACCCGCGGGCCTGGCCCGCGGGTCGATCTTTTCGAAGGCGCTGGATGCCCGGGCCAGGCCCGGGCATGACGGCCCACGGGGGGTTGGACGTTAGTCGATGTCCAAGCGCTGCTATTACGAAACGCTGAACGTGTCGCGCACCGCCTCCGACGGCGAGATCAAGGCTGCGTTCCGCAAGCTCGCGATGCAGTATCACCCGGACCGCAATCCCGGCGACCACACGGCCGAGATCAAGTTCAAGGAAATCAACGAGGCCTACGAGGTCCTGAAGGACGGCGACCGCCGCGCGGCCTATGACCGCTTCGGCCATGCCGCCTTCGAGAATGGCGGCGGCGGTCAGGGCGCGCACGGCTTCGGCAACGATTTCGCGTCCGCCTTCGCCGATATCTTCGAGGGCGTGTTCGGCATGGCGGGCGGGCGCGGGCGTTCGGGCCGCGAGCGCGGCGCCGACCTGCGCTACAACATGGAAATCTCGCTGGAAGAGGCCTTTTGCGGCAAGACCGCCGAGGTCCGCATTCCCACGTCGGTCACCTGCGATCAATGCTCGGGCTCCGGCGCCAAGGCGGGCACCAAGCCCAGGACCTGCGGGGCCTGCGGCGGTGCCGGCAAGATCAGGCACGCCCAGGGCTTCTTCACTTTGGAACGCACCTGCCCGAATTGTCACGGTCGCGGCCAGGTGATCGAGGATCCCTGCCCGTCCTGCTCGGGCTCCGGTCGCGTGACCCGCGAACGCACATTGTCGGTGAACATTCCGCCCGGCGTCGAGGACGGCACCCGCATTCGCCTCGCCGGCGAAGGCGAGGCCGGCTTGCGGGGCGGGGCGGCCGGCGATCTCTATATCTTCCTGTCGATCCAGCCCCACGCGCTGTTCCAGCGCGACGGCGCCGACCTGCATTGCCGCGTTCCCGTCTCCATGGTGACGGCGGCTTTGGGCGGCGATTTCGAGGTGCCGACCATCGACGGCTCTAAGAGTCGCGTGAAGGTTCCGGCCGGAACGCAGTCGGGCCGCCGCTTCCGGCTCGCCGGTAAGGGAATGCCGGTCCTGCGCTCGCGGCAGACTGGCGACATGTACGTGCAGGTTGTGGTCGAAACGCCGCAGAATCTCACCAAAAAGCAGCGCGAATTGCTGCATGAGTTTGAAAAACTCTCGTCCAAGGACACCCAGCCGGAGTCCGCGGGCTTCTTCGCGAGAGTCAAGGATTTGTTCGAGGGGCTCGGCACCTGAGCGGCGCTTGACCGCCGAACGCGCGCCCTATACCGATTACGAACGTGGCGGGGCCTGCCACTTTTTTGTGACAGTCATGCAATTCCAGACATCCCTTGCCGAAAAAAAGTCCTATCGTTTCGGCGGGAAAAGAGTCCTGCGTCTCGACCGTCTCGACGACGAGGTTACCTTCATTCGATCCTGGCTGGAAAAGCCGCTGGCGACCGGCGCGGTCATGCCGTCCGGGAAGGCGCTTGCGCGCGCAATGGCGTCCTATGTCGATCCCGCCTCCACGGGTCCGGTCGTGGAGCTCGGGCCGGGCACCGGTCCGGTGACCGAGGCGCTGGTGAAGCGTGGCGTCGATCCGGCGCGCCTGTTTCTGGTGGAATTCAATCCGAGCTTCTGCCGCCTGCTGCGCACGCGCTTTCCGGCCGCGACGGTGGTGCAGGGCGATGCCTACAGCCTGAAGCGGCTGCTTGAGAACATCATGCGCGAGCCGGCCGCTGCGGTGGTCTCCGGCCTGCCGCTCCTGACCAAGCCGCTGAGGACGCGGCTGCGCGTCATCAACGATGCGCTCAGCGTGTCGCAGCCCGACGCGCCCTTCATACAGTTCACCTATGCGATGACCACCCCGCTCATTCCGAAGGGCATTGCCCGCTTCGAGGCGGAAGTGTCGGACCGCATCTGGCTGAATTTCCCGCCCGCGCGCGTGTGGGTCTATCGCAAGGGCTGAGGCACTCGCGCGCTGCGAAAATTCGCCATGCCCGGTGCCCGGGTCCGGCCTTTCGGCCGAGCGCAAACCTCGTGCCGGGCATCCGCTTTTCTTTCCGGGTGATGGCGTGAATGGCCGGGACAAGCCCGGCCATGACAAACTAACCTGTCGCACGATCAACCTCTCCGGACCGCATGCCCATTCCGAAAATCCTCGTGTTTGCCGGCTCGATTCGCGCGGGCTCGTTCAATGCAAGCCTCGCCGCACTGGCGGCCAAGGAACTCGCGCTCGCGGGCGCCGACGTCACCCATATCTCGCTTGCCGATTTTCCGATGCCGCTCTACGACGCCAATCTCGAGGCGAAGTCCGGCCCGCCAGACCAGGCGGTCAATCTCAAGCGGATGATCATGCTGCATCAGGGCGTCTTCATCGCGAGCCCGGAATACAATGCCTCGGTCACGCCGCTGCTGAAGAACACGATCGACTGGGTGTCGCGCGTGCGCGAGGGCAAGGAGCCGCCGCTCGCAGCCTACAGGAACCGCGTGTTTGCCATCGGCGGCGCTTCGAACGGCGCCTATGGCGCGATGCGCTCGCTGCTGGCGCTGCGCCAGGTGCTCGAGGTGGGCTGTGGCGCGCTCGTCATCCCGGAGCAGGTTGCGGTGGCGCGTGCGGCGGACGGGTTCGACGACATGGGCAACCTGAAGGACGAGCGCAGCGCCGGAGCATTGCGCGCCGCATTGCGGCGCCTGATCGAAATGGCGAGGCTCGGCACATGAGCGCAATTCGGATCAGTCCGCGCGAACGCCTGATCGTTGCGCTCGATCTGCCTTCGGTCGCGATGGCCGAAGACATGGTGGCGCGGCTCGGCGACACCGTGTCGTTCTACAAGATCGGCTATCAGCTCGGTTACGCTGGCGGTCTCTCCTTCGCGGAGCAGCTCGCGAAGGGCGGCAAAAAGACCTTTCTCGATCTCAAGCTGCACGATATCGGCAACACTGTCGGCAGGGGCGTCGAGAGCGTGGTCAAGCTCGGCGCGACCTTTCTCACCGTGCATGCCTATCCGCAGACGATGAAAGCCGCGCTCGAGGCGCGCCGCGGCTCGCCGCTCAAGATCCTCGCCGTCACGATCCTGACCTCGTACAACGACGACGATGTGCGCGAGGCGGGCTATGTCGGCACGGCGCGCGACCAGGTCAGGCGCAAGAGCGAGCAGGCCTGCGCGCTCGGCATCGACGGCATCGTCTGCTCGGCGGAGGAATCGGCGATGCTGCGGCCGATTGCGGGCCCCGGCCGCGTGCTGGTGACGCCCGGCATTCGGCCTTCCGGGTCGGCGAGCGGAGACCAGAAACGCATCATGACGCCTGCGGCCGCCATTGCGGCGGGCTCCGACTATCTCGTGGTCGGGCGGCCGATCACCGAAGCAGGCGATCCGAAATCCGTTGCAGAGGCGATCGTGGCAGAAATCTCGGCTGCGGCAGAACGCTGAAAAGGGGAGGACGAACAATGCCGAAAGGCTACTGGATCGCGCTGGTCGAGGTTAAGAACATGGATGGCTATCGCAACGACTATGTTGCGGGCCTTGCGGACGTCTTTCGCAAGTTCGGCGGACGCTATCTGACGCGCGGCGGCGCCACCGAAACGGTCGAGGGCCATGCCAAGAGCCGGGTCGTGGTCATCGAGTTTCCGAGCTACGATCAGGCCTTGGCCTGTTACAGATCGCCCGAATATTCCAGGCTCATCCCGCATCGGAAGGCCAACGCCGAGGCCGACCTCATCGTGACGGAAGGCTACGACGGCCCGCAGCCTTAGGGCCGATCCGTCATCCGCGTGTCGATCCGCCGGTCCGTGGTTCTCGCGTGATGGTTGGTCGGGGCGAGCCCGGCCATCACCGAGGACGGGGCCCGGCTTTTCTTCACCCCCTCACATCGCTATACCCCCTGCGTTGCTGGAGTTATCTGAATGTCCGACATGCGGATTGTGATCGCGGGCGCGGGCGGGCGCATGGGACGCACGCTGATCCGCGCGGTCGCCGAGAGCAAGGGGCTTGTCGTTGCCAGTGCGCTGGAACAGCCGGGCTCGCCGCTGCTCGGGCAGGATGCGGGCGACCTCGCGGGCCTCGGCAAGATCGGCGTCGCTCTGACGCGCGACATCGACGCGGCGCTGGCTGCGGCCGATGGCGTGATCGATTTCACGGTGCCGGCGGCAAGCGTCGATCTCGCCGCGCGCGCCGCCAGGGCCGGCAAGGTTCACATCGTCGGCACGACCGGCCTTTCTCCCGCCGACGAAGCGGCGATCAAGACGGCGTCCGAGAAGGCCGCGATCGTGAAATCCGGCAATATGAGCCTCGGCGTCAATCTGCTCGCCGCGCTCGTGCGGAGAGTCGCCAGGACGCTCGACGAGGATTTCGACATCGAGGTTCTCGAGATGCACCACAACAAGAAGATCGACGCGCCCTCGGGCACCGCGCTCCTGCTTGGGCGTGCGGCGGCGGAAGGTCGTGGCATCGATCTTTCAAAGCGCAGCGTAATGGCACGCGAGGGTCATACCGGCGCGCGCAAGGCGGGCGATATCGGTTTTGCGGTCCTGCGCGGCGGCACCGTGGTGGGCGAGCACAATGTCATCTTCGCGGGCCCCGCCGAGCGCATCGAGCTTGGCCATCGCGCGGAGGACCGCATGATCTTCGCGCGCGGCGCGCTCAAGGCCGCGCTCTGGGCGCGCGGGCAGAGGCCGGGATTGTATTCGATGGCCGATGTGCTGGGCCTGGGGGATTTTTGAGTTCGAAAGCCGCCCGCAGGCTTGACCCGCGGGTCCGTCTTCCTCGAAGGATGGATTGCCGGGTCAGGCCCGGCAATGACGGCGAAGAGTGAAAGGACAGAAATGACCGACCGCCTCCTTGTGCTCGTGCGTCACGGCCAAAGCGAATGGAATCTGAAGAATCTTTTCACCGGCTGGCGCGACGTGGACATCACCGACAAGGGCGTCGAGGAGGCGAAGCTTGCCGGCCGCAAGCTGAAGGCGCAGGGACTCGCCTTTGATATCGCCTTCACCTCCTCGCTCAGGCGCGCGCAGCGCACGCTCGATCTCATTCTCGACGAGATGGGCCAGAGCGGCATACCGATCCATCGCGACCCGGCGCTGAACGAGCGCGACTATGGCGACCTCGTCGGCATGAACAAGGACGACGCCCGCGCGAAATGGGGCGAGGAGCAGGTGCTGAAATGGCGCCGCTCCTACGACATCCAGCCTCCCGGCGGCGAGAGCCTGAAGGACACGGTTGCCCGCGCCTTGCCCTATTACGTGCAGGAAATCCTGCCCTGCGTGCTGCGCGGTGAGCGCACCATCGTGTCCGCGCACGGCAATTCGCTGCGCGCCCTCGTGATGGTGCTGGAGCGGCTGTCGCCCGAGGGCATCCTCAAGCGCGAGCTCGCGACCGGGGTGCCGATCGTCTACCGGCTCAACGCCGACGCGACGGTTGCCTCCAAGCTCGATCTGGCGGCGTAACGGATCGTCAACCGTCTCCGCTCATCCGGCATTAAACGCAAACGTCTTCGACGGTTGCCTTCCAGCGCGCATCCGTGATTTGGTGCGCTCCGGGGTTGGGGTGGTGTCGGGGCGTATTTCCATAACGGCTGTGGCTGCGTGCGTGTCGCTGTGCCTTCCGGCGCAGGCCGAGGTTACGCGCCCGCCCCAATTCGTGGCCATCGCCTTCGACAATTGCGGCGAGGTCGAGCGGTGGCGCGAATGGCGCGACTTCGCCGCCGAAATGACCGCAGCCGGCAAGCCGCTGAAGTTCACCTTCTTCGTCAGCGGCATCAATTTTCTCGCCCATGCGAACCGCGCGATCTACGTGCCGCCGCGCGAGCCGCGCGGCTCCTCACGCATCAATTTCGGCGGCAGTGTCGAGGACGTGCGCGAGCGTATCGCGCTGATCAACACGCTCGTCGCGCAGGGCCACGAGATCGGCTCGCATGCGGTCGGACATTTCGACGGGCGCGGCTGGTCGCAGGCCGACTGGGCGCGCGAATTCCACATGTTCGACGAGCTGTTCCGCAACGCCGCGCCCAATAATGGCCTGCCGGCGGCAAGCGGCTTTGCCTTTCCGCTGTCGCGGATCGCGGGCTTTCGTGCGCCCTATCTCGCCACCAACGACAATCTTTACGCGAACATGCGCGGCCGCTTTCGCTACGACACCAGCGGTGTCGGCGAGCCAGACGCCTGGCCGGTGAGGAAGGGCGGCATCTGGCGCTTTAATCTTGCCAATATCCGGCTGAACGGTGCGGGCCGCAGAACCCTCTCGATGGACTACAATTTCCTCGTCGCGCAGTCGCTCGGGATCGCCAGCGCCGCCAACCGCGAGCGCTTCGCGCGCCAGATGCTGCAGAGCTATCTCGACTATTTCCAGGCGAGCTACAACGGCAACCGCGCGCCCATCCATATCGGGCATCACTTCACGGATTATCAGAACGGCGCCTATCGCGAGGCTCTGAAGACCTTTGCGCGCAGCGTATGCGGATTGCCGGAAGTGCGCTGCACGACCTATGCCGCGCTCGCCGATTACATGGATCGTCAGAGCGCCGAGACGCTCGTCGCCTATCAGTCCGGCAATTTCCGGCGCGGCGCGCAGCCCGAAGCGGCTCCCGTTGCCGTCGCCGATGCAGCGCTCGCGAACGACCCGTCCGTGTCAGGCGGCTTTGCCGGCTTCCCAGCCGAGGATCGCGCGCTTGCGGGTGAGGCCCCAGTGATAACCGGTAATGTCCCCGCCCTTGCCGATGACACGGTGGCAGGGAACGACGAAACAGACCGGGTTCTTGCCGACTGCGGCGCCGACGGCGCGGGCGGCCTTGGGGGAGCCGACGCTTGCGGCGATGTCGGAATAGGTCGAATAGCGGCCCATTGGGATTTTGAGCAAGGTTTCCCAGACGCGGATCTCGAAATCGGTGCCGATCAGGACCACCCGTAACGGGCGGTCTGCCCGCCACAGGGCGGGATCGAAAATGCGCTGCGCGAGCGGCGCGGTCTGCGCCGCGTCCTCCACATAGCGCGCCTTCGGCCAGCGGCCTTTCATGTCGGCCAGCGCGGAGCGCTCCTTGCCGGAATCGGCGAGGGCGATCCCGCACAATCCGCGCGGCGTCGCCATCACGACCGCGCTGCCGAACGGCGAAGGGTGGATGCCGTAGACGATCGTCAGGCCTTCGCCGCCGGCCTTCCATTCGCCCGGCGACATCCCCTCGTGGGTGACGAACAGATCGTGCAGCCGGCCGGGGCCGGAAAGCCCCACCTCGTAGGCCGCATCCAGCACGCTGGCGGAATCGCGCAACAGCTTGCGCGCAGTGTCGAGCGTCAGCGCCTGCAGAAACGCCTTCGGGGTCAGCCCGGCCCAGCGGCGAAACAGGTGATGCAGCTCGGTCGGGGTCACGCCGGCTGCCTCTGCGATCGCTTCGATCTCGGGCTGCTCGCGCCAATTGGTGCGAATATGCGCGATGCCGCGGCGCACGATGTCGTAGTCCTGCGCGGCATGCCTGAGCGTCGTGAGGTCCGGGGCGCGGTCGGGCGACAGCATGGTCTGGCTCTCCATTCGCCCTCCGGTCTAGGCGCCGCTTCGCGCCCTGCCCACCCGATTTCTGGCCAGTATGGTCATTCGGGAGGTCCGCCAAAGCGCGCAGCGTGAAGGGGGACGCACCCGTCGTTACGAAAACACGGTCCGGGTCGGGCCGCGCCTGGCCTCGACCAGGGCGGCCGACAGGGCCGTGGCGAAGTCTTCGCGCTCGTGAGGCGAGAGGAAGTCAGCAACGGGGCGCTTCTGGCTGCGCGAGACGACGAACAGGCGGGTAAGACCGAAATCGGGGCTGGTTTCGCGCTCCAGCCGCGCCCAGAGCGGATTGGCGGTCCATTCGGTGACGTGGCCGCGATGCCCGACATTGCGGACTGCGATCTCGGATGGGGTGACGGTCACCGTCTCGCAGGCCGTGCCGGCACGGTAATTGGCCCGGAAGGCCCAGTAGATGAGAAGCACGTCGAGGCCCAGAAAGCCCAGCACCGGCCATGCGCCCATCAGCGCGAAGACCAGGCCGGTGACGAAGCTGATCCCGCCGATTGCGATCATCACCGCGAGAAAGCCCGATCGCGGCAGCGAGCGGTTCGGCGTGATGGTTGCGGAAAACAGTGCGGGTTCGGAAATCGGGTCGTTGTGCGGTGTCATACCGCCCAATATAGGGGAAACATGGCCAGAAAAACGACCCGTGCCCGCATCGAGGCTGCAAAAAAAGGCCGGGCCGCGAAGCCCAAAAGGCCGGCCGCCCGCGCCAGGGCCGACGCCAGGGCGATGCATGGCGAATTGCCCCAATGGACGCAGGCCGAGGTCGAGGAAGCCTTCCGGCGCTTCCAGGCCGCCAATCCCGCCCCGAAGGGCGAATTGCAGCACATCAACCCCTTCACGCTGCTGGTCGCCGTCGTCCTCTCCGCGCAGGCGACCGATGCCGGCGTCAACAAGGCGACGCCCGCCCTGTTCGCCGCCGCCGATACCCCGGAGAAGATGGTGAAGCTTGGCGAGCCGAAGGTGCGCGACCTGATCAAGACCATTGGGCTTTATCGCAACAAGGCGAAGAACGTCATCGCGCTGTCGGAGAAGCTCATTGCCGAGCATCGCGGCGAGGTGCCCCGCACGCGCGAGGCGCTGGAAGCTCTGCCCGGCGTCGGCCGCAAGACTGCGAATGTCGTACTCAACATCGCCTTTGGCGAACCGACCATTGCGGTCGACACGCATGTCTTCCGCGTCGGCAACCGCACCGGGCTCGCAGTCGGCAAGACGCCGCTCGAGGTCGAGCTGAAGCTCGGCGACGTGATCCCGATGAAATACCGGCCGCACGCGCATCACTGGCTGATCCTGCACGGGCGCTATGTCTGTCTCGCACGCAAGCCCTTGTGCGAGAAATGCATCATCGCGGATTTGTGCAAGTGGCCGGGCAAGACGGTGCTTGCAGCCGCGCACGCCCCGGAATGACGACGGAGAGAATTACCTCGCCGTCAATTGCCGCCTCGACAGCATCTTGTGGACATGCACCATCAGCGCCATGCCGAACAGCGGGGTCGCGAGATTGACGATCGGGATCGATACGAAGGCCGCGATCAGCAGGCCGGCGGTGAACACCGTGGTCTGGTTCGCCTTGCGGAAGGCCTTCGCCTCCTCGACGGGCCGGAAGCGCATCGCCGCGAGATCGAAATATTCCCGGCTCAGCAGATAGGCCGCGGCGATGAACAGCACGACCAGGCCGAGACCCGCGACGAACACGAACGGCAATGCGACGATGTAGACGACGACCGCGACGAGCGCGGTCTTGAGGCCTTCCATGATGCCGCGCGCGAGCGGAAGCGCCTTGCCCGGCGGATCGGAAGGGTAATATTCGCGCTCGACCAGCTCGGCAATCTCGTCGACGAAGAACGAGCCGACAAAGGCGGTCACCGCCGGCATCAGGAAGATGCCACCGACCACGATACCGAGCCCGGCCGCGATCGACAGGAACCAGACGATCCAGCTCAGAGGATTGGCGTAGGTCTGCCCGACCTGCCCCTCGACCCAGACGCCGCCCGACTCCGTCAGCCAGGTCAGCACCTGGTGCAGGCCGACGCCGATCAGCGCGACCATGACCAGCGCAAGCAGGATCGACTTGATCAGCACCGACCGGAAGGGCGGCGAAAACATCTGCTGCAAGGCCTTGACGGCGGCGCCGATCATTCCGAATTCCCCCAGGCGAGACCGCGGGGAGATAGCGTCGGCAGCCGCCTTTCACAAGGGTCGTCAGGCAGACTGGATCGCGCCCGCATCGGGGCGCGTGTCGGCCGGCACGAGGCTCGCATCGGCGGCGGACATGGCCGGAAGCTGGCAGGCGGTGCCGTCCGCGACCGCCCGCAGGTCCGCTCTCATGTCCGCCCATTGCATCTTGCGGTAATCGAAGCCGTTCTGCAGCGTCGGCTTCACCACCTCGAAATAGGGCGAGATGTCGAAATCGCGCGGCGCATAGAGTGAGGAATGGCGAATTTCCAGGATCTCCTCGCGCGCCTGTTCGCTCTCGATGCGCGTGATCTTGGGCAGGATGGGATAGCGCACGGTCTCGAATGCCTGCGCGATCAGCGCCGAGCAGATGATGCGCGTCGGGTCGCCGGAGCCCATCGCGATCATGCGCCGCCGCCAGCGCTGCGGCACAGGCATGGGAAGCAGAAAGCGCATCAGGTCGATGATGTTCTTGAGGTCGTAGTCGAAGCCGATGCGCTCGGTCGCATAGGCGCAGACGCGCGCGCAATCGTCCTTCGACAGACCGATCGGGCGGCAGATGCGGGTATGGAAATGTGTGTATTTCGAGAGCGGAGAGGCGATCACGCCCTTGCCGAGTTCCGCCTCCACCAGCAGCAGCGGTTCGCCGTCGGCCGAGGTGCGGTCGCCCACCTGCCCGACATAGAGCGCGGCGTGGGACCAGGTCGATTGCGTGAGGTACTTGATCACGCCCGATACGTGGTTGTTGCCTTCGACCAGCAGCACGTCGCCCGGCCGCAAGGTCGCGCGCAACGCCACCGGATCGCTCGGCGTGAAAGGCTCGTAGCCCTTCACCGGCTTTTCAAGGTAGCGGGCGATGTGCCGCCCGGCGAAATCGAGCATGGAACTCATCGGGACGTTCTTCCCGCGCGCATGGCTCCGCGACGCCGGTCGGTATTTTTACGCGGCACGCGTTGCGATTCTGTTCATCCGCCGCGCGGCCTGTTGACAGTTCGTTGACCGTGCATTTGCAGCAAAGTCCGAATCCGCGCTATCAAGTGCAGGCGAAGTCACGCCTTGGAAACCATGCCGGGATTCAGCCGCCGCCTTTTTCTTGCCGCGACCGCGGGCGCTGCGGCGGCTCCGGCGCTTGCGCAGGTGCGCCCGGCTCCAGCACCGAGCGCCGAAGTCGATGTGGCGATCGTGGGCGCGGGCGCCGCGGGCATCGCGGCCGCGCGGCGGGTGATCCTGGAAGGGCGCCGCGTTGCGATCCTCGAGGCGAGCGAGCGTATCGGCGGGCGCTGCATCACCGACACCGCGATTTTCGGCGTGCCGTTCGATCTGGGCGCGCATTGGCTCCATGCTCCGGACATCAATCCGCTGTCCAAGTTCTCGGCGACGGCCGGGGTGGACGTCTATCCCGCACCGCGCGGCCAGAAGCTCAAGATCGGCCGCCGCTATGCGCGCGAGGGCGAGACTGAAGACTTCCTGGCAACGGTGGTGCGTGCCAACCGTGCGATTCTGGATGCGGCGCGCGGGACCACGGACATGTCCTGCGCGCGCGCGCTGCCCAGGGATCTCGGCGAGTGGAAGGGCTCGGTGGAATTCGTCCTCGGGCCGTTTGGCTGCGCCAAGGATCTGTCGGAGGTATCGGCCGCCGATTTTGCCAGATCGGGCGAGCGCGATCTCGATGCCTTCTGCCGTCAGGGGCTGGGGACTCTGCTGAGCAAGCTTGCCGAAGGCCTGCCGGTGCAGCTCGGGACGCCGGTCCTGTCGATCGCGTCCGTCCGCAACGGGGTCGAGATTGAAACGCCAAGGGGCAAGATCAACGCCCGCGCCGTCGTCGTCACCGCCTCGACCAACGTGCTTGCCGGCGGCGCGATCAGGTTTGCGCCCGAACTGCCCAAGCGCCAGCTCGATGCGCTGCAGAAACTGTCGCTCGGGAGCTACGAGCGCATCGCGCTGGAGATGGAGGGCAATCCCCTCAATCTGCAGCGTGACGACCTCGTGTTCGAGAAGACGGACGGCATACGGACGGCCTCGATCCTCGCCAACGTGTCGGGGACGTCGCTGACCTATGTCGATGTGGCGGGCTCGTTCGGCCGCGAGCTGGCATCGCGCGGCCGCAAGGCGATGACCGATTTTGCGGTTGAGTGGCTTGGCGGCCTGTTCGGGACCGAGATCGAGAAATCGATCAAGCGCATGCACGCCACCCAGTGGTTCGCCGAGCCTTTCGTCCAGGGGGCTTTCTCGGCCGCGTCGGTCGGCGGACAGCCGTCGCGGCGAATCCTGATGGAGCCGTTGCGCGAGCGGATATTCTTCGCAGGCGAGGCGGCGCACGAGATGCTGTGGGGGACTGTGGGCGGCGCCTGGGAATCCGGGGATCGCGCCGCGGTCGCCGCGCTCAGGTTCTCCGGCGTCGGCGCGGCCCCGGCTCCCGAAGCCAAGCCGCAGAAGCCGACACGGCAGCGCCGTGAGCCGCGCGCGCAGACAAGGCCCGAGCCGCAGCAGCCGACATTCCGAATTCTGCGCGAATGATCGACATCAGGCGCGCAGCACGCCGCCTGTGCGCTTGCTCACCTCGGCGACGATCCTTGCGGCCAGCGCGTCGATCTCCTGGTCCGTCATGGTCTTCTCGCGCGGCTGCAGCGTGACCGCGATGGCGATTGACTTCTTGCCGGGTTCGATGCCCTTGCCTTCATAGACGTCGAACACCGCAACGTCCGTGATGAGTTTCTTGTCGACATTCTGCGCAGCCCGCACGATGTCGCCCGCCTTGACCGCGCGGTCGACGATGAACGCGAAGTCGCGCTCGACCGGCTGGAAGGGCGAAAGCACGAGCGGCGGCCTGGCCCGCGTCGCCTTCGGCTTGGCGGCGGGAATGCGATCGAGAACCACTTCGAAGGCGGCCAGCGGCCCCTCGGCATCGAGCGCGCTCAGAATGCGTGGATGCAGCTCGCCGAAATGGCCTAGCACGTTCTGCGGGCCGATCTGGATCGTTCCGGAGCGGCCCGGATGCAGCCAGGCCGGTCCGCCCGGCACGACCTGCAGCGCCTGCACCGGCGCGCCGGCGGCGGCCAGCACGGCGAGCGCATCGGCCTTGACGTCGAACGCATTCGCATCCGCATTGCCGTTCGACCAGTTGCGGCCCAAGCCGGACGGCTTTGCCAGTCCGCGCCGGACCCCCGAGGCGGCTGTGAACTGGCCATCGGGCTGGTCGCTCCTGAAAATCTGGCCGACCTCGAACAGCGCGACGTCGTGGAATCCGCGGTCGTGGTTGGACTGTGCCGCTCCGACGAGGCCCGGAATAAGGCTCGGCCGCATGTCCGACAGATCGGAGGCGATCGGATTGGCGAGCGCCAGCTCCGGCTGGCCGCCGCCGAACAATTCGGCATGCGGCCTGGCGATGAACGACCATGTCACCGCCTCCACCATCGCGCGCGCGGCGAGCGCGCGCCGCGCCCGGCTCGCACGCAGCTGCGACGGCGTCAGGATCGGCTTGCGCGGGGCGTCGCCGCGCGGAAATTCCGTGGTCGGAACCTTGTCGACGCCGATGATGCGGATGATCTCCTCGACGATGTCGGCCTTGCCCTCGATGTCCGGCCGCCAGGACGGGACCGCGACCTTGCTTACAGGACCCGTTCCGGCGACGAAGAATCCGAGTCGCCCCAGCACGCGCTTCGCCTCGGTGAAGGAGACATCCAGCCCGGACAGCCGCTTCACCTCGCCGAGCGGGAAATTGATCAGCTTGTCGGGGGTCGGAATGGTGCCGGCGACGACCACCTCGGAGGGCGTGCCGCCGCACAGGTCGAGCACCATCTGCGTGGCAAGCTCGAGCCCCGGCAGCATGAAGGCCGGATCGACTCCGCGCTCGAAGCGGTAGCGCGCATCCGAATGGATTCCGAGCTTGCGGCCGGTTTGCGCGATGTTGTGCGGGTCCCAGAGCGCGGATTCGATCAGCACGTCGGTCGTCGACTCGGAGCAGCCGGTTTCCTCGCCGCCCATGATGCCAGCGAGCGATTCGACGCCCTGCTCGTCGGCGATGACGCAGATCGATTCGTCGAGCGCGTAGGTGCGACCATCGAGCGCGAGCAGGCTCTCACCGGGCCGTCCCCGGCGCACCGTGAGATTGCCGTGCACCTTCGCCGCGTCGAACACATGCAGCGGACGCCCGCGATCGAAGGTCATGAAATTGGTGATGTCGACCAGCGCATTGATCGGACGCAGCCCGATCGCGACGAGCCGCTTCTGCAGCCATTCCGGCGACGGCCCGTTCTTCACGCCGCGCACGAGCCGCAAGCCGAAGGCGGGGCAGAGCGGAGGCGTCGATCCGAAATCGAGCGTCACCTTCACCGGGCATGGGAATTCGCCCTTCACGGGCCTGGGCGCGTTCTGCTTGAACCTGCCGATATCGGTCGCGCCGAGGTCGCGGGCAATGCCGCTGACGCCCGCGCAGTCGGAGCGGTTGGGCGTCAGGTTGATCTCGATCACCGGATCGCCGAGGCCCGCCCATTCGGCATAGGCCTTGCCGACCGGTGCGTCGGCCGGCAGGTCGATGATGCCGTCATGATCGTCGGAAATCTGCAACTCGGCTTCCGAGACCAGCATGCCGCGGCTTTCCACGCCGCGAATGGTGCCGATGCCGAGCGTGATGTCCTTGCCGGGGATGTAGGAGCCGGGCGGAGAGAATACGCCGATCATCCCCGTGCGCGCGTTCGGCGCGCCGCATACGACCTGGACCGGATTGCCGTCGCCGGTATCGACCATGCAGACGCGCAGGCGATCGGCGTTCGGGTGCTGTCTTGCGTCGAGCACCCGGGCGATCACGAAGGGGGCGAGCAGCTTCGCCTTGTCCTCGACCGCCTCGACCTCGAGTCCGATCATCGTAAGCGTGTCGACGATCTCGGACAGGCTCGCGTCCGTGTCGAGATGCTCTTTCAGCCAGGAGAGTGTGAACTTCATATCGCTTGCCCGAATTACCTAAAGCGGATTCCACCACCAAAGAACTGGCAGGCTGAGGAGCACGAATAGCGTGAAGATGATCGATGCACGAATGCAAAGCCGGCACAGCTCGTGCCGCAGGACGAGCTCGCGCCGCATGTCGCGTTCGAGCGCTTCCGGATTGTCGACATGCTGGACCGTCCGAAACAGCGATAGGCACCGCAGGCATCCCACGGCGATCACGAGATAGACCATGATCTCCGCAATAACGACGCCTTCCTCGAAGATATGCTGCGCGAGGAAGGGCACGCAAAGACCGAGCCCGGCGATCATCATCGACACGTGGGTGAGAACGCCCGCCGCCTTGGCGTCGATGGTCTGGTAGGCTGCCGTAATGGCGGTCGAGCCGCTTTCGGCGCGCTCGATCAGCTTGCCGTAATTCTGGATTTCTTACTCGCTGCTCGGCAGCAAGCCGGAAAAGAAGCCGGCCCTTTTCCGGTTGGTCGGACGATCGCCCACGGTCAGGCACTCAGTCCGCCGGCGAGGGTCGGGAAGTCGAGCGGGCGGAAGCCGTAATGCGACAGCCAGCGCACATCCGCCTCGAAGAACGGGCGCAGATCCGGCATGCCGTATTTCAGCATGGCGATGCGGTCGATGCCCATGCCCCAGGCAAAGCCCTGATACTCGTCGGGATCCAGCCCGCAATTGCGCAGCACGTTCGGATGCACCATCCCGCAGCCGAGGATTTCCAGCCAGTCCTCGCCCTCGCCGAAGCGGACCTCGCCCTTGTCGCGGCGACACTGGATATCGACCTCGAGCGAGGGCTCGGTAAACGGAAAGAAGGACGGACGAAAGCGCATCTTCACGTTGTCGACCTCGAAGAACGCCTTGCAGAATTCCTCGAGAATCCATTTCAGGTGGCCGAGATGCGAGCCCTTGTCGATGACCAGGCCCTCGACCTGGTGGAACATCGGCGTGTGGGTCTGGTCCGAGTCGCTGCGATAGGTGCGGCCCGGAATGATGACGCGGATCGGCGGCTTCTGGCCGAGCATGGTGCGCACCTGCACCGGCGAAGTGTGCGTGCGCAACAGGAGCCGCGAACCGTCGGGCTTCGGATTGAAATAGAAAGTGTCGTGCATGTCCCGGGCGGGATGTCCTTCCGGGAAGTTTAGCTTGGTGAAGTTGTAGTCGTCGGTCTCGATGTCCGGCCCTTCGGCAACGGCGAAACCCATGTCGGCGAAGATTGCCGTCAGCTCGTCGATCACCTGACTGATCGGATGAATGCGCCCCTGCTC
>JACAEG010000077.1 GCA_013388965.1 Pseudorhodoplanes sp. | reverse complement strand
GCGCGGCATGAACTTCCTTGACGCTGGCTTTCAAGCCTTCGCTCAGGCCTGCGCGGGCGGCGCATTCTCCGAGCCGCGCCGGCGATCGGCCATGAACTGGTCGAACTCGGCCTTGTCCTTGGCCATCCGCAGCCGCGCGAGGAAATCCTGGAACTCGCGCTGTTCCTCCTCCAGCCGCCGCAGCGTCTCCATGCGATATTCGTCGAAGGCGCGGTTGCCGCTCGAAGGCGGCTGCCAGAAGCCGCCGCCGAAACCGCTTCCCATGCGATCGCGCGCGCGGTCCATCCGGGCCTGCATGCGATTGATCTTCTCCTGCCAGCGTTCAACGCTGCGGTGTCCACACATCATTCGTCCGCTCCATATCAGGAAGGCCAGCGTCAGAAGGCCGATCGGCCACCAGACGATGAAGCCCACGATCATCAGGGCGATCCAGGCGGGTTTTCCCAGTTCGTCGAGCTTCTCGGTGATCGTCATCTCGGCCTCGCGTATGTGAATGTTAATAACATTAACATAACGGGCAGCGCCCAGGTGTCAAGAGGCGGGTCGCGGTTTTCAGATGCCCGGAACCCCGAGCCCGCGCAGGTAGATCAGCACTTCGGCCTCCAGCAGGTCCTCGGCCGACATCGGCAGCTTGCGCTGGGCGTTCTCGCGACCGAACAGCGACGCAATGCCGTGCGACATCGACCAGATATGCAGCGCCACCATCAGCGCAGGCGGGCGATTCGCCGCAGGCAGGAGCGCGAGCAGCGCCTCGGCCGCCATGCGCACGACGCCGAAGGCGCGGTCGCCGGCCGCGCGCAATTCCGCGCTGGCGTCGAGCGGGATGCCGGCTTCGAACATCGCCGAATAGAAGGCCGGTTCCTCGCGCGCGAAGGCGAGATACGCCTTGCCGAGCCGCTCGAAGGCAGCGAACGGAGCGGGCCTGCCCTCGTCCCAGGCCTTGGTCAGCCGCCGCTCGAATTCCTCGAAGCCGCGCAGCGCGACGTCCGACAACAGTTCGTCGCGGTCGCGGAAATGGCGATAGGGCGCGGCCGGACTCACGCCGGCCCAGCGCGCGGCGTCCGCAAAGGTGAAGCCCGCCGGTCCCTTCTCCGCGATCAGTTCGAGCGCGGCGCGGATCAGCGCCTCCTTGAGATTGCCGTGGTGATAGCCGCGCGAGCCGTGCCCGCCGCCTTTGGTCCAGCGCATGTAAATGTTCTTAACATCGCGCCGGGGCCACGTCGATGGCGCAGCAAAGTCCCGCGAACGCTATCCTTTCCGAATTTACGGGATCGATTCGATGGACCGGTTGCTCTCGCTCTCCGCTCTGATCCTCGTGGTGACGAATCTCGTCCCGCTGGCGGGAGTCCTGTACTGGAACTGGGACCTCTTCCTGCTGCTCATCCTGTACTGGTTTGATACGGCCATTATCGGCTTCTGGATGATGGTGCAGGCGTTGCGCGAGCCGCCCAGCGATGTCCATCGCGGCGCGCTCGGCGTCGGAATCGTGTTCGTCACCTTCCACGCCGGCATCTTCATGACCGTGCATTTCGTTTTTCTGTGGTCTCTGTTCTCGGGCCCGTGGCGGGACCGGGTTGATGGCATCGACGGATTCATGGCGGTCGTGATCCTCGGCACGGGCTTGTGGGTACCGATCGTCGCGATGGTCATCGGCCGCGGGCTCGTGACCCTGGTCGACCTGCGCAAGGCCTATGCCTGGGTGATGTCGACCATCGTTCCCCCGGACTCGCCCGCCGATGCGTCCGGGCGGCGCAAGATCGCGATCCACGCCTTCTACGCGCGCATCGTGGTGATGCACCTCACCATCCTGGGCGGCGCATTTCTCATGCAATCCGTCGGCAGCGTTGCGCCGCTCATTATCCTGATCGCCCTCAAGACGGCGATCGATCTCGGCTTCGAGGGGTTTTCGCGCATGCGCACGCCGGACATTCCGCAAGCGTCCAAGGCGGCTCGACCGGACGCGCGGCCGCCCGCGGGGATGTGATCCGCGACGCCGTCAAGGAGGCGTCAGGCTGTCCTGGTCGGCCTTCATCGCGATCCGCAGGGGCTTCGGAATCGGCTTCGCGCGCCCGCCGGAAACGAAGGCGACGCGGACGTCCGCCTGCACCAGCAATTCGTCGCCGCGCATCACGCGCTGGCGAATGGTGACCGAGGCGCCCTTCACTTCGTTGGGCTCGCTCACGACCGTGAGGATGTCGTCCATCCGCGCGGGCTTGAGAAAATCGATATTCATCGAGCGCACGACAAAGGCGAAGCCGGGCGCCTCCTCCTCCGTCTGCTCGAACAGCGCGCGGTGGTCGGCGCCGATCAGCCGCAGGTAATTCGTGCGGCCGCGCTCCATGTAGCGCAGGTAATTGGCGTGGTAGACGATGCCGGTGAAATCGGTGTCCTCGTAATAGACGCGCACGATCAGGGTGTGGCGTCCGTCGCGAAGCTCGCCGTCGAGGGGGATGGAGGTCATCGCTCAAACCGAGACATGACCGGGCTTGTCCCGGCCATCCGTGTGACACATTCAAGCCTGCCAAAACGTGGATGCCCGGCACAAGGCCGGGCATGACGATGCTTCAAGCGCAACTCTTTCCTAGTCCGCATCCGTGTCGCTTTCAAACAACTGGAACTGCCCCGGGTCGCGCGCAGGCTCCGCAAGGCCGAGATGCCTGAAGGCGTGGCCGGTGAGCAGGCGTCCGCGCGGGGTGCGCTGGACGAAGCCCTTCTGGATCAGGAACGGCTCGATGATGTCCTCGATCGCGTCGCGCGGTTCCGACAGCGCGGCGGCGATGGTCTCGACGCCGACGGGCCCGCCGCCGTAATTGAGCGCGACGGTCGAGAGATAGCGCCGGTCCATCGCATCCAGGCCCGCGCCATCCACTTCCAGGGCGCCCAGCGCCTTGTCGGCGACCGCGCGGTCGATCGCCTTGCTGCCCGCGACATGCGCAAAATCGCGCAGGCGCCGCAGCAGCCGGCCCGCGATGCGCGGGGTGCCGCGCGAACGGCGCGCGATCTCGTTGGCGCCGTCCGGCGTGATCGCGACGCCCAGCACGCGCGCGCCGCGGGTGACGATCTGCTCGAGCTCGCGTTCGGTATAGAAATTGAGCCGCACCGGGATGCCGAAGCGGTCGCGCAGCGGGTTGGTGAGCAGCCCCGCGCGCGTCGTCGCGCCGACGAGGGTGAATTTTGCCAGATCGATCTTCACTGAACGTGCCGCCGGCCCTTCGCCGATGATCAGGTCGAGCTGGAAATCCTCCATCGCGGGATAAAGGATTTCCTCGACCGCGGGATTGAGGCGGTGGATTTCGTCGATGAAGAGCACATCGCGCTCCTCAAGATTGGTGAGGAGTGCCGCGAGGTCGCCGGCCTTGGCAATCACGGGGCCGGAGGTTGCGCGGAAATTGACGCCAAGCTCGCGCGCGAGGATTTGCGCGAGCGTGGTCTTGCCGAGACCGGGCGGGCCGACGAACAGCACGTGATCGAGCGCCTCGCCGCGCTCGCGCGCCGCCTGGATGAATACCGAGAGATTGGCGCGCGCCTTTTCCTGCCCGACGAATTCCGCGAGGCGCTGTGGACGCAGCGAGGCGTCCGCATCATCCTCGCGGCGCTCGGGCGTGACGAGGCGCGGCGGCGCACTCATCCCCCCTCCCCGCGCGTGTATTTGTTCGGCAGCAATTCGCCGATCGAGACGACGCTCTGCCCCTTCCCGTTGGGGACGATCACCCTGGCCTTCGGATCGTAATCGTGAATGAGCTCGCGGCAGCTGCCGCAGGGCGACACGACGCGGATGGTCTGGTCGGGATCGGTGGGCTTCGGATGGCGCACGGCCACAATGGTCTCGATGCCCTTGTCGCCGTTCTCCGTGATCGCGCGCCCGATAGCGATCGGTTCGGCGCAGACGGCCATGCGGCCGAGATAGGCGTCGATATTGACCCCGGTCACGATCCGGCCGTCGCGCGTGCGCATGGCGGCGCCCACTTCCTGCCAGTCGTTGCGATAGCGGCCCTTGATCGCGGCGATTGCGGCGTCGACCAGTTCCTTGTCCTTCCTGCTCAGCATGCCGTCCTTACTTCGACAATTCCTTCAGTCCCAAGCGTATCAGACTCGGCGTATCGGCGCCCTCGCCGGCGCTTCGGGTCGCCGCGGCAATCGCGGCGGCCGCCTGCGGCTGACCGTAACCGAGATTGACGAGCGCGGAGACCGCATCGCGCACCGGCTGCGGCGCGCGCCTGTCCTCCACTTCGCCGGTGAGCCGTATCACCGCCGGATCGACATCGGTGAAGGCCGGGGCCTTGTCCTTCAGCTCGGTGACGATGCGCTCGGCGACCTTCGGCCCGACGCCCGGCGTGCGCGACACCGCCGCGCGATCGCGCAAGGCGATGGCATTGGCAAGCTCGGCGGGCTTCAGCGTGCCGAGCACGGCGAGCGCGACCTTGGCGCCGACGCCCTGCACCGTCTGCAGCAGGCGGAACCATTCGCGCTCCACGTCGCTCGCAAAGCCATAGAGCCGGATCAGGTCCTCGCGGACATGCGTCTCGATCGACAGCGTCGCGGCTTCGCCGACGGCCGGCAACGCCTGCAGCGTACGCGCCGAGCAATGCACCTGATAGCCGACGCCATGCACGTCGAGGATCACGAAATCCTCGCCGTAGGAATCGATGGTGCCATTGAGCTTTCCGATCATCGTGCCTTCGGCGGCGAATCGCCTAAAGTCCGCCCGCGCGGCGATCCGACCCGACCGGACGAACTTTCGCAAGGGCCGTCAATTTCGTGCATTTTCAGGCCCGGGGGCATCAGATGGACGATCCGCTGGCCATATTCAAGGAGCCCTGGTCGAAGCTCGATCCGCAGGCCGCCGCCGTGCTCGCGCGCATCTATGCCGGCGCGGCCGGCGAAGCCCCGATTTTCGAGCGCACGCCCGAAAGCGCGCGCGCGCTGATCGACCGGCTGGTGCCCTTCTATGTGTCGGCCGGCGCGCCCGCGCTGCCGCATATCGAGGAGCGGCTCATTCCCGGCGCCAGCGGGCCGATCCGCGTGCGGCTCTACGATCCCGGCATTCCGGCGCCTGCGCCGACCGTGATTTTCATCCACGGCGGCGGCTTCGTGACCTGCGACATCGATGTCTATGACGGCGTCCCGCGCCAGCTTGCGAAGCGCTCGGGCCTTCGCGTGCTGAGCGTCGATTATGCGCTCGCGCCCGAGCATCCCTTTCCCGTGCCGCTCGAGGATTGCATCGCCGCATTGCGCTGGGCCACCGTGCATGGCGGCGAACTCGGCATCGATCCGGAACGCATCGCGATCGCGGGCGATTCCGCGGGCGCCGCGCTGGCGCTCGCCACTGCACTGGCGCTGCGCGACGCCGGCACCTCGCCCTTGCGCGGCGCCGCCCTGATCTATGGCTGCTATGCGCCCGACCTGGATTCGCAATCCCAGAAGGATTTCGGCGGCGGCCCCTATCTCATCATGAGCCAGGAGATGGCCTGGTACTGGAATCACTATCTGCCCGACGCCGCATCGCGCACGAACCCGCTGGCCGCTCCGTTGCTTGCCGACCTCGAAGGGCTGCCGCCGCTCTTCGTCGCGGCGTCCGAATTCGATCCGCTGCGCGACGATTCGGTGGCGCTGGTCGACAGGCTGAAGGCGGCCGGAGTGCCGGTCGAATTTCGTCTCTGGAACGGCATGATCCATTCCGCGGTGAATCTCACGGGCTGGATCGCCGCGATGGGGCCGCATGTCGATGAAATCGGCGCCTTCCTGCGGCGGGTGACGGCGAAAGCCTAGAAGCATGATCCCGAAAAGGGGGAACCGGCCTTCGGAAAGTATTGTGCTCAATTGATCGCGTGCCCGGATCGAATCCGGCCGTCGCGCGTTGGGCTGGCCGCTGCCTTGACGGGACCCCGAAATGGCCACGGACGACAGAGACCTGCGGACAGGCCGGACCATCTGGCAGCGCATGCGCACGCCGCGCGTGCCGCATCGGCGCCTGACCCGCAATATCGACACGGACGTTCTGATCATCGGCGCCGGCATCACCGGCGCGATGATCGCGGATGCGCTTGCGGGCGCGGGCCTCTCCACCGTTGTCGTGGACAAGCGTCGACCGCTGAAGGGAGCAACCAGCGCCAGCACCGCGCTGGTCCTGTACGAGATCGACACCCCGCTGACAAAACTGTCTCGCAAGATCGGACAGGACAAGGCTGTGCGCGCCTGGCGGCGCTCGCGTCTCGCACTGACCGCGCTCGCGGCCCGCATCGAGGAGCTTGGCCTCGCCGATGCGGCGCAGCGCAAGACGCTCTATCTCGCGGGCGACGAGCTGAATGCGAAGGCCTTGAAGCGGGAGAGAGACGCGCGCAATGCCGCGGGGCTCGAAAGCGTGTTTCTCGGACGGACTCAGCTCAGGCAGCGCTTCGGGATCGCGCGCGCGGGCGCCCTGCTGGGCTTCGGCAATCTCGCGGTCAATCCGAAGACGCTCACCAGCGCCTTGTTCGACGCGGCATGCGCGAACGGCGCGCGCGTTTATGCGCCCGCGGAGATCGTCGACGTGTCGGCGGCGAGGACGCGCGCGGTGGCGACGACGGGCGACGGCCACCGCATCCGCTGCCGCACGCTCGTGTTCGCCACCGGCTATGAATTGCCGGACTGCGTGCCGGCCAAAGGCCACACGATCGCCTCGACCTGGGTGATCGCGACCGTGCCGCAGCGGCGCGTGCCGTGGCCGGAACAATGCATGATCTGGGAGGCGTCCGATCCCTACCTCTACATGCGCACGACGGACGACAACCGGGTGATCTGCGGCGGCGAGGATGAGGAATTTTCCGACGACGCTGACCGCGACGCGCTGATCGAGCGCAAGACGCGCCTGTTGCAGACAAGGCTCGGCAAGCTGTTTCCCGGCCTCGACACGCGGATCGACTTTGCCTGGGCCGCCTCGTTCGGGGGGAGCAAGACGGGCCTGCCCACGATCGGCGAAATTCCCGGCATGAGACATTGCTGGGCCGCGCTCGGCTATGGCGGCAACGGCATCACCTATAGCCGGATCGCGGCGGAGTTGTTGCGGACGGCCCTGACCGGCGGCCGCGATCCGGACGCGGACCTGTTCGCCTTCGGAACATAGCCGTCAGCCCAGGGCCGCCTTGAGCAGGAGACTCGTGCGGTGATGCGCGTGGCAGACCGCGATCGCCAGAGCATCGGCGGCGTCGTCAGAGCGCGGGTCGGCTTTCGGCAGAAGAACGCCGATCATCGTCCTGATCTGCGCCTTCTCGCCGTGTCCGGTGCCCACGATGGTCTTCTTCACGAGGTTCGGCGCGTATTCGGAGACGGCCAGTCCGGCGCGCGCCGGGATCAGCATCGCGATGCCGCGTGCCTGCCCGAGCTTGAGAGTCGCGGCGGCGTCCTTGTTCACGAAGGTCGCCTCGACGGCGGCCTCGTCGGGCCGGAATTCCTCGACAATCCGCGACAGCCCGTCATGGATCGCAACCAGCCGCATGCCCAGCGTATCGCGCTCATGCGTGTCGACCGATCCGCAGGCCACGAAAACCAGCCGGTTCCCCTCGCATTCGATCAGGCCCCAGCCGGTGCGGCGGAGGCCCGGATCGATGCCGAGGATGCGAATCGGGCGGCCCATCAGGCTGCCTTGATAGCGCCGGGGCGCAGTTCCGCATAGCTCCGGCGGACGGTCATGCAATCGCGGGATCGAAATGCACGGAAAGTCCTGCTAGGAGACGCCGGCAAAACCAGCTCCCGCCGTGACCTTCATCCCCGACGCATCGACTTTTGCCGCCGTCATCGCCGATCCGCGGCTGTGGCTCGCGGCCGCGATCACCGCGCTCGCGGGCGCGGTGCGCGGCTTTTCCGGATTCGGCTCGGCGCTCATTCACATCCCCCTGGTCAGCGCGGTGTATTCGCCGCAGGTGGCTGTCGCGACCTTCGTGATCATCGACCTCCTGACCGGGCTCTATTTCGTGCCGAAGGTCTACAAGGATGCGAGCTGGCACGAAATTCTGCCGCTCGCGGCGGCCGCCATTTTCGCCGCCCAGTACGGGACGCTGGTGCTGCTTTACGCCGACTCCCAGACCTTGCGGTGGATGATCTGCGCGCTGGTCGGCGTCATTCTGGCGGTGCTCGTCTCGGGCTGGCGCTATCACGGCCGGCCGATGCTGGCGATCACGATCGGCGTCGGCCTGATCGCGGGCCTGCTCGGCGGCGCGGTGCAGATTTCCGGCCCGCCGGTCATCATCTACTGGCTCGGGAGCGCGCTCGCAGCCCATGTCGTGCGCGCGAACTTCATCGTCTATTTCGCGATCTTCTCGGCAGCCTCGATCGTCACCTATGCAATGCGCGGCCTGCTCACGCCCGATATCGTGGCGATCTCGCTCCTGATCGGACCCCTGCAGGTCGCGGCGATGGCGTTCGGCTCGCGGCTGTTCCTGATCGCGTCGGAAGTCGATTACCGGCGCATCGCCTATGTGATCGTGGCGGCCGCCGCGATCGTCTCCATGCCGCTATGGGACGGCGTGCTCCGCTAGGCGCCCATCTTCGCCATCAGCGCGTCCGACACCTCGAAATTGGCATAGACGTTCTGCACGTCGTCGTTCTCTTCCAGCGCCTCGATCATGCGCAGAAGCTTTTCGCCCTGCTCGTCGTCGACCGCGAGCGTGTTCTGCGGCTTCCAGCTCAGCGCCGACTTGCGGGGCTCGCCGAATTTCGCCTCCAGCGCCTTCGATACATCGGCGAGCGAATCCGGCGTCGTGTAGATCGTGTGGCCGCTTTCGTCGGACACGACATCCTCGGCGCCGGCCTCGATTGCCGCTTCCAGCATCGCATCCGCGCTCGCCCTGCCCGCATCGAATTCGACGACGCCGACCCGGTCAAACATGAACGACACCGCGCCCGTTTCCGCGAGGTTGCCGCCGTTCTTGGTGAAGCCCGCGCGCACCTCGCCGGCCGTGCGGTTGCGGTTGTCGGTCAGCGCCTCGACGATGATGGCAACCCCGCCCGGCCCATAGCCCTCGTAGCGGACCTCGTCGTAGTTCTCCGCGTCGCCGCCCTGGCTCTTCTTGATCGCGCGCTCGATATTGTCCTTGGGCATGTTCTCGGCGCGGGCGGCGAGGATGGCGGCCCGCAGGCGCGGATTGAAGGCCGGGTCCGGCAGGCCCATCTTGGCGGCCACCGTGATTTCGCGGCCAAGCTTCGAAAACAGCTTCGCGCGGGCCTTATCCTGCCGGCCCTTGCGATGCATGATGTTCTTGAATTGGGAATGACCTGCCATTGCCGCCCGCTGCACAATGCCTTCGACCGGCGGCGTTATAAGATAGCGGGCGCGGGGCCGACAACCCTCGCCGAGCCCCGCAGACCGCGATCGGCCCAAGCCTAGGGGGCGGTCTGCATAGGCGCCGGAAAATAGCGGAATGCCGCGCCCTGCCTCGCCAGATAGCCGATCCCCGGCCAGGCAAAATGGTAGCCCAGCATGGGAATTCGCTGTGCGGCCAGCATGTCGAAAATCCGCATTCGGCTTGCAACGGCCTGCTTTCCGTCGGTGTCGAAGGCGAATTCAAGCTGCGGCCGTTCGGTCGACAGGACCTGATGGTGCGCCAGATCGCCGGCATTCAGGAGCGACTGGCCGCTGGACGAGATCATGAAGACGGTATGGCCGACGGTATGCCCCGGTGCCGCGATGGCCTGGATGCCCGAAACGATCTCCTGTCCGTCCCGAATGAAGGTGAGGCGCTCGCGCAAGGGCAGGAGCTGGGCGCGCGTGCCGGCGATCATCGCCTTCATGAAATCGTCGCTGCCCTTGCTCTCGTCGGTCCAGAAATCGAGATCGGCCCGGGTCAGGTAGATCCTGGCATTGGGGAAAGCCGGCGCTCCGGTCGCCCCGAGCAAGCCCCAGCAATGGTCGGGATGCGTGTGGGTCAAAATAACGGCGTCGAAATCCTTCGGGTCGAACCCCGCGCCTTGCAGCGTGGGGATCAGGCGTCCGACCTTGTCGCCGAACATCTTGGCCGAGCCGGACCCCGTATCGAAAAGCACCAGTTCGCTTCCGGTATTGACGACCAGCACGTTCTGCTCGAGCAAGACATTGTCGCTTCGCAGGAAATTGTCCGCCAGGACCCTTGCGAATTCCTCCTTCGAGACGCCCTTGAGAAGGTCCGATTGCGGCGGCCCCAGAACAATAGGACCGTCCGACACCACAGTGGCCTCGAACGAGCCGATCTTGAACCTGTACCACGCGGGCGCCAGCATATTCTGAAGCGGGGCCTTGGCCATCGCCTGCCGGAGCGCCGGCGGAGCAAGCGACGCCGCCGATGCGGTTGCTGCCATTGCCAGCACGTCGCGGCGAGAGAAGGCGTCGGAATTCCAATTCTTCACATCGACCCCCATTGAATGCCCGAACGGAGACGGGATTTGAGGAGCGGCCGCGACGCTTTCAAGGAGGGCGCTGCGTCGCCGCGGCAACAGTGGACGAAAGAGTTTGAGGCCGCCTTGCCCGATTTCGGGGATTTGACGCCCGCACGCATTGTCGGCAGAGAGTTTTCGCAATGAACACAAGGGCCACGCCTTCCGGGATTACGGTCGTCTGCCTGATCGGCACGTCCCGTTGCGGCTCCACCGTGTTGCAGGCGGCGCTTGCACAATTCCGGGATGTCGCCGCGCTTGGAGAGATCAAGCGACTGCGACAGCTTGCGGACGCGCATGCCGTTTGCGGCTGCGGCGAGCCAATCGAACGGTGCCCGATCTGGCGCGACGAAGTTGCCGGCTTCCTGCCGCAGCACGGCTCGCGCTTTCGAATGGCCGTCAACGCGCTCGCGGCTGCCGTCGGGGCGCCATTGCTCGGAACCGAGGCGCGCGCCGCGCAGTCGCTCGGCCGGACCCTGAAGGATATCGCCAGGAAAATTCCGTCGCGCGTCTTCGTCGATTCCAGCAAGGACCCGGATCAGCTCCTGCTCTACATGACGCTGCCGGACGTCGTCGTGATTCCGGTGCATGTGGTGCGCGATCCGCGCGGCGTCGTGCAATCCGCCGGCCGCCGCACCGGCATCGCGCCGGGCGCAATGGCAAAACACTGGCGCCGCCTGAACGGCGCGACGCTGGCGCTCCGCAGGATCGCGCCGCGCCTGCCGTGGCACGCCATCACCTACGAGGATTTCTACAGGGATCCCGCCGGCGCCTGCCGCGCCATTCTGCGCGATGCAGGTCACGATGGAGCCATGCGCGAGCAGACCGCGGCGCAGCACACGCTCGGGGGCAGCCCCGGATTCTCGTTTGCCGGAACGGACTCGATCCACGTCGAGGACGCGTGGCGCCAGACCATGCCGCCCGATATGCAGGCGGCGATCCTGCGCGAGAGCGGCTGGCCCGCGCGCCATTTCGGCTACAGGCTCCAAGGCTGACGCGCCGCGACTTACCTCTCGAGCCAGAAGCGCGGAACGGATTCCTCCAGGTGCGGCCCGAGCCGCACCGCAGCGACGCGCGCGGCAAGGCCGGTCGCATCGTCGGTCTCGACCGCAAGGCCGCAGAATGTGGCCGGCCCCATCGCCGGCTCGAACTTGGCCGAGGGAATGCGGCGCAGGAAGCGGCCGAGCGGCTCATCCTTGACCATGCCGATGACGGAATCGTAGTCGCCCGTCATGCCGGCATCCGACATGAAGGCCGTGCCGCCCGGAAGGATGCGATAGTCGGCGGTCGGCGCATGCGTGTGCGTGCCGACGACGAGCGAGGCGCGCCCATCCACGAAACAGCCCATCGCCTGTTTCTCGCTCGTCACCTCGGCATGCAGGTCGATGACGATGGCGTCGGCGCCGCTCTTGAGCGCGCAGGCATTCAGCTCGCGCTCGATCGCGGCGAACGGATCGTCGAGCGGATCGATGAAGATGCGGCCCATCGCGTTGATGACCAGCACGCGCGCGCCGTTCTTGGCCTCGATCATCGCCGCGCCCCGGCCGGGCGTGCCCTGCGGAAAATTGATCGGGCGAACGAGCCGCGGGGCGCGCTCGATGAAGACCAGCGCCTCGCGCTGATCCCAGGCATGATTGCCGAGCGTGACCGCATCCGCGCCGAGATCGACGAACTCGTTATAGATCTGCTCGGTAATGCCGAAGCCGCCGGCGGAATTCTCGCCATTGACGACGACGCAATCGAGCTTCCAGTCGGCGACGAGGCCGGGCAGCCTTTCGGCGAGCACCGTGCGGCCAGCGCGGCCGACCACATCGCCCACAAACAAAATACGCAATTACGTCCTCCGCAGATCGATCACCTCGCGCTCCGTCAGCACGAGGTCGAGGCGCTCGTCGCGGGGCGTTGCGGGAACCTTGTCGATCTCCTGCGCCGCAAATGCAAGGCCGACGGTCATGACGGGCTTCATGGCGCGGATGCTGGCAATGGTTATATCGTAATATCCGGCACCATAGCCGATGCGGTGGCCCGCGCGGTCGAAGGCCGCGAGCGGCACCAGCATGATGTCGGGAAAAACCTCCGGCGCGTCTGGCTTCGGCTCGCGGATGCCCCATTGCCCGCGCGCCAGCTCGTCGCCGAGGGCGAAGGCGCGCATCACGAGCGGCTGGCCACGCTTCTGCACCACCGGCAGCGCGAGCTGCGCACCCGCTTCCGCGAACTTGCGCATCAGCGGCAGCGGACTGAGCTCGCTGCGCATCGGCGAATAGCCGGACACGATAACGCCTGCGGGGATGCCGATGGGGAACTGGCGCGCGGCAATCGTCTCCGCCGCAGCCGCGCGCATGTCCGGCGACAGCGCATCGCGGGCAGCGAGTGCGGTTGCGCGGAGGTCTGCCTTGGGATCGGATGCAAGAGCCTCGGACACTCCAACCGTCATCCTGAGGTGCGAGCGAGGCGAGCCCTCGCAGGGTGGCGGCCGCCGTCGCCCTGCGAGCCTCGCGGCTTGCGCCGCTCGCACCTCAGGGTGACGGCGGATTGAAGCCGGCATGACATGGTGCGGGCCGCGATGGCCGTGGGAGTGTCGATCCCGGGTTCCCTACGAAAGTAGGTGGGCGCCATATGTCCGGACCCACGGGTCCGGTCAGGGACAGCTCCCTTCAGGATCGATAAGGCCCCGGGGATATGACTCCTCACGCACCCCGCAGCACCGCCCTTGCAATGTAATCGCTCGCGGCCGCGACCGCCAGCCGCTCAGCCCATCGGCAGGATGCCGCCGTGGCCCACGCTCTGATTGAGCTTGCGTGTGACACTCTCGATCCGCTCCGCGGCGGAATTGAGCGCGGCCGAGATCGCGGCCTGCGTGCTCTGGGTGCGCTCCGCGGCAAGCACGCGCGCGTCTTGCAGGGCGGTGAGTTCCTCCTCCAGCCGGCGAATACGCCGGTCTGCTTCGCTCAGCTCGTCGGCGATGGTGATAGCGGCCATCACCGTCAGGCGCGTGTCGCCGATCTCGCCGAACGAGCCGCGCAATTGCGCGATGCGCTGGTCGAGCAGCTGCGAGAGCTTCACGAGATGGTCTTCCTGCCCGTCCTCGCAGGCCATGCGATAGTGGCGGCCGGCGATGGTGACGTTGACCTGCGGCATGGGCCCTCCTCAGCGCTCCTGCGCGTCCAGCACGGAGCGGATGTTGTCCATCGCGATGTCGAGGCGCCGGGCGATCTCGCGGTTGATCGATTCAAGCTGGCGCGAGCGGGCCGCGGCGGCGTCGAGTTCGGCGGCGAGCTTGGAGCGGTCCGCACCGAGCGCGTGCAATTGCGCGTGGACCGATTCCTCGCTGCGGTCGGCCTCGCGCCGCCGCTCCACGGCCGCCTCCAGCGAATCGAGCGCCAGCGCCAGCCTTCGGGTTGCTGCCTCGATCGCGCTCGCATCGGACATGGATTCAAAAACTCACGCGAACACAATGGTTTAAGAGAAAAAGCTTATTTTGCGCTTGCATCGGCGTCAATTGCCGATGGCGCAATGTCCCCATTTTCACGTGGAACTGTGCAAAGCTGCCTGCGGCGACAGGGACTTACATTGGACTCCCTGCCCCCGCGTGATATGTCGCCGCCATCGACCGGACCCCGAACATGTCAAAAGCCTTGGCGACGGCAGCCGTCGCAGCCCCTTTCGAAGGCCGCATGCCCCCCATTCCGCGCGCCGATCATGACCGCATGGCCAACGCCATTCGCGCGCTCGCGATGGACGCGGTCGAGCAGGCGAAATCCGGCCATCCCGGATTGCCGATGGGCGCGGCCGACATCGCGACCGTGCTGTTCGCGCGCTTTCTGAAATTCGATCCCGCCGATCCGGCTTGGCCGGACCGCGACCGCTTCGTGCTGTCGGCCGGCCACGGCTCGATGCTGATCTATGCGCTGCTGCATCTGCTCGGCTACGAGGCGATGACGCTCGACCAGATCAAGCGCTTCCGCCAGCTCGGCTCGATCACGCCCGGCCACCCGGAATACGGGCACACGCCCGGCGTCGAGACGACCGCGGGCCCGCTCGGACAGGGCCTTGCGACGTCGGTCGGGATGGCGATCGCCGAGCGGCATCTCGCCGCGGAATTCGGCGCCGATCTCGTCGATCACAAGACCTACGTGCTTGCCTCCGACGGCGACCTGATGGAAGGCGTGAGCCAGGAAGCCATCGCGCTGGCGGGACACCTCAAGCTCAACCGGCTGATCGTGCTGTTCGACGACAACGGCATCACCATCGATGGCAAGCTGTCGCTGTCGGATTCGGTCGATCAGGTGACGCGCTTCGAATCCGCCGGCTGGCGGGCGGAGCGCATCGACGGACACGATCCCGAGGCGATCGCCGCAGCCATCGCGCGCGCGCAAGCGTCCGACAAGCCGAGCCTGATCGCCTGCAAGACCACGATCGGCTTCGGCGCGCCAAGCAAGGCCGGCAGCGAGAAATGCCACGGCTCCCCGCTCGGCGCCGACGAGATCGCGGGCGCGCGCAAGGCGCTCGGCTGGGATTATCCGCCTTTCGAGGTGCCGCAGGATATCCGCGCGCTCTGGCTCAAGGCCGGGATGCGGGGGCAGGGCGAGCGTCACGCCTGGACGCAGCGGCTCGCCGCATTATCGGCCGAACAGCGCAGCAAATTCGAGCGCCGGATCGCAAACGATCTGCCCGAGGAAGCCCTGACGGCGGCTGTGCTGGACGTGAAGCGGAAGCTCGCCGCCGCGCCCAGGGACATCGCCACGCGCTCGGCGTCCGAATTCGCGCTGGAAGCGCTCGTGCCGGCGGTTCCCGCCATGCTCGGCGGTTCCGCCGACCTGACCGGCTCGAACAATACCCGCACCAAGGCGATGAAGGCGATGTCGGCGGCCGATTACGCCGCCCGCTTCATCCATTACGGCATCCGCGAGCACGGCATGGCGGCCGCCATGAACGGGATGGCGCTGCATGGCGGCATCATTCCGTATTCGGGCACCTTTCTCGTCTTCTCCGATTATTGCCGGCCGGCGATCCGGCTCGGCGCCATGATGGGCCAGCGTGTGATCTACGTTCTGACGCACGACTCGATCGGGCTCGGCGAGGACGGCCCGACGCATCAGCCGGTCGAGCATCTCGCCGCCCTGCGCGCAATCCCGAACCTGCTCGTGTTCCGCCCCTGCGACGCCGTCGAGACGATCGAATGCTGGCAGCTCGCACTCCAGAACAGGCAGCGGCCGAGCGTGCTGGCGCTGACGCGGCAGAACCTGCCGCAACTGCGGACCGGCGTGGACAGCGACAATATCTGCAGCCTGGGCGCCTACGAGATCGCGGGGCCCGACGGCGAAACCGATATCTCGATCTTCGCCACCGGCTCCGAAGTCGCCCTCTCCGTCGAGGCCGCCAGGCTGATCGCCGCCAGGGGCGTCTCGGCGCGCGTCGTCTCGGTGCCCAGTTTCGAGCTGTTCTTCGAAGCGCCGGAACCCATCCGCCGCCGCATTATCGGCCGCTCACGGGTGAATGTCGGCGTCGAGGCGGGCATCCGTCAGGGCTGGGACGCCATCATCGGCTCGGACGGCCTTTTCGTGGGCATGACCGGATTCGGCGCCAGCGCCCCCTACAAGGACCTTTACCGGCACTTCGGCATGACTGCGGAGGCGGTCGCCGACGCCGCGCTGAAAAAGCTCGGCGCGCATTGACCATCCGCTGAAACTGCGGCCTTCGGCGGATTGCACGCCGCGGTGATTTGCGCGAAAACCCGCGCGCCCTGTTTCACGCCCGCACCCGCCGCGGGCCGGCATCTGCAAGGAGCAAGAACATGACGGTTCGCGTCGCCATCAACGGCTTCGGCCGCATCGGGCGCAATGTGCTGCGCGCCATCGCCGAATCCGGACGCAAGGACATCGAGGTGGTCGGCATCAACGATCTCGGCCCGGTCGAGACCAACGCGCATCTGCTTCGCTACGACTCCGTGCATGGCCGCTTCCCCGGCGACGTGACCGTGAAGGGCGACACGATTTCGGTCGGCAACGGCGCGATCAAGGTGACCGCCGAGAAGGACCCGACCAAGCTGCCCTGGAAGGATCTCGGCGTCGATATCGCGATGGAATGCACCGGCATCTTCACCGCCAGGGACAAGGCGGCGATGCACCTGACCGCCGGCGCCAAGCGCGTCCTCATTTCGGCGCCGGGCGAGAATTCCGACCTCACCGTGGTTTACGGCGTCAACCACGACAAGCTGACCAGGGATCACAAGATCGTCTCCAACGCCTCCTGCACGACCAATTGCCTCGCGCCGGTTGCCAAGGTCCTCAACGACGCCATCGGCATCGAGAAGGGCTTCATGACGACGATCCACGCCTATACCGGCGACCAGCCCACCCTCGACACGATGCACAAGGATCTCTATCGCGCGCGCGCGGCGGCGCTCTCGATGATCCCCACCTCGACGGGCGCGGCGAAGGCGGTCGGCCTCGTGCTGCCGGAGCTGAACGGCAAGCTGGACGGCGTCGCGATCCGCGTGCCGACGCCGAACGTCTCGGTCGTCGATTTCAAGTTCGTCGCCAAGAAGGCCACGAGCAAGGACGAGGTCAACGCCGCCGTGAAGCGCGCGGCCGAGCGGCAGCTCAAGGGCATTCTCGGCTACACGGACGCGCCGAATGTCTCGATCGACTTCAACCACGACCCGCATTCGTCGGTCTTCCACATGGACCAGACCAAGGTCATGGACGGCACGCTCGTGCGCGTGATGTCCTGGTACGACAACGAATGGGGCTTCTCGAACCGCATGTCCGATACCGCGGTCGCGATGGGGAAGCTGATCTAGCCGCGACATTCATTCGTCATGCCCGGCCCCGCGCCGGGCATCCACGTCTCGGCAAAGGATGAAGACGTGGATGACCGGGACGAGGCACGGCCATGATGATCGCAAGGGCGAACCATGTCTTCATTCCGCACACTCGACCGGGCCGACGTCAAGAACAAGCGCGTGCTCCTGCGCGTCGATCTCAACGTCCCGATGGAGAACGGCAGGGTTTCGGACGCGACGCGCCTCGAGCGCATCGTGCCGACGATCACCGAGCTTGCCGACAAGGGCGGCCAGGTGATCCTGCTCGCGCATTTCGGCCGGCCGAAGGGGCGCGATCCGAAGGAATCGCTGAAGCCGGTCGCGCAGGAACTCTCCCACATCATGAAGCGGCCGGTCGCCTTCGCCGAGGATTGCATCGGAGAGGCCGCGGAGAAGGCCATCGCCGCGATGAGACCGGGCGACATCCTGTGCCTGGAAAACACCCGCTTCCACAGGGAAGAGGAAAAGAACGATCCCGCCTTTGTCGAGAAACTCGCAACGCTCGGCGACATCTATGTCAACGACGCCTTCTCCGCCGCCCATCGCGCGCATGCCTCGACCGAGGGGCTGGGCCGCAAACTGCCCGCCTATGCCGGGCGCACCATGCAGGCCGAGCTCGAAGCGCTGTCGCGGGCGCTCGAAGCGCCGAGGAAGCCGGTGATCGCGCTGGTCGGCGGCGCCAAGGTCTCGACCAAGCTCGATCTGCTCGAGAACCTGATCGCCAAGGTCGACGCGCTGGTGATCGGCGGCGGCATGGCCAACACCTTTCTGTATGCGCGCGGCTTCGGCATCGGCAAATCGCTGGCCGAAAAGGACATGGCCGACACCGCCCGCCGGATCATGGACAAGGCCGAGGCGATCAAGTGCGCCATCATTCTGCCGGTGGACGCCGTGGTCGCCTGGCATTTCGCAGCCGACGCGCCCTCGCATCTGTACGGCGTCGACGCCATTCCCGAGGACGGCATGATGCTCGACATCGGCCCGCGATCGGTCGAGCGCATCAACGCGGCGATCGACGACGCCGCGACCCTGGTCTGGAACGGCCCGCTTGGCGCATTCGAGCTGCATCCGTTCGACCGCGGAACGGTCGCCGTGGCGAAATACGCGGCGGAGCGCACCCAGGCCGGCAAGCTGGTCTCTGTCGCCGGCGGCGGCGATACGGTCGCCGCGCTCAACCACGCCCATGTGGCGGACAAGTTTACCTATGTCTCGACCGCCGGCGGCGCGTTCCTCGAATGGATGGAGGGAAAATCGCTGCCGGGGGTGGAGGTATTAAGGACCAAATGACGCGCCACTTTTCCCGACATATCGGCGCGTTATAGACATTGACGATGAGGGGCCGGTCCGTCCGGCGCATTTGATGGAGCGGTGAGATGAATCTCGCGGAACTGAACAAGGTCGCCGAAGCGATGGTTGCGCCCGGCAAGGGCATTCTTGCCGCGGACGAGTCGTCCGGCACGATCAAGAAGCGCTTCGACGCCATCGGCGTGGAATCGACCGAGGAGAACCGGCGCGACTACCGTGAATTGCTGTTCAGATCGTCCGAGGCGATGTCGAAATACATTTCCGGCGTGATCCTCTACGACGAGACCATCTGGCAGAAGGCCAGGGACGGCACGCCGCTGGTCGAGATCATCGCGAAGTCGGGCGCGATCCCCGGCATCAAGGTGGACGAGGGAACGCAACCGCTGCCGAACTGCCCGGGCGAACTCGTCACGGTCGGCCTCGACAAGCTCGCGGAGCGGCTCGCGAAATATTACAAGCAGGGCGCCCGCTTCGCGAAATGGCGCGCGGTGATCGACATCGGCGCGGGCAAGCCGAGCTATACCTGCATCAGCGCCAACGCTCATGCGCTCGCGCGCTATGCGGCACTCTGCCAGGAGGCGCAGATCGTGCCGATCGTGGAGCCGGAAGTCCTGATGGACGGCGACCACGATATCGACACCTGCTACATGGTGACGGAATGGGCGCTGAAGGAAACCTTCATGCAGCTCTATTACCAGAAGGTCGCACTCGAAGGCATCGTGCTGAAGCCGAACATGGCGGTGCCGGGCAAGAAGAGCGCGAAGAAAGCCTCCGTCGCCGAAGTCGCGGAAAAGACCGTGAAGCTCCTGAAGAATTGCGTGCCGGGTTCGGTGCCCGGCATCGCGTTCCTCTCCGGCGGCCAGTCGGACGAGGAGGCGACCGCCCATCTCGATGCCATGAACAAGATCGGCGG
>JACAEG010000308.1 GCA_013388965.1 Pseudorhodoplanes sp. | reverse complement strand
GCGGTCGCGGCATCGGGCGCCTCGACCGCGCTCGCATAGGCGGCATTGACGAAATCGAGTCCGCCGTCCGGGCTGCGCGCCCATACCGGCGAGGGCAGCGAATCGATCAGCGCCCGCAGCGATCCGGCGTCGTCGACGAGCGAACGGTAGCGGGTCTCGAGCTCGGCGAGTTCCTGCTTCACGCCGCTGACGTCGCGCAGGCGCACGACGGCTTGCCCGCCGATGGCGCGCCCCTCGGCTTCGAGGTGGCGGCCGGCGAGCGTCGTCAGCGGGAACGAAAAGCCTTCGCCATGCGCCCGCAGGGCGCTCACCGCACGCTCGATCCGCTGGGCATCCCTGGGGGACAGCCACAGGCCAAAGGCCAGCGGCGGCTGCAGGCGCTCCCCGATGGCGGCGATGCCGGTATCGCCGATCAGTTCGGGCGTGTCGGAGGCGACCGGCCAGGACATGACAAGCTGCGGTTCGGACAACAGCAGCGTATTGGCGCGGTCGGCCTGCGCGGCAAGCGTGCCGACCTTGTCGCGATAGGCGGCTTCGGTCTCGGCGAGGCGTCGCCGGGTGCGCACGAGCAGGATCGCGGCCCAGGCGGCGAAGACCAGAAGGCCGCCTGCGAAGGCGAGAATGGCGATCTCGTGGCGATCGAGCGTGGCGAGCAGTGGAATGTCGAGCGCACCCACGGCATCGGCGGCATGCGCCCCTGTTGCGATCAGGGTGCAAGACAGGGCGATGACGGTTGCTGTCGCCGCACGGCGGGGCAAAACACTGCCGGGCCTGCCGTCGGTCACGACCTCCATCCCGCAAATCCCCCTCACCGGCAGGACGCGACGCCAACCGGCGAAGGAAGCGATTTCCGCAGATTGGCTCGCGCACGTGCCGCTTGTCGCGAAGCAGCGCCTCTCCGCGAATCAATAGACTTTAACGCCAAGCGCGGAGTCGCCAAAGAGTCCAGACCGTGAACGCCTCAACGGGCTTGGGACAGCGCGAGAGGTGCCTGCCTCTCACACCTTCTTCGCCGGCGCGCGCGCCTGCGCCAGGCGGACGAGGTCCTCGATGTTGATCATGCCGAGCGCCGCGCCGAAGGCACGCTCGGCCTCGACCACGGCTGGCAGCACAACGCCGTTCACAATCTCCGAGGTGGGGAAGTCCTGAGCGAGCCCGTTGTCGGAGCTGCCGGCAGCCCGCAGGATCTGATCGGCCGTGATCTCGTTCTGCTCGCGTCCGAGCTCGTAGCCGCCGCGCGGTCCGCGCACGCCCTTCAGGATGCCGTCATGCACCAGCGCTTGCAGGACCGGCTCGAGATGCCGCGGCGGCAATTGGTGGCGACCCGCCAGGGCCTTGGCGGACACCGGGCGGTCCTGGCCATGCAAAGCGACATCGATCACCGCCGCAACCGCGAGGATGCCCTTTCGTGATAGTAACATTTGGGGAAAAACTCATGCGTTATACCTCATAACGCTAGTCTATCCCCCAAGTCGCGGTCTACCCCCGATCGTACAGATTTTGATTGGTTTCGGTTCCCGTCGATCCAAAACCGCCCGTTCCACGCACGGTTTCGTCGAGTTCCCGCACTTCGCGAAGCTGTGCATAAGCAACAGGCGCGATCACAAGTTGGGCAATCCGCAACCCGCGCGAGACTGCAAACGGTTCCTTGCCGTGATTCACGAGGAGCACGGCGATCTCGCCGCGATAGTCCGCGTCGATCGTGCCCGGCGCATTGAGAACCGTGATGCCGTGGCGGGCGGCAAGGCCGGATCGCGGCCGCACCTGCGCCTCGAAGCCGTCGGGCAGCGCAATCGACAGGCCGGTCGGAATGGCTGCGTAGGACGCGGGCGCGATCGTGACCGGCCGTTCGGCCGGAACGGCAGCCATGAGATCGAGGCCGGCCGCGGACGCGGATTGATAGGCGGGCAGCGGCAGATCGGCCGCATTCGGGAGGCGCACGATCTGCACATCGATCCTGATCACGTCGCCACACCGGCCAGTGCGGAGGCAATGCGCGCGATCAGCGCCTGCGCGACCTCGTCCTTGGATTGCACGGGCCAGGACTCGACGCCCTTCGCAGTGATGAGATGAACGCTGTTGCGGTCGCCTCCCATCACGCCCGTTCCCGGAGAGACGTCGTTGGCGACGATCCAGTCGCAGCCCTTGCGCGTGAGCTTGTCCCGGGCGTGCTCGATCACCTTCTCGGTTTCGGCGGCGAATCCGACAACGAGCCTGGGCCGGCCTGCTCGGCGTTTTGCAATGGTGGCGAGAATATCGGGATTCTCCACGAGCGACAGCGACAGCGACGGCGCGCCGGCCGCGCCCTTCTTCATCTTTTGGGCGCCGGGCGCGGCGACGCCCCAGTCCGCGACGGCAGCGGCAAAGATCGCTGCGTCAACCGGCAACGCCTTCTCGACAGCGGCGAGCATCTCGCGTGCGGTGGAAACCTTGATCGTCTTGAGCCCGGCGGGATCGGGCAGGCTGGTCGGGCCGGATACCAGCGTGACATCCGCGCCCGCACGCGCAGCCGCCGCGGCGATCGCGTGGCCCTGCTTGCCGGACGAGCGGTTGGCGATGTAGCGTACCGGATCGATCGGCTCGTGCGTCGGACCGGACGTGACGAGAATGCGCCGCCCCGACAGCGGCAGTCCCGCATGCGGGCGCGCGAGCGCGGTTTCGATCGCCGCGACGATGTCGAGCGGCTCGGCCATGCGCCCGATCCCTGCTTCGCCGCTCTCGGCCATCTCGCCGGCGCTCGGGCCGATAAAGGCGATGCCGTCCGCTTCGAGCTGCGTGCGGTTGCGGCGCGTGGCGGCTTGGCTCCACATATGCGGGTTCATCGCGGGGGCGATCAGCACCGGCTTATCGGTCGCGAGCAGGACGGTCGAGGCGAGATCGTCGGCATGGCCGCCGGCCATCTTGGCCATCAGGTCGGCGGTGGCCGGTGCGACGACGACGATGTCGGTGTCGCGCGCAAGCCGGATGTGGCCGATGTCGAATTCCGCCTGCAGGTCGAACAGCTCGATATACGGCTTTTCCCCCGCGATCGCGCCGACCGACAGCGGCGTGATGAATTCCTGCCCCGCGCGCGTCAGGATCGTGCGAACCCTCGCGCCGCGCTCGCGCAGCCGCCGAATGAGCTCGAGCGACTTGTAGGCGGCGATGCCGCCGCCGATGACGAGAAGGATGCGCTTGTCTTTCAGCATGGCTGGCCGTCTGTCCGCATGCGCGGCCTCAAAGGCGTTCTATCAGTCCGATGCTCACTTTAGCGGTTTGTGGCCGTCATGGTTAATGCGAATCCGGCTAGAGCAACGCAAAGACCAGATACGCCAGCAGCGCGGCGATCACCCACAGCGCGACCGCCGTCCAGCGGTTGCGGCGGGCTTCGGCGCGGCCGATATCGGCGACGGTTTCGGGCGCGAGGACAAGGCCGTTGCGGGTTGCGGCGTCGAGCTGCTCCAGCACGGCGGCGCCGCGGGAGAGAAGCTGCGGCACGCCGCCCAGGAACCGACCGAGTTCGGCGGCGCCGCCCGCGGCGTCCTCGATCCGCCCCACCGGGCCGAGATGACGTTCCATCCATTCGCGCACGACGGGCTCGGCCGTCCTCCACATGTCGAGCCTCGGATCGAGCGTGCGCGCCACGCCCTCGACCACCACCATTGTCTTCTGCAGCAGCAGCAATTCCGGTCGCGTGCGCATGTCGAACAGGCCGGTGACCTCGAACAGCAGCATG
Organism: Pseudorhodoplanes sp.; assembly: GCA_013388965.1. GTDB lineage: Bacteria > Pseudomonadota > Alphaproteobacteria > Rhizobiales > Xanthobacteraceae > Pseudorhodoplanes. The sequence continues at coordinate 9,870 of JACAEG010000308.1, read as the reverse complement.
AGCAGCTTCGCCATCGAGATTTCTTCGGCGGTGCGGTTGTGGATCGGCTCGCCAATGGCGCGGATCGCCTGCGCGAAGCTCTCGACCGAATGATGCGAGGGCACGTAGCCCGCCTCGAAATGCACCTCCGCCGTCCGCAGATAATTGCGCGTGATGAAGCCGTAGAGGATTTCGGCGAGGAAGCGCCGCTCCTTGGGACCGAGCCGCCCCATGATGCCGAAATCGACCGCGACGATACGGCCGTCGGCATCGACGAACAGGTTTCCCGGATGCATGTCGGCGTGGAAGAAGCCATCGCGCAAGGCGTGGCGCAGGAAGGACTGGATCACGGCCTGGCCGAGTTTCGGCAGATCGAAGCCCTTGGCCCGCAGCGCGGCGTGATCGGAGAGCGGCGTGCCGTCGATCCATTCCAGCGTCAGGACTTCCTTGGCCGTGCGTTCCCAGTCGACGGAAGGCACGCGGAAATCCGGATCGTCCTTGATGTTCTCGGCCATCTCGGAAAGCGCGGCAGCTTCCAGACGCAGATCCATTTCGAGCGCCACCGAGCGGCGCAATGTTGCCGCCGTCTCGATCATGCGCAGCCGCCGCGCTTCGGCGGAGAAGGCTTCCGCTTTGCGCGCCGCAAAGGCAAAGGCGTCCTGATCGACCTTGAAGCGGCGCTCGATGCCGGGCCGCAGCACCTTCACCGCGACCGCCTTCGGCCCATCGGGCGTCATCACCTCGGCACGATGCACCTGCGCGATCGAAGCCGCGGCAACGGACGGACCGAAGCTGACAAAGACCTCGCGCAAAGGCTTGTCGAAGGCGCGCGCGATCGTGGCCTCGGCCTCGCCCTGCGGGAAGGGCGGCATGCGGTCCTGCAGGCTCTCCAGCTCGCGCGCGACCGCGACGCCGACCACGTCGGGCCGCGTCGCCATGAACTGGCCGAGCTTGACATAGGTCGGCCCGAGCCGCGTGAGCGCGGCGGACAGGCGCACGGAGCCGGCCTCGCCCTGCGGGCGTTCGATCAGCCGCGCGACCCGCAAGGCCGCGCGCACCGGCAGCGGCAGCGGCGCGGGATCGATCATCCCGAACACGCCCTCGCGCGCGAACACGAAGCCGGTGCGGCCGAGGCGCGTCAGGTGGCTGAAGAGCGAAATCACGTCGGCAACCGCAATCGCACGGATCAGATCCGCCAGCCGGAATGCAGGGCGACGATGCCTCCGCTCAGCGGACGGAAGGACACGCGGCCGAAGCCCGCCGCCCGGATCATGTCCGCGAAGGCCTGCGGGCGCGGAAACCTGCGGATCGATTCCACCAGATAGCGATAGGACTCCGCGTCTCCCGCGACGGCGCGGCCGAGCGCCGGAATGACGTTGAACGAATACAGGTCGTAGAGCCGGTCGAGCCCCGGCACATCGACCGAGGAGAATTCGAGACAGAGAAAATGTCCGCCCGGCTTCAGCACGCGATGGGCCTCCTTCAGCGCTGCATCGATGCGCGGCACGTTCCGGATGCCAAAGGCGATGGTGCAGGCGTCGAAGGAGCGGTCGGGAAACGGCAGCGCCTCGGCATTCGCCTGCTGAAAGTCGATGACGTCGGCGCGCCCGGCCTTCTCCACGCGCTCGCGGCCGACCGCCAGCATCTCGCTGTTGATGTCGGCGACCGTGGCGCGGGTGCCCGGTCCGCCGGCCTCGATCACGCGCATGGCGATGTCGCCGGTGCCGCCGGCCATGTCGAGCAGCCGGAAGGCCCGGTCGGACTTCGGCGGGTTGACCGCGGTCACGAGCGCCTGTTTCCAGGCCCGGTGCAAGCCGCCCGACATCAGGTCGTTCATCAGGTCGTAGCGGCGCGCCACCTTGTGGAAGACATCGTCGACCAGCGACTGCTTGTCCTCCAGCGGCACGTCCCGGTAGCCGAAATGCGTCTGCGGCATGGCCCGTCCTTTCGCGGTCCGGACCATAGCGCGGCAGGCGCGGGCGCGCTATCACGCCCGTTCTGCAAATGTCCTTAGAGTGAATGACTTGCGAGCGCCCGGCCGATGCCTGAACTCCCCGAGGTGGAAACCGTCCGGCTTGGCCTCGCGCCGGTCATGGAAGGTGCGCGATTCCTGAAAGTGGAGGCGCGGCGCCCCGATCTGCGCTGGCCGCTGCCGCGCGACTTCGTGAAGCGGCTGGAGGGCAAGTCCGTCACCGGGCTCGGCCGGCGGGCCAAGTATCTGCTCGCCGACCTGTCCTCGGGCGAGGTGCTGCTGATGCATCTCGGCATGTCCGGCTCCTTCCGGGTCGCCACCGACGGCAAGGACAGGGTGCAGGGCGAATACCACCATCCGCGCTCGGAGGACCGCGCGCACGACCACATCGTGTTCCACATGTCGTCGGGCGCGCGCGTCACCTTCAACGATCCGCGCCGCTTCGGCTTCATGAAGCTGGTGCCTCGTGGCAGCCTGGACGACGAGAAGATGCTGAGCGCGCTCGGACCGGAGCCGCTCGGCAATGCGTTCGACGCCGCCATGCTGGCCCGCGCCTGCCGCGGCAGGAAGACCAGTCTGAAGGCCGCGCTGAGCGACCAGCGCGTCGTCGCCGGGCTCGGCAACATCTATGTCTGCGAGGCGCTGCATCGCGCGCGGCTCTCTCCCAGGCGCAGGGCCTCGACGCTGGCGCAGCGCTCGGGCGCACCGAGCGAGAAGGCCGAGCGGCTCGTGCAGGCGATCAAGGACGTGCTGCACGATGCGATCCGGGCCGGCGGATCGTCGCTGCGCGACCATCGCCGCACCGACGGCGAGCTGGGCGATTTCCAGCACAATTTCCGGGTCTATGACCACGAAGGGGCCGCATGCGTGACGCCGGACTGCAGGGGCGTCGTCCGCCGCATCGTGCAGACCGGGCGATCGACCTTCTTTTGCCCCGTGTGCCAGGTCTGAGCGGAGGGCTGGATATCGGCGAGGACCGGCCCACATTGAACCGGAAGGATGCTAGATTCGACCAAACCGGGTTCGGGCGACTCGGAGGTCATTCCGACAGGAGACTTCGATGGGGACTTCCACATTGATCATTCTCGGCGTGCTGGTCGTCATCGCCGGCTATGTCGTGGTCATCTACAATGGCCTCGTCGGCATGCGGCAGCGGGTCAACCAGGCCTTCGCCGACATCGATGTCCAGCTCAAGCAGCGCCACGACCTGATCCCGAATCTCGTCGAGACCGTGAAGGGCTATGCCACGCACGAGAAATCCACTCTCGACGCCGTGGTGCAGGCGCGCAACGCCGCGCTTGCGGCGCAAGGCCCCGCCCAGGTCGCTGCCGCCGAGAACCAGCTAACCGGCGCGCTGCGCCAGCTCTTTGCGCTGTCGGAGGCCTATCCCGACCTGAAGGCCAACACCAATTTCCAGCAATTGCAGACCGAGCTCGCCGACATCGAGAACAAGATCGCGGCCGCGCGGCGCTTCTTCAACAACGCCGTTCAGGAATACAACACGGGCATCGAGCAGTTTCCGGCGGCCTTGTTCGCCTCCTCGCTCGGCTTCTCGCGCAAGGACTTCTTCGACCTTGCCGAGGCGCGTCCGCAGCTCGAACAGGCCCCGCAAGTCAAGTTCTGACGGCGGTCCAGGGCCAGGAATCAGCGACAATGGCGGCCTACGGACTTTACACGCATATCGCTTCCAACCGGCGGCGCTCGGTAGCGCTGCTGGTTGGCTTGTTCTTCCTTGTCTATCTCATGGTGTTTGCCGGTGCGCTGGTTGCCGAAGGGATGATGAGCGATGCCCCGCTCGGCGAGCTCGTCTCGCGCGCGCGCTACGATTTCGTCGCGGCCTTGCCCTTCGCCACGATCGGCACGGCGATCTGGATCATCGTCGCCTACAAGTTCCACCAGAGGATGATCGACGCCCTGACCGGCGGGCACGACGTGTCGCGCGCCGACCAGCCGCGCCTCTACAACCTCCTGGAGAATCTCTGCATCTCTCGCGGCATTCCGATGCCGAAGCTCAAGCTCGTGGACAGCAGCGCGCTCAACGCCTTCGCCACCGGCATGACCGAGCAGCAATACGCGATCTCGGTTACGACCGGCCTGCTGTCGAAGCTCAACGACGCGGAGCTGGAAGCGGTGCTGGCGCACGAATTGACGCATATCCGCAACGGCGACGTGCGGATGATGGTCGTCGCGATGGTGATCGCCGGCGTGATCTCGTTTCTCTCGGAATTGTTCTTCCGCCTGCTGTTTCGCGGGGGCGTGCGGGTGTCGGGCGGCAGTTCGGACCGCAAGGGCGGCGGCGGCGCGATCCTGATCGGTGTGGCGCTCGTCGCGGTTGCCTGGCTGCTTTCGCTGGTGATCCGCTTTGCGCTCTCGCGCAGCCGTGAATTCCTCGCCGACGCGGGCGCCGTGGAATTGACGAAGAATCCCGATGCGATGATCAAGGCGCTACGCAAGATCGAGGGCCGCGGCGAATTGCCGGAAGCGACCTCGGCGGTGATGGAGATGTGCATCGACAATCCGCGCGAGGGATTTGCCGATCTGTTCGCCACCCATCCCTCGATCGACCGGCGCGTGAGCGCTCTCGTGCGCTATGCCGGCGGCCACGATCCCGGCCCCTTGTCGCCGGTCGCCACGGACGATGCGTTGCCCGAGGATGCGCCTGCGCCTTACGTGCCGAAGCGGCAGCCCTTGCCCGGCGGCCCCTGGGCGCCGTTGCCCGACACCCCTGCCGGAGCGAGGTAGCCGGCTTCCATCTCCGCTCATTCCCGCGGCGGGAATCCATCGGATATGCTTCCGGGTCCCCGTTTCTGCGGGGACGAACGTCTGCGGATTTATTCCGGCCGATAGACGCCCGTGCGCGGGTCGCGCCGCAGCGTCTTGTTTCGGGCGCGCTCGGCCTTCTCGACCACCGTCGCATTGCGCATGGCATCGAGTTCGGCATTCACGCGCCGGTGCTCGCGCACGATCAGCCTGGCCAGCGCCGTGATGCCGAGCGCACCCAAGGTCCACACGACGAGGGGGGGAATGGCGGGCAGCGGCATCGCGGGTTCCTTCTGGTTTTACAGACCGTAGCGCGCCCACAGGGCGCGCGCTTCCAGTGCCGAGAGAACGTCGTCCGCGAGGCGCGGTTTCTGCAACGCCTCCAGGCCGGACAACCCCGTCGAACCGGCGAACCTGCGCGCAAGCCATCCGCGTTCGGCAATGACCGGCGTCAGCACCTTGTCGCCGAATTCCTTGCGCAGCACGCTACGCATGTCCCCCAGTCCGTCCACCAGCCCGAGCTCCAGCGCCTTCGCTCCAGCCCAGTATTCGCCGGAGAACAAGGCCGATTCTGGGCCTTTGAGTTTCTCGCCCCGGCTGGATTTCACAAGCGCGATAAAGCTCTCGTGAATGTCGCGCTGGATCGCCTTCAGCCGCGCCACATCGTCCGGGTTCTCGGGCAGAAAAGGGTCGAGCGAAACCTTCCGGTCGCCGGATGCGTAAACGCGCCGCTCGATGCCAAGCTTCCCGATCGCCTTGTCGAGACCGAATGTCGCACCGACCACGCCGATCGAGCCGACGACGGACGAGGGATCGCAATAGATGCGGTCGCCCGCGCAGGCGAGCATGTAGTCGCCCGACGCGCCCGCATCCTCGATGAAGGCATAGACCGGAAGCTTCTTTTCTTCGGCAAGCTGGCGGATGCGCTGAAAGATCAGGTGCGATTGTACCGGCGAGCCGCCCGGCGAATTGATCGCAAGCGCAACCGCGCGGGCGCGCTTGGTCTCGAAGGCGCGATCGAGATTCCTGGCGAGCCCGGCCAGCGTGATTCCCGGCCGCAACGGCGTCGATAGGCCGATCAGTCCCGACAGGCGCACGACAGGGACGACCGGCGGACGGTCGAACAGCTTGGCGATCCAGCGGAACAGAGAGTCGAGATTGAAATTCATCGTCATCCGTGCGGTTTAGACCGAACCGGCCGCCCTCTCAAGTTACGCGATATTAACCCAAATGGCCGCTTTTGAGGCTTGGGGAACAACGCCGCAGCGCTGGCGTTGTTGGGGGTGGAGGCGGCCATGAAACTGTATGTGCTCATCGTCATGCTCGCGACGATCGCGGCCTTCGCTCACCTGCCGGCGGTGAAGCAGGACGAGACCGCGAAGCAGCGATAGCGGCCAGAGGCAGACTTTCGGCATTCCGCATCGCGGCCTCCGCTTCCGCCGTCGGCCTGCCGGCTGAGTCGTTGAGCGTCAGGCCCGGCAGGAGCGACAGCGCCTCGCGGCTTCCTGCAATGCCCTGAACGAGAATCCTGATCGCGGGCTGCTCGGGTTTGCCGAACACCGGCAGAATGCGGACGCCTCCGAAGCTGCGCGGGATGTCCGCAAGCGCCTCGCCGAGCTGGGCGGCACGCCCGATCAGCGTCACCGTTCCGCCCGGCTTCACAAGGCGCGCTGCCGTGCCAAGCCAGGCTGCGAGCAAGCCCTTGTGCGCCCTGTGCGCCCGCCGGCGCGCGGCGTCGGGCGAGGCCTGGTGCGTGGCGTCGTTGAAGGGCGGGTTCATCAGGACGTGGTCGGCGCAGGCCGGTGGCAATCCTGCGCCGAGAAAAGCGCGCGCCGGCGCGCCGACATCGAGCGTCACGGCTCGGGCGCCACGCTCCATGCCGTTGCGGACAATGTTTTCCGTTGCGAGCGCCGTGAGCGCAGGATCGATCTCGACCAGCGTGACCTTCGCATTCGGCACGCGCGCAAGCAGCGCGAGGCCGGCCGCGCCGACACCGGCGCCGAGTTCCACCGCATGTTCTCCCGCCGCCGCAGGAATGCAGGCCGCGAGCAGGATCGCGTCGTGCCCGAAGCGGTGGCCGCGCGCCGGCTGCAGCAGGCGCAGCCGTCCGCCGAGCGCGGAATCGTCGGTGATCGCCGGGTCAGGCATCGGAGCGCAATTCGTGGCCGAGGCCGGCGTCTTCCAGCACCGAGCGCGCACCGCGCCAATGCTCGTCTGCAACCAGCACGCGGCGCGGCAGGATGCCGATCGAGCCCTCGATCGAGCTCATATGCCGGTCGAGCACGACATGCGGAATATTCGCCCCGTTCAGCAGGGCTTCGATCGCCGAGATGAGCACGGCATCGTTGGTGCGGACGAGTTCGCGCATGGTCAGCGGCGCAGCCCGCCCCGGCTTTCGCCGATGCCCTGCTGCGCCAGATAGGCGAGCAGCTTCATTTCGCGGCGGCCGCGCGTGACGGTGTCGAGAATGAGCCCGGCGGCGAAACACAGGACGGCGACGATCATGAGCCCGGTCGAGAGAACAGCGGTCGGAAGCCGCGGCACGATCCCCTCGCTGAGAAATGTCATGACGACCGGGATGGCGAGCACGACCGACAGCATGGCCAGTGACAGCCCGATCCCGCCGAAGAAACTCAACGGCCGCTCGCTGCGATAGAGCTTGAAGATCATCCAGAGAATCCGGAAGCCGTCCTTCCAGGTGTTGAGCTTGGACTGCGAGCCTTTCGGCCGCGCAAAATAGGGCGTCTCGATCTCGCCGACCGGCAGATCGAGTTCGAGCGCGTGGATGGTCAGTTCGGTCTCGATCTCGAAGCCGCCCGAGAGAACCGGGAACGATTTCACGAAACGGCGCGAGAACACCCGGTAGCCCGACAGAATGTCGGTAAAGGAGCGGCCGAACACCGTCGTCACGAAGCCGGTCAGCAGCCGGTTGCCGACGCGGTGTCCGCGCCGATAGGCCGCCTCGTCCCGGCCGACGCGCGCGCCGACCACCATGTCGCGGCCGTTCTCGACCAGATCGGCGATCAGCCGCGGGGCGCTCGGCGCGTCATAGGTCGCGTCGCCGTCGACCAGCACATAGACGTCGGCCTCGACGTCGGCGAACATGCGCCGCACGACATTGCCCTTGCCCTGCCGCCGCTCGCGCCGGACGATGGCGCCCGCCGCCTGCGCGGCCTCGATCGTGCCGTCGGTCGAGTTGTTGTCATAAACATAGATCGACGCCCCGGGCAGGGCGTTGCGGAACGCGGCGATCACATCCGCGATAGCGGCCGCTTCGTTGTAGCAGGGGACGAGCACAGCCACCCGGAATTCGGGCATTTCCTCGAAGCTGTACCGGTCGCCCCGCCTGGCCTCTGCATCCACGATTGTTTTCCCGTCATGCCGCATACCGCTTGCGGCAAGTGGCGCTCTTGCTCCATTAGCATAGCGTTTCTATGCTGGTATGTCCTCTTTTGGGAGATCCCTTTGGCCGTCGTCGTCCCCTTCGAAAGCCCTGCGCCGTCCATCGACCGTCTCGTGGATCTGGTGGCCCCCGACATGGAGCGGGTCAACGCCACGATCCTGTCGCGCACGGGCTCGCAGGTGACGATGATCCCGGAAGTCGCCAACCACCTGATCAACTCCGGCGGCAAGCGATTGCGGCCGATGCTCACCATCGCGATGGCGCAGCTCGCGCAATATGGCGGCGACGGCCATGTCAAGCTCGCGGCCGCGGTCGAGTTCATGCACACTGCGACCCTTTTGCACGACGATGTGGTCGACGAGAGCGAATTGCGCCGGGGCAAGCTCGCCGCGCGCATGCTGTGGGGCAACGAGGCGAGTGTGCTGGTCGGCGATTTCCTGCTCGGCCAGGCGTTCCGCATGATGGTCGAGGTCGGCAACCTGCGTGCGCTCGAAATTCTTTCTTCCGCGGCGGTCGTCATCGCCGAGGGCGAAGTGATGCAGCTTGCAGCGGCCAAGAACACGGCGACGACGGAAGATGAATATCTCGCAGTGATCCGCGGCAAGACCGCGGAATTGTTCGCCGCCGCCTGCGAGGTCGGCCCGGTGCTGGCCGGCTGCAGCAAGACCGATCTCGCCGCCTGCCGCTCGTTCGGGATGAATCTCGGCATCGCCTTCCAGCTTGTGGACGATGCGCTCGATTACGGCGGCAAGTCCGCCAAGCTCGGCAAGAATGTCGGTGACGATTTTCGCGACGGCAAGATCACGCTGCCGGTTGTGCTGTCGTTCCGCCGCGGCAACGCGGAGGAACGCTCGTTCTGGGCGCGCGCGATCGAGCAGGGCGAGACGACCGACCGCGATCTGGAATATGCCGTGGCACTGATGACCAGGCATCGCGCGCTCGAGGACACGATCAAGCGCGCGCAGCATTACGGCGCGATTGCCAAGGACGCGCTCGCTCTGTTTCCGGCGTCCCCGATGAAGCAGGCGCTCGAGGAAACCGTCGCCTTCTGCATCGCGCGGGCGCATTAGCACGATCGCATCAGGTTGAATCAGCCGGGAGCAGTCTCGGCTCACATCTCCCTTTGGGAGAGGTCGATTGCCGGGCGCAGCGAAGCCTGCGGGCGAGGGGTTGCGATGCAGACAACCGGCGTTTGGAGCCCCTCACCCCGACCCTCCCCCCACAACGGGAGGGGATCGACGGGTTCGTCGCAACTTCGTTGCTTCGCTCTCAGTGCGCTACCCCGCGCCCAGCATCGTCGCGCGCACCCACCAGCCCGGATGCTCGCTCTTCAGGCGCTTCGCGTTCGCCGCCGCGTGTTCGCGCTCGAACAGGGCAAAGCAGGTCGCGCCGGAGCCAGACATGCGGGCCAAGCGGCAGCCGGGCAGCGCGCGCAAGGCCGACAGCACGTCGCCGATCACGGGCCGCAATGCAATTGCGGGCGCTTCGAGATCGTTGGCATTGCGCGCCATATAGGCGAGCAGCGCCGCTTCATCCTGCAATTCCGGGCTGCCGCCCTCGAAGGCGATGGTCGCCGGATCGCAGGCCGCGCGGGAGCGGTCCAGCAGGGCAAACACATTCCCGGTCGGCAGCGAGACGCCGGGATTGACCAGAATGGCCGGGAGCTCCGGCAAGACGATTGGCGCGGAGCGGACGTCGCCGATGCCGCGCATGATGCGCGGCCGCGGATCGAGGCAGATAGGCACATCGGCGCCGG
>JACAEG010000004.1 GCA_013388965.1 Pseudorhodoplanes sp. | reverse complement strand
GCTTGCCGACCATGACGTTGGCGTCGGTGACGGCGAGGGGGCCGCCGCGGCGATAGCATTTCGGTCCGGGATTGGCGCCGGCCGAATCCGGGCCGACCCGGAAGCGCGCGCCGTCGAAATGCAGAATCGAGCCGCCGCCGGCCGCGACCGTGTGGATGAGCATCATCGGCGCGCGCATGCGCACGCCGGCAACCTCAGTCTCGAAGGCGCGCTCGTACTCGCGGTCAAAGTGGGAGACGTCGGTCGACGTGCCGCCCATGTCGAAGCCGATGACGCGATTGAAGCCGGCCTCGCGTGCGGTCTCCGCCATCGACACGACGCCGCCGGCAGGGCCCGACAGGATCGCGTCCTTGCCCTTGAACAATTCGGCGGCGGTGAGCCCGCCCGAGGACATCATGAACATGAGGCGCGGATCGCTGCTGCGGCTTTCGCCGCTCGCTCCCCGCGCATCGTCCGGCGCGACATTCGCCGCTCCACTCCGCATCTCCTCCGCGACCTGCGATACATAGCGCTGCAGGATCGGCGAGAGATACGCATCCACCACCGTGGTGTCGCCCCGGCCGACGAGCTTGATCAGCGGGGAGACTTCGTGGCTGACGGAGACCTGCGGGAAGCCGAGTTCGCGGGCGAGCGCGGCCACACGCTTCTCATGCTCGGGAAAGCGGTAGGCATGCATGAACACGATCGCGACCGCCTTGATGCCGTCGGCCTTCGCGGCTTCCAGCTCGCGGCGCACGGCGGGGAGATCGGGCTCGCGCTCGACAAAGCCGTCGGCGCGCACGCGCTCATCGACCTCGATCACGCGCTCGAACAGCATGTCGGGCTTGATGATCTGCCTGGCGAAGATTTTCGGCCGCGCCTGGTAGCCGATGCGCAGGGCGTCGCGAAAGCCCCTGGTGGTGACGAGCAGCGTGCGCTCGCCCTTGCGTTCGAGCAGCGCGTTGGTCGCAACCGTCGTCCCCATCTTGACCGCGCCGCCGCGGCCGGCCGGGATGGGCTCGCCCGGTGCCAGCCCGAGCAGATCGCGGATGCCCTGCACAGCGGCGTCGCGATAGGCTTCGGGATTCTCAGAGAGCAGCTTGTGCGCGACCAGGGTTCCGTCGGGCCTGCGGCCGACTATGTCGGTGAAGGTGCCGCCCCGGTCGATCCAGAAATCCCAGGTCTTGTGAGCTTTCATTGCCGCATCGCGCCCGCTCTTGCGTCTTCCCACGCCTAAACCGCGTTCGATATTTCGTCAACAATTTGTTGACAGTTTGCAAGAAGGCGCTAGCCTCCCTTCGTTCAGGGAACGTACGCCGTGGCAAGGTCGCAGACAGCCAGCACCGAACGCAATGCGGGACCGATCGTCTCGTCGGCGCATCTCGCCGCAGGCGCGCTGCCGTCGCTGTCGGAGCTGGAATTCGGCCTGATCCTGCTCGGGCACGCCTTCGACCGCTGGATGGTGCGCTGCATGGCCGCGGCCGGCGTGCCTGATCTTTCGCCGCTCGATGTGCTGGTGATGCACACGATTTCGCATCGCGGCAAGCCCAAGCGCCTTGCCGATATCTGCCTTGTGCTCGGCATCGAGGATACGCATCTCGTCACCTATTCGGTGAAGAAGCTCGACGCGCTGGGCCTCATTGTGTCGGCGCGCAGCGGCAACGAAAAGACGGTGAGCCTCAACAAGAAGGGGGAGGGCGTGATCCGCGCCTATACGCGCCTGCGCGAGCAGCTTCTGGTCGCGCCCGTGAAAAGCGCGGGCGCCGACGAGCGCCGGCTTTCGGAGGTCGCGGCATTGATGCGGGCCATGTCGGGCCAGTACGATCAGGCGGCGCGGGCGGCGGCGAGCCTGTGACGGTCGTGACAATGCGGGGCGAAACGCCTCGATCGGGGTGGTGAAGTGGCGGCATGACGCTTGCATCGGCATGCCGATTGAGGGGTGACGATGCTTAGGACAATTCTCGACCGCCTTTATCTTCTGTCCGGCATTGCCGCCGGCGGATTTCTCGTCGTCATCTTCATCCTGATGATGGTGCTGTCTGCCGGTCGTCCGCTCGGCATCAACATTCCGGCGGGCGACGATTTTGTCTCCTGGTGCATGGCCGCGACCTCCTTCCTCGGGCTTGCGCATACCTTTCGTCATGGCGAGATGATCCGCGTCGGTCTCCTGATCGACCGGCTTTCAGGGCGCACGCGGCATCTTGTCGAGCTTGCTGCGCTCGTGATCGGCACGTTCTTCGTCGGCTTTTTCGCCTGGTACGCGGTGAAGATGACCTACGAGTCGTATCTGTTCAACGACATGTCGCAGGGCATCGTCGCGATCCCTCTCTGGATTCCGCAGCTTGGCTATTCCGGCGGCCTCGTGATCCTCCTCATCGCGTTTGTCGACGAATTGCTCCATGTGCTGCGCGGCGGGAAGCCGCGCTACGAGAAGCCGAAGCCGAAGACGGCGGAGGAAGCGGTCGAGCAGGCGATCCAGAGCGCGGTGTAGCATGCAGCTCGTCGAAATCTCCGCGCTGCTGCTGTTCTTTCTCGCGATCCTGCTGGGCGGCGGCGTGTGGATCGCGCTCGCGCTGATGGCGACGGGCTATGTCGGCATGCAGTTCGTCGGCGGCGGCATTCCCGCCGGTCCGGTCCTGGCAACCACGATCTGGGGCAACAGCGCGTCGTGGACGCTTGCGGCCCTGCCGCTGTTCATCTGGATGGGCGAAATCCTGTTTCGCACGCGCCTGTCGGACGAGATGTTCAAGGGCCTCGCGCCGTGGCTGAACTGGCTTCCGGGCCGGCTGCTGCATGTCAATGTGCTGGCTTGCGGAATATTCGGATCGGTCTCGGGATCCTCGGCCGCGACCTGCGCCACGGTCGCCAAGATCGCGCTGCCCGAACTGAAGAAGCGCGGCTACGACGACATGGTGAGCCTCGGATCGCTGGCCGGCGCCGGCACGCTCGGCATCCTGATTCCGCCCTCGATCACGATGGTCGTCTATGCCGTCGCCGCCAATGTCTCGATCATCCAGATTTTTCTCGCGGGTTTTCTGCCCGGCCTGCTCGTGATGCTGCTCTATTCCGGCTACATTGCCGGCTGGTCGCTCGCGCATCCCGCCAAGTCGCCGCCCGCCGATCCACCGATGCCCTTCCGGCAAAAAATCCGGGAATCGGCGCAGCTCATTCCCCTGGTCCTCCTGATCGTTCTGGTTTTCCTCTCGCTGCTCATGGGCTGGGCGACCGCCACCGAATGCGCCGCCTGGGGCGTGCTCGGCTCGCTCGCCATCGCCTGGTGGCATGACGCGCTGAGCTGGAAATCGTTCTGGGCAAGCGTGATGGGCGCGACGCGCGTCAATTGCATGATCATGCTCATTCTCGCCGGTGCGTCATACATGTCGACCTCGATGGCCTATACCGGCATCCCGGCCGCGCTCGCGGGATGGGTCGACAGCTTCCACCTGTCCCCCTATGCGCTGATCGCCGCGCTGACGGTAATGTATATCGTGCTCGGGGCCGCGCTCGACGGCATCTCGATGAT
>JACAEG010000186.1 GCA_013388965.1 Pseudorhodoplanes sp. | reverse complement strand
GTAGAAGCAGGTGGTCTTGCCGGCGCCGTTCGGCCCGAGCAGCCCGACCGCCTCGCCGCGGCGGACATAGATGCTGGTCCCGCGCACCACCATCCGCCCGCCATAGCTTTTCTGCAGTCCGTGCACGGCGAGAAAACCCTGCCGCGCCGCCGGTCGTGCCGCAGGCTCGGCGCGGCGCAACGGCTCCCTGCGGGGCGGGGGCTGAGACGGCGCCTGTTCACGCCGGGGCTGGGGCTGCGGCTGGGCCCAGACCGGCTGCACGACCTTGCCGCTGTCCTTGCGGACGACCCCGCCCTTCTCGACGCCGAACAGCGCCTCGAGTTCCGCGCGCCATGCCTGCGACTTGCTGCGGCTGCGGTTCGGCAACAAGCGGCGAAGCACGGGTTCGAAATAGGCGCGAAGGATATCGAGCACGCTCGCTCCGAAGGGCTGCCTTTTCGGGGTGATAATGGCTCGGAACCGCGCTTTCAATTGCGCCGGCAGGGCCCGGATCAATAGATGCCCCGGGGTGCGACCGGGAACAGACTGCGCCCCGCATCGCGGCCGGCCGGGCGCTCGGCCTCCTTGGCCCCCTTGTCGCCCGGCTTCTTGTCGGCACTTCCCGTCTTGTCGGGCGAGGCGCTGCCGGGGAACAGCACGCCGGATACACGGCCCTTGCTGCCGGATTCGACGCGCGCGGCGCCGGTCGCCACATCGACGACGAGCCGCTCGCCGCGCAGCACGTTCTGGCCCTGCGTGATCATGACGTTGCCGTCCAGCGTGATGGTGTTCTTGGCCATGTCGAAAATGCCGATTGCGCCGGTCGCGGTCTGGTCCTTCTGCGTGACGATGACGCCGCCGCGCGCCTCGAGCCGCTTGATCGCCTGCTGCCCGCCCGGCCCGGGCTTGTCGGTTTTCATCGCGCCGGGCTTGTTCTCGTTGTCGTAGAAGACCAGCAGCGACTTGCAACGCATGGTCGTGTCGCCCTGCACCACCTTCACGTCGCCGGAGAAGGTCGCGACCTTGTCCTTGTCGCGCACTTCCAGCGTCGCCGCCTCGATCTTCACCGGCTGGTCGCGATTCTGCGAAAAGCCCTGCAGGGCGTTCGGCACCCCCGTCGATTGCGCCGCAGCGGGCGTCGCGAGCGCCGTCGCGGCAAGGAGCAATCCGAGAACGAAAGCCGGCATGGTCATTGCGTCGCCGCCTTCGGTGCCGCCTTGGCCTGGACTGCGCCGGGCTGATCGAACATGAGCGTCATCGCGACGCCGCCGTCGAAGCGCAATACCTCGCCGGCATTGACGATCTCGAGCCGGTTGGCATTGAGATCGCCCTTCAGCATCTTCACCGAGACCGGCTTGTCGGACTTGATGTGGCTCTTGCGGACGTCGATCACGGCGTCCACGAGACGCGCCTCGTAGCCGGAGGTCGACGTGAGCAGGATGTTCGGCCCGAGCGTCAGCAACTCGGCCTTGGTGTCATAGGCGCCGCCTTCGGAGGTCATTTCGATGGTGGTCTTGTCCTGCATATCGAACTTCGCGCGCAGTTCCTTCAGCTCGACGATCGTGGGATTGGCGAGGTCCTGCGCGGCGGATTTGGCATGCACCTCATAGCCGCGCGAATCGCGGGTAAAGCCGGCGAGCCGCGGAGCCTCCATCGTGATCTTCGTGCCTGATACGACCAGCGTGCCCATATCGTTCGGCAGCTTGTAGAGAAAGCGCATCGGGTTGAGGAAGGTGGTCAAGGCCAGGATCAGCGTGCAGACCGCGATCCCGGCGGGAATGGCGACGCGCAGCATGCGCACCCGCCGGCTGTGACGCTGCGCGCCGCGAAAGGCCTGGTCGCTGCCGGCCGTGCCGGACGAGACCAGTCCCGCGGCATCCATCCGCCGGCTATTGAGCGCACGGTCCATCGAGGCCTTCGGGCTGCAGATTCGCGAGCGCAGCCACAATAAGGCCCCCCGCGCCAAAAATCCCGCCCGACATTGCCCCGAAAAATATGGCCGGGGGTGGGCGGACTCCGTTCAGGAATGGGAAAAGATGTCTTCGGCGGCCCATCCGGCGAGATCGAGCCGGGCCCGGTCGGGCAGGAAGCGGAAACAGGCCGCCGCCAGGTCGCTGCGGCCTTCCCTGGCGAGCAGAACCTCCAGCCGGTCCTTGAGCGCGTGCAGGTGGAGGACGTCGGAGGCGGCATAGGCCACCTGGGCCTCGGACAGCCTGTCCGTGCCCCAGTCCGACAATTGCTGCTGCTTGGACAGGTCGAGGCCGAGGAGATCGCGCACGAGGTCCTTCAGCCCGTGCTTGTCGGTATAGGTGCGCGTCAGCCGCGACGCGATCTTGGTGCAGAAGAGCGGCTGCGGCATGACGCCGAAGGTGTTGAACAGCGTCGCGATGTCGAAGCGCGCGTAATGAAAAATCTTCAGCACCGCGGGATCGCCGAGCAGCTTCTTCAGGTTCGGCGCATCGCGCGCGCCTTGCGGAATCTGCACGACATCGGCGGACCCGTCGCCGGGAGAAAGCTGCACAACGCAGAGCCGGTCGCGATGCGGATCGAGCCCCATCGTCTCGGTATCGATCGCGACGGCCTGACCGTAGCGCGCAAGGTCGGGAAGGTCGCCGCGATGCAGTCGGATGGTCATGCAGTCAGAGGCCCGGTCGCGAGGGAAGGCCCGGAATCGGGCCGCAAAACCCTATGCGATTTTTCCGCCGACGGGGAGTCCGCAGCCGTCAGTCCCGATCGATACGGCCTTCGGGCGTGTATTTGTCGACGGCGCCGGGAAGCTCCTTGGAGAGCCTTGCGAGCAGCTCGTCCTGGCTGAGCCCGGTGGCGCGCGACAGAGTCTGCAGGACATCGGGACCGATCGCGGCCTTGAGTTCGGCCGGGGCAATCTCCTTGTTCGGTCCCGTGCTGATCCAGGATTCGGCCTTGTCCTTCTGCCCTGCCTCGTTGAACCGCTCGAGCAATTCGTTCAGGCCGCCGCCGAGCAGTCCGCCCACGCTCGCGCCGCCGAGCAGATCCTTGAGGCCGCCGAGCTGGCCTTGCGGCGCATTGCCGGTGACGGCTCCGCCGCCGGCAGTGTTGCCGCCGGTGACGCCTCTCAGCAGCTCGGCCAGCTTGTCGCGATTCTGGTAGCCCGCAATGGCAATCAGCCCAAGCAGGGCCGTCATTGATGGAAATCCGCGGCTCATGGCTCATTCCTTTCGGGTTTGAACGGTAGGCCCCCAAGTGAGGATCAGGCCTCGAGGATCAGGCCCTGCGTTTGGCGATCATTCCCCAGATGACAAGCAGGATGATCGCGCCGACGGTCGCGCCGATCAGACTGGCGCCCTGTCCCGGCTCATACCAGCCG
>JACAEG010000093.1 GCA_013388965.1 Pseudorhodoplanes sp. | reverse complement strand
CATGCCGCCCGGCACCGGCGATGCGCAGCTCACGATCGCGCAGCAGACGCCGCTGGCGGGTGCGGTGATCGTGTCGACGCCGCAGGACCTCGCGCTCATCGATGCGCGGCGCGGCATCGCGATGTTCAATCGCGTCAACGTGCCGGTGCTGGGCGTCGTCGAGAACATGAGCTACTTCCTGTGTCCGCATTGCGGGGAGCGCTCGGATATTTTCGGACATGGCGGCGCGCGCCGCGAGGCGGAACGGCTCAACGTGCCGTTCCTCGGCGAAGTGCCGCTCGACATGGCGATCCGCGAAACGTCGGATGCCGGGCTGCCCGTCGTCGCGACCAGGCCGGACGGTGCGCATGCCAGGATCTATCGCGACATCGCCTCGACGGTGCGCGACCGCCTGCAGGGCGGCGGCGCCGGGCGGGCGGCGCCCAAGATCGTGATCGAGGCCTAGCGCCCGGCTGCGGACCTCGCCGCGCGGCCCATTCCACCAAAGTCTAAGACCCTCGCATGCGATGCCTGCATATGCGCGTTGCATGGCTGGCGGTGGTCTGGCGCAACGGAACGCGCTTCACACTCCGCTTCCTTGGCATTGCGCCGCTCGGCGCGCATCGCCGCAAGAAACATCCAGAACATCGTCAAAAGGAGCAACAATGAAACGCCGTCAATTTCTTACCGCGATGGGCGCCGGCGCTGCCGCCACCGCCGTTGCCGCGCCCGCGATCGCGCAGTCGATGCCGGAAGTGAGGTGGCGTCTGACGTCGAGCTTTCCGAAATCGCTGGACACGATTTTCGGCGCGGCCGAGGCCTTCTCCAAGCAGGTCGCCGAGCTGACCGACAACAAGTTCCAGATCCAGGTGTTCGCCGCGGGCGAGATCGTGCCGGGCCTGCAGGCTTTCGATGCGACCTCGAACGGCACGGTCGAGATGTCGCATACGGTGTCCTACTATTATGTCGGCAAGGACCCGACCTTTGCGATCGCGGCCTCGGTGCCTTTCGGCCTGAACACCCGCCAGCAGAACGCCTGGATGTACCAGCATGGCGGCATCGAGGCGTTCAACGACTTCTTCAAGAAATACAACGTCTACGCGCTTCCCGCCGGCAATACCGGCACGCAGATGGGCGGCTGGTTCCGCAAGGAGATCAAGACGCCGGCCGATCTGTCGGGCCTGAAATTCCGCATCGGCGGCATTGCCGGCCAGGTGCTGCAGAAGCTCGGCGTGATCCCGCAGCAGCTTGCCGGCGGCGACATCTATCCCGCGCTGGAAAAGGGCACGATCGACGGCGCCGAATGGGTCGGTCCGTATGACGACGAGAAGCTCGGCTTCAACAAGGTCGCGCCGTTCTACTATTATCCGGGATGGTGGGAAGGCGGCCCGACCGTCCACAACATGATCAATCTCGCGAAGTGGAACGAGCTGCCGAAGTCCTATCAGGCCGCGATCTTCAACGCATCGGTCTATGCCAATACCTGGATGACGGCGCGCTACGACGTGCAAAATCCGGCTGCCTTGCGGCGACTGGTGGCGGGCGGGGCGCATCTGCGGCCCTATCCGCAGCCGTTGATGGAGGCCTGCCTCAAGGCGACCAACGAATTGTGGGCGGAAATCTCCGCCAAGAACGCCGATTTCAAGAAGCTCATCGATACGATGCAGGCCTTCCGGAACGACGAATATCTCTGGTGGCAGGTGGCGGAATACACCTACGACACCTTCATGATCCGTTCCCGCACACGCGGTTAACGTGCTGCCTAATCGTTAAGCATGTTGGCCGGCCGCGGGGGCGCCCCGCGGCCGGTTTTTTCGTGGTTGTCGCCGACCGGCTGGATTTCCTCCCGCACGCGGGCTAGGTAGGCGCACGCCGCATGGCACCTAGCTGCGCGGGGAATAGCACGCAAAACGTGCATCAACCGAAGCCCCCTTGGGAGGGAAATCTATGAAGCGTCGTCAATTTCTGCAGGCGGCAGGCGTGGGTCTTGCCGCCACCGCTGTCGCCAAGCCCGCCATCGCCCAGTCCATGCCGGAGGTGAAGTGGCGCCTGACCTCGAGCTTTCCGAAGTCGCTCGACACGATCTACGGCGCAGCCGAAGTCTTCTCGAAGGCCGTCGCGGAAGCCACGGACAACAAGTTCCAGATCCAGGTCTTCGCGGCCGGCGAAATCGTCCCGGGCCTGCAGGCTGCGGATGCCGTGACCAACGGCACCGTCGAGATGTGCCACACCGCGTCCTACTATTATTTCGGCAAGGAGCCGACCTTCGCGTTCGGCACCGCGGTTCCCTTCGGTCTCAACAGCCGCATGCAGAACGCCTGGCAGTTCCACCACGGCGGCATGGAGCTGATGAACGAGTTCTACAAGAAGTTCAACATCTACGGCATCCCGGCCGGCAATACCGGCTGTCAGATGGGCGGCTGGTACCGCAAGGAGATCAAGACTCCGGAGGACCTGAAGGGCCTGAAGATGCGGATCGGCGGCTTCGCCGGCAAGGTGATGTCGAAGCTCGGTCTCGTGCCCCAGCAGATTGCCGGCGGCGACATCTATCCGTCGCTCGAGAAGGGCACGCTGGACGCGGCCGAGTGGGTCGGACCCTACGACGACGAGAAGCTCGGCTTCCAGAAGGTCGCGCAGTTCTACTATTATCCGGGTTGGTGGGAAGGCGGCGCGATGCTGCACAACTTCATCAACATCGACAAGTGGAACAGCCTTCCCAAGAGCTACCAGTCGCTCGTGCGCACTGCGTCCGAAATGGCCAACACCTGGATGCAGGCGAAATACGACGCGGCCAACCCCGCGGCGCTGAAGCGGCTTGTGGCGGGCGGCGCGCAGTTGCGTCCCTTCTCGGCGCAGGTTCTCGATGCCTGCCACACGGCGGCACTGGAGGTCTTCAAGGAGACGTCCGCATCGAGCCCCGACTTCAAGAAGGTCTACGACAACATGGTCGCGTTCCGGAACGACGAGTATCTGTGGTGGCAGGTGGCCGAGTACACCTTCGACACCTACATGATCCGGGCACGCACGAAGACCTGATCGTTCTTCGGTTGCGTTGCAGCAATAGCCCCGGAGCCGCAAGGTTCCGGGGTTTTTCTTTTGCCGGGCTTTGTGCCTAGAATGCCTTGTCGGTCGTCGGCGACTTGGGAGGAGTCGGCGCTCGGAATTGCGATCCCCGATAAGACGCCGGACGACCGGCCATAACAATGGGGAAACGCTTATGAAACGTCGTGAATTTCTCAAGGCCGCCGGCCTTGGGGCGGCCGCCAGCGCGGTCGCCGCACCGGCGATCGCTCAATCCATGCCTGAACTGAAGTGGCGTCTGACGGCGAGCTGGCCGAAATCGCTCGATACGCTCTACGGCTGCCCGGAATTCATGGCGAAGCGCATCGCCGAAATCACCGACAACAAGTTCCAGATCCAGGTTTTCGCGGCCGGCGAAATCGTGCCGGGCCTGCAGGTGCTCGACGCTGTGCAAAACAACACGGTCGAGATGGGCCATACCGCGGGCTATTATTATTTCGGCAAGGACCCGGCCTTCACCTTCACGACGGCACTGCCGTTCGGTCTGAACACCCGTCAGCAGGACGCCTGGAATTATCACGCCGGCGGCATGGAGCTGCTGAACGAATTGTTCGGCAAGTACAATTGCTACGGCATTCCGACCGGCAATACGACCTGCCAGATGGGCGGCTGGTTCCGCAAGGAGGTCAAGGAGCCCGCCGATCTGAACGGCCTGAAGATGCGCATCGGCGGCTTCGCCGGCCGCATCATCGCCAAGCTCGGCGCGGTGCCGCAGCAGCTCGCGGCGGGCGACATCTATCCCTCGCTCGA
The DNA here is from genome assembly GCA_013388965.1 of Pseudorhodoplanes sp. Taxonomy (GTDB): domain Bacteria; phylum Pseudomonadota; class Alphaproteobacteria; order Rhizobiales; family Xanthobacteraceae; genus Pseudorhodoplanes. The sequence continues at coordinate 5,620 of JACAEG010000093.1, read as the reverse complement.
AAAGGGCACGATCGACGCGGCGGAATGGGTCGGTCCTTATGACGACGAGAAGCTCGGCTTCGTGAAGGTCGCGAAATACTATTATTATCCAGGCTGGTGGGAAGGCGGCGCCCAGCCCCACCTGCTCGTCAATCTCGACAAGTGGAATCAGCTGCCGAAAAACTATCAGGCCGTCGTGCTCGCGGCGGCGCGAGACGCCGGGACCTGGATGACCTCGAAATACGACACGCTCAATCCGCAGGCCCTCAAGCGGCTGGTGTCGCAGGGCGCGCAATTGCGGCCCTATCCGCAGTCCGTCATGGAAGCCTGCTACAAGTCCGCGAATGAAATCTACGCGGAGCTGGCGCAGTCCAATCCCATGTTCAAGAAGCTGTACGACAGTCTCACGGCATTCCGCGGCGATTCCTATCAATGGCAGCAAGTCGCCGAGCTGACATTCGACAGCTTCATGATGCGCATGCGCACGCGCACCTGACGCCGCTGCATCGACGAAGAGCCCCGGAGCCTGCTCCGGGGCTTTTTTGTTCGATCGCGGTGACAGCCCCCTGGTTCGACGGAAGCAGCGCCGAAGGCCCCGGCTGCCTGCTTTGGAGCAATTTCCTCACGCGAATCCGCGCCGCTTCGCTCGAAAACGCCCTATTGGATTTTCGGCGGCTCGTCGAAGTTGAGCGGCGGCGGCAGGTCGGGGGCCTGGATCTCGATATTGACCTTGCTCGGATCGATGCCGGTGCCGGCCGATTTGTAGTGCATCACCATCTGCGGGAACATGATCACGAGCGCCACCATGATGCACTGGATGATGACGAACGGCACTGCGCCCCAATAGATCTGTCCGGTCGTGACCGGGTCCATCCGCTTGCCGGTGATCTTGTCGATATAGGCTTCGCGCGGAGCCACGGAGCGCAGATAGAACAGCGCGAAGCCGAAGGGCGGGTGCATGAACGAGGTCTGCATGTTCACGCCGAGCACCACACCGAACCAGATGAGATCGATGCCCAGTCGCTCCGCCGCCGGTCCGAGAAGCGGAATGACGATGAAGGCGATCTCGAAGAAGTCGAGGAAGAAGGCGAGGAAGAAGACGAACACGTTGACGAAGACCAGAAAGCCGATCTGCCCGCCGGGCAGGCCGACAAGCAATTCCTCGACCCAGCGGTGGCCGTCCACACCATAGAAGGTGAGCGAAAAGACGCGCGCGCCGACCAGGATGAAGACGACGAAGGCGGACAGTTTCGCTGTCGATTCCGCGGCCTGCCGGACCAGGTCCCAGGTCAGCCGCCGCTTCATCATGGCGAGCACCATCGCCCCGACGGCGCCCATCGCGCCGCCCTCGGTGGGGGTCGCGACGCCGATGAAGATCGTGCCGAGCACGAGGAAGATCAGCGCCAGCGGCGGCACCATGACGAAGATCACCTGCTGGGCGAGCACCGACAGAAGTTTCAGGCGGAAAAGCCGGTTGGCGAGAGCGATGACGAAGGCGATGCCGACGCCGATCGACATCGTGAGGACGACGAAGTCGGCGCCGCCCTGGATACTGGTCGTCTTCATGTAGAAATAGGCCCCGAGGCCCGCGAGCACGACGACGATGCCAAGCGAAATCACGCCGCGCCTGCCGTCCGGCTCCTTGTAGGTGAGCGCGTCGAGCGGCAGGCCGGGGGCAGCCTTCGGATAGAATGTTGCGACCAGAAAGATATAGCCCGCATAGAGGCCGGCCAGCACGATGCCCGGAATGAATGCGCCTTCGTACATGTCGCCGACGGAGCGGCCGAGCTGGTCGGCCATCACGATGAGGACGAGCGAGGGCGGAATGATTTGCGCGAGCGTGCCCGATGCCGCGATCACGCCGGTCGCCACGCGCCGGTCGTAGCCGTAGCGCAGCATGATCGGCAGCGAGATCAGGCCCATCGAGATGACCGAGGCGGCGACCACGCCGGTGGTGGCGGCAAGGAGCGCGCCCACGAACACGACCGCATAGGCGAGGCCGCCGGGGATCGTGCCGAACAATTGCCCGATCGTGTCGAGCAGGTCCTCGGCCATGCCCGATCGTTCAAGGATCAGCCCCATGAAGGTGAAGAAGGGGATGGCCAGCAAGGTGTCGTTGCTCATCACGCCGTAGACGCGCTCGGGCAGGGCCTGCAGGAAGTCCGGGCGGAAAAGCCCGAGCTCGATGCCGATCAGGCCGAAGATCAGTCCGTTGGCGGCGAGCGCGAAGGCGACCGGATAGCCGAGCAGCAGGAACACGACCAGCGACGCGAACATGATCGGCGCCATGTAGTGGATAAGAATTTCGACCATGTTCGATTTCCCGAAATCCCAGCTGCGCCAGCTATCTGTTGTCCTGCGTGATGTTGGCGATCACGCGCTCGGTCTCGGCTTCGATGGCATCATGGGACGTGAGGCCGCCATAGGGATCGGGAATCAGTCCGCGCATGACCGCGATGCGCTTGATCAGCTCGGAAATGCCCTGGAAGAACAGCAGGAGAAACCCGAGCAGCACGAGTCCCTTGGCGGGCCATTGCGGCAGGCCCCCGGCGTTCATCGACTGCTCGTTGATCGTGAGCGAACGCATGAAGAACGGATAGGACGTGACGATCATGATGATCGTCAGCGGCAGCAGAAAGAATATGTGGCCGATGACGTCGATGACGTTGCGAGTGGTCTTCGACCACATGCTGTTCACGATATCGATGCGGATGTGCTCGTTCGACATCAGCGTCCAGGGCGAGCACATGAGGAAGATGATGCTGAACAGGATCCACTGAAGCTCGAGCCAGGCATTGGACGAGGTGTCGAACACCTTGCGCACGGTCGCGTTGGCGGCGGAGATCAGCACCACCACGAAGACGAGCCAGGATACCCACTTGCCGATGCGAAGATTGACCGCATCGATCACGCGGCTCAGCGCAAGGAGCTGATTCATCGAATCCCCCAGGTTACGCGCGTTGCCGGCGCGCACTTCCCCGCCGCCCCGTTCTTTTGGACGGGTCCGGCTCGCAACCTATTCCGAACATCGTGGGGGGCGTCAATCGAAACTTTTTTCGGAATTTATGCGCGTCCGCCGCGCGCAATGTTTTCAAGGCATCGGATAAATGGGCCGCGTTGCGGTCAGAGCGCGGTCTGGGCCTGCGCGGAGATATAGCGCCGGCGCATCGCCTCGCGGTGCAGCGTGTAGAGGCCGCTCGCCACAATCAGGGCCGCCCCGACGAGGGTCCAGCGGTCCGGCAGCTCCCCGAAGAACAGATACCCCCAGAGGCCCGCCCAGACGAGGAGCGCATAGCGGAACGGCACCACGGCGCCGAGATCGGCGCTGCGGAAGGCCAGCACGATCAGAAACGTGCCGATTCCGAAGAATAGGCCTGCGGCGGCGCACAATATCAGGGCCAGACGGCTGGGGACGACCCAGCTCTCGCCATAGGCGATCAGCAGGGACGCAACCGCGACCGCGATCGAACTGACAAGGCAGACGCACAGGCTCGGCACGGCGGAACTGATGCGGCGCGTGACCAGGTCTCGCGCGGCGCCGCCGAGCGCCGCGCCGAGCCCGAGCAGGGCCCAGGCGTCGAAGGCCGCCGGCGTCGGCTTGACGATGAAGAGCGTGCCCACAAGGCCGACCGCGATCGCGAGCCACCGGCGCCAGCCCACCTGCTCGCCGAACAGAATGACCGCCAGCGCGGTGATGAGAAGCGGCTGCACCAGCACGACGGAGGAAAGGTCCGCGAGATTCATGTGGACGAGCGCGGCAATGAACAGCACGACCGCGATCGCATCGAATGCCCCGCGCAACAGGGACATCGGCGAGAATGCGCGCGGGACGCTGCGGACCTGTCCGGCGAGGACGATGGCGATCGCGAAAAAGGCAATCCCCGCGAGCGCGCGGGTGAAGATCACCTCGCCGACGGGCAGGAAGTCCGCCGCCCATTTGGTCAGCGCATCGCTGAAACTGAACGAGCCCATGCCGAGGACAATCGCGGCAATGCCGCGGCCGTTGTCATTCGGTATCGGCACGTGAATTCCCTGAAAGCGAACGAAAGGAGCAGCGTCAAATGCGGATTCAGCCGCCGGTCACGCTCATGTGGCGAGGCAAGGCGGGGCGGTTGTGGCGGCGATCGATCACGAAGTCATGGCCCCTGGGCTTGCGCCGGACGGCCTCGTCGATCGCCGTGTGGAGAAGGTCGTCGGCTTCCGAGGCGCGCAGCGGCGTGCGCAGATCGGCGGCATCCTCCTGGCCGAGGCACATATACAGAGTGCCGGTGCAGGTCAGTCGCACGCGATTGCAGGATTCGCAGAAATTGTGCGTCAGCGGAGTGATGAAGCCGAGCCGCCCGCCGGTTTCCGCGACCCGCACATAGCGCGCCGGACCGCCGGTGCGGTCGTCGATGTCGTGCAGCGTGTATCGCTCCGACAGCCGCGCGCGCACGAGCGACAAGGGCAGATATTGATCGAGCCGGCCCTCGCCGACATCGCCGAGCGGCATCACCTCGATCAGCGTGAGATCCATGCCGCGGCCATGCGCCCATTCCATCAGCGTGGGAATTTCGTCGTCGTTGACGCCCTTGAGCGCGACCGCGTTGATCTTGATCGCCAGTCCGGCCGCCTGCGCCGCATCGACGCCGGACAAGACCTTGCCGAGATCGCCCCAGCGCGTGATGGCGCGGAACTTGTCGGCATCGAGCGTGTCGATCGAGACGTTCACCCGCTTGACGCCGCAGGCCTTCAGTTCCGCGGCGTAGCGGGCGAGCTGCGAGCCGTTGGTGGTCAGGGTCAATTCGTCGAGGGCGCCGCTGTCGAGATGCCGCGACAGCGAAGAAAACAGCGCCATGATTCCGCGCCGCACAAGCGGCTCGCCTCCGGTCAGCCGCAGCTTGCGGACGCCGCGCGCCACGAAGGCGCTGCAGACCCGGTCGAGTTCCTCGAGGCTCAGGAGGTCGGCCTTGGGCAGGAAGGCCATGTTTTCCGACATGCAATAGACGCAGCGGAAATCGCAGCGGTCCGTGACCGACACACGCAGATAGGTGATCGCCCGCGCGAACGGGTCGATCAGGGGAGGACGGGCAGGCGCTCCCCGGTCCAGCCCCGGTGTTTCAATTGCGTCGGTCATGTTTCCTATATAGAGCCTGCGCGCGGCCAGCGAAACCGCCCCGGCGACGCAGCCCCCATGCAGACAGGACAGATGCCCCCGGATCAGACCGAGCCACAGACCAAGCCGCAGAGCGACCCCTGGCCGACCGAACTGCGCCTCGGCAAGGACCGGGCCTCGCTGGCGGTCGTCTTCGACAGTGGCGACCGGTTCGAGCTTCCGGCGGAATATTTGCGGGTCAAAAGCCCGAGCGCCGAAGTGCAGGGCCATTCGCCGGACGAGCGCAAGACCGTCCCCGGCAAGCGCAACGTCACGATCCTGGATGTGCTGCCGGTCGGGAACTATGCCGTGCGGCTCGTCTTCGACGACATGCACTCGACCGGAATCTACAGCTGGGCCTATCTCCTCGAACTCGGCCGCAACCGCGAAATCTATTGGCAGGACTATCTCGACGAATTGGCGGCGAAGGGGATGACCCGGGAGCCGGCCAAACGATAGGCCGCAGGCGGGGCGCGATACGCGCGATTGCGCGCGCTCGGCGCGCTG
>JACAEG010000173.1 GCA_013388965.1 Pseudorhodoplanes sp. | reverse complement strand
GCCGGCCCTGTCGCGTTCGGAAGCCATGTCGCTCAAGATCCTGAATTCCGGCGCGCGCCGCATGGAGATCGGGCTTCACCTGACGCTCACCGCACCGTTCGTGCCGCTGGTGCAGAATTTCTCGCCGCTGCAGAACGGCGCTTTCCTGCCGCTCAAGGAAACCTTCCGCGCGGCTTTCCTTCGGAAATTCAAGGTCGAGAAGGTCGCGGTGGAGGTCGCCGCCCAGATCAAGGCCTTCACCAAGGCCTTCGGCCGCGCGCCCGATTTCGTCGACGGACACCAGCATGTGCATCTGCTTCCGCAAATCCGCGATGCAGTGCTGATGCTGGTCAAGCAGGAGGCCCCGGGCGCCTGGATCCGGCAATGCGGACGCGCAGGCTTCAAATTGCGCGGTCTTGTGAATCGCAAGGGTCTTGTGCTCGACATGCTGAGCCGCGACATGCGCAGACGCGCCGCCAAGGCAGGATTGCGCACCAACCCGGCCTTCGCCGGCGCCTACACGTTCGGCCCGCGCGCCGATTTCCAGAAGCTGTTTCCGACCTTCCTGCGCAACCTGCCGGCCGGCGGACTGGTCATGTGTCACCCGGGCTACGTGGACGGCGAGTTGCTGCGGCTCGACCCGCTCACCGATCTGCGCGAGAAAGAGCATGCCTTCTTCAGGTCGGATGCGTTCCCGGACATCCTGAAGGCGCATGGCGTGACGCTCGAGTAACCCGTGGCAACCTGACGCAACGAATATTTCCTGCGCAAGCCATTTTCCCGGCCACTGCCGCTCCTACATACATTTCGCCACATGAGCCTCGTTGTCGCGGACCACAGGAGATTCGCCATGACGCCGCAGGAACGCCAGCTCGTCGCCGATCTTTTCGATCGCCTGGCGACGCTTGAGAACCGCCCGCGAGACCCGCAGGCTGAAGCCGCCATCGCCGATGGCATGCGGCGCGCGCCCAATGCGCTCTATGCGCTCGTGCAGACCGTGCTGGTGCAGGACGAAGCCCTGCGTGCGGCCGATGCCCGCATCCGCGAGCTTGAAGCGGGGGCCGACGCGGGCGAAAGCCAGGGCGGCTTTCTCGATTCCATGCGCGATACTTTTCTCGGCGGGCGCAACGAGGGGCGCGGCTCCGTTCCCGCGATCGGGCGGAACCGGCCGGCCCCGGCATGGCAGGGCGGCGCCCAACCCGCGCCGATGGGTCAGCCACAGCCGCAGGGCGGCTCGTTCCTCGGCACGGCCGCCGCGGCGGCTGCGGGCGTCATCGGCGGGTCCCTCCTGCTCAACAGCTTCCGCGGCATGTTCGGAGGTGGCCAACAGGCTGCCGCGATGGACCAGTCGGGCGCCAATGCCGAGCGCGGGTCGCCCTGGGGGGACAGCGCTTCCAGCAGCGATCTCGCGCGCGAGGCCGGTGCGAACGACGTCGGCAGCCGCCAGCAGACCGCGCTGAACGATCCCGGCTCGCACGACGATGCCGGCGACGACAGCTACGATTCGGACGACTTCGATTCCGATTTCGACGGCGGCGACAGCGATTTCGGCTGATCGCAACGCTCAAGCAAAAAGGCCGCCGGCAACCGGCGGCCTTTTCCCGTCGAATCGCGGCAGAGCCTAGATCACGATCACCTTGGTGCCGACCTTCACGCGCTCATAGAGGTCGGTGACGTCCTCGTTGCGCATGCGGATGCAGCCGGACGAGACCGCCGTGCCGATCGTCCAGGGCTCGTTCGAGCCGTGAATGCGATAGAGCGAAGACCCGAGATACATGGCGCGCGCGCCGAGCGGGTTGTCGGGGCCTCCGGCCATGAAATGCGGCAGATCGGGACGCCGCTTCAGCATCTCCGCCGGCGGACGCCAATCGGGCCATTCCGCCTTGCGGCTGATATGCTTCACGCCCGCCCAGGTGAAGCCGGGCCGGCCCACGCCGATGCCGTAGCGGATTGCCTGCCCGCCGGGCTGAACGAGATAGAGATAGCGCTGCGGCGTATCGATGACGATCGTGCCCGGCGCCTCGCGGCCGTTATAGGGAACGACCTGCCTGGCGAAGCGCGGGTCCATCGCCTGCTGCGAAGGCTCGGCGCCGGTCTGGTACTGGATCGCCGCCGGGTCGCGGTGGACATACATCTGCGCGGGCCCTGACGGCTGCTGCATCGAGACCCCGCCTCTCGGCTGCAGGCCGCCGAACAGGAATTCCAGAAAGCCCCCGCCGAGATTCGGCGGCTGCTGCTGATAGGCATAGGGCTGCTGCGCCGAAGCCAACGTCACGGGAGCGGGCGCGCCGTAATGCTGGGGAGAAATCGGCATGGGCTGGGCATTCGCCGCGACCACGCCAAACGCGCTGATGGCAAGCGCTATGCAAGCGACACGTTGCATCGACGTACTCTCATACTGTGTTTCGTCAAACGGGAAACCGCTTCCCGCCTGCACGCGACCTTCGCGGAAAAATTTCGTTGTTTAGTAAAAGCCGAAGAGTCAATTGGAGCGGTTGTGCAGAATTCTCGCCTTTACGTTCGATTAGCGTTTATTTTTCGTGAAACACGAAACGTTATGGTTAATCGATCCCTGCAGCCGTCCATGAACCTGCCGTTAAGCGGCGTCCTACTAGCTTCGCGGCGATATTTGGAAAGGGTGGCGGAATGGCTGCGAAGCGAAAGCGATTTCGTATCGAGGAATCGATGCGCGGGGGGTCGGACATGTTTCCGGCCATGCCCGATTCCGACGAGCGATTCGGCGAGATCATGAGTGAAATCCGCGCGCTGCGCGCGATGATCGCCTCGATCGGCAAGAGCAATGGTGGCGGATCGTCGGCCGTCGACGTCTATGAGCAGCAGATCGCCGAGGCGCGCAAGCTGCAGGCCGAACTCAGCGTTATCGACGAGGCCATCAAGCAGACCAAGGGCGACCTCACGACGATCCGCGAACAGGGTATCGACGACGGCCAGATGGACCGCGTGGTGCAGGAACTGCAGGCGGTCTACTCGGGCACATCGGAGGCGACCGACAGGATCCTGAAGGCGGCAGAGGATATCGAGCAGCTTTCGAGCACGCTGAGTGCGTCGCTCAAGAACGAGCACGAGAAGAATCTCGCCCAGGACATCCAGGATCAGGTCACCCAGATGTTCGAGGCGTGCAACTTCCACGACCTTACCGGACAGCGGATCAACAAGGTGATCTCGACCCTGAAGCTGGTGGAAGACCACATGTCGCAGATGGTCGAAATCTGGAGCGCCATCGAGCGGTTCACCAATCACGTCGCGCGCCTCTCGACCGCGCCCCAGGGCGATTCGCTGCTCAACGGACCCAAGCTCGACGGCGACGAAGGCCATTCCTCGCAGAACGACATCGACGCCCTGTTTCACTGATTGCCGGATCACGGCCGGGGCGGCCTGATCGCCAGCATGCAGGCGAAGGCGATGCATGTGCACAGCGCGGTCAGCCCGAGCGCGGCCGGGTCCGAGAAGCGCTCGACCATGAAGGCCAGCACCAGCGGCGCGATGGCCTGCATGATCTGGAACGGCTTGGCGATCCGTCCCAGCAGCCGCCCATAGCCCAGCGGTCCGAACAGCGCGAGCGGCACGGCGCCGCGGGCGATCGTGATCAATCCGTTGGCCGCGCCGAACATGATCGCGAAGGCCGCCGCGGTCGCGACCGAAAATCCGAACACAGCCAGCATGGCGAAGGCGCACAGCAGCAATCCGAGGGCGCCCCGCGCGATCATGAGCGGATGAAGATTGCGCGCAAAAGCCAGCTCGCAGACTCGCGCCGCCACCTGCGAGGGACCGAACATGGCGCCGATCGCTACCGCCGTCGCCGGTCCGATGCCCGCGCGTTCGAACATGGCCAGGAGATGCGCCGCGAGGCCCGAGGGAACGAAGGCATATGTGGCAAATCCCAGCGCCACCAGCAGGAAGGCACTGCCTTTCGCAACAAGGATTCTTGGAGGGGGGCTCGTCGCCGTCTCGATCTGCTTCTGCACATCGGCCCGCATGCGCGGAAGCGCGAAGGCATGCAGCGGCGCGCACACGCAGGCGAGTATGCCCGCGAAAATCAGATAGGTCGTCCGCCAGTCCGTGACATGCAGGAGAAATTGCGTTGCCGGCCAGCTGACCGTGGACGCGAAGCCGCCGGCAAGCGTCAGCATGGTGATCGGCCGGCGGGCGCCAAAGCCGAAAATCCGTCCGAGGCTCGCAAAGGCCGGGTCGTAGAGATTGGCGGAGATGGCCAGGCCCAGCACCAGCCAGACGACGAAATAGCCGGCCCTGCTCTCGACATTGGCGAGCATCGCGAGGCCGAGCGCGCCGACGAGCGACCCGACTGCCATCACGACATGACCGCCAAAACGGTCGATCCACCCCCCGACTGTGGGAGCTGCCGAACCTGAGACCAGAAGGCCAAAGGAAAAGCCGCTCATCGCAAAGGCGAGCGACCAGCCGCGGTCGGCCGCAATCAACGGCATCGTCAGCACCGGCGGATAGAACAGCGCAGCCCACGCGATGATCTGCGTTACGCCGAGCACAAGCACGGCGCGCCACGGTCCCAGGATCAATTCACGAATGGAGGGCATCGGCGGAAAACGTCACTCTGTCACGTCGGCCGATGGTCGCTCGCCCGCTGGCGGCATCGGCGCCGCCGCCGATGACAGGAACCGTCCGATCAGGCCCTCGGCGCGCACCGCACATAGACCGATGTGCCGTAGCGCCCATTGACCTCCGGATCGACGAAGCGAGTGATCATCACCCGCCCATCGAAGGAAATGATCTCGCGGTCCTGCATCCCGGGGGTCTCGCCCGGCGGACCGATGAAGGTCTTGTCGCCCGGCGCACCCTTCAAGCGCAATTCCTCGACCTTGGCGGAATCGGCCAGATGCATCATTACGCCGCCGGTCGGGCCCATCGCGATGACATAGGGCTGCTTGCACTGATTGCGGGCGGCAGCCTCGGTGCGCGCCCGGTCCTCCGGCTTGTGATAGGCCGCAAGTCCCCAACGGCCGGTGATCTCCTCCGCCCTGATCTTCGGAGGAATCTCCGGCGCCAATGCCGGCGCGGGTGCCGGTCCCACGGGCCCCTGGCTGGCGCAGCCGGCAAGGACGGCGGCGCCGCCCAAGGCAATCAGCAACAGCGATCGGACGCGGAACATTCGGGCCACCCCCATGATCACGCTACTCTGCGGCCCTGAAACAGCCGTGGCAAGACGAACTAGGATAAGAGGTCGATGTGCAAAAAGCACGGCCATGAATCCTCCGGCACGCGCGTCTCTCAATCACCCATGCAGAGTTCCGCGCGTCTTGACAGCATGACTTCATTCTCGTATTTCCGCGCCCATTAGCACTCCGGGACTTTAAGTGCTAAGCACCGCGCACTCCACATCATTCCGATAGAGGCCGCAATCCCGCGCGGCCAGCGAGGAGCCCTCATGGCCAAGACCAAATTTCGCCCTTTGCATGACCGCGTTGTTGTGCGCCGCATCACAGCCGAGGAGAAGACCAAGGGCGGCATCATCATCCCGGATACTGCCAAGGAAAAGCCTCAGGAAGGCGAAGTCATCGCCGTGGGCCCGGGCGGCCGCGACGAATCGGGCAAGCTCATTCCGATCGACGTGAAGGTCGGCGACCGGGTCCTGTTCGGCAAATGGTCGGGCACCGAGGTCAAGCTCGATGGCGAGGAGCTCCTGATCATGAAGGAGTCCGACATCATGGGCGTGATCGCCTAAGGCTCTAGCGAACCGCGCGCCGAATTTTCCGCTGTCATGGCCGGGCATAACCGTTCGAAGAACGGCGTTTCTTCAAAACGCCT
>JACAEG010000149.1 GCA_013388965.1 Pseudorhodoplanes sp. | reverse complement strand
GTAGCCTTCAGGGCGGGCCATGCCGAAATTGTGCTTGAGGCGCGTTTCGGTGGTCGAGCCCTTCTCGTGTCCGATGACGCAGATGCTTTCGCCGCGGAAGCGCCCGAAGCCGCCGACGATCGCCTCATCGTTGGCAAACTTGCGGTCGCCCGAAAGCGGCACGAATTCGGCGATCAGGGCGGACACGTAATCGAGGCAATGCGGACGCTGCGGGTGTCGCGCGACCTGCGTCTTCTGCCAGGGGGTCATCGCGGCATAGAGGTCCTTCAACGCCTGCGACGCCTTGGCCTCGAGCCTGGCGATTTCCTCGGCCACTTCGACCGCGCCCCCGCTCTGCTGCATGGCGCGCAATTCCTCGACCTTGGCCTCGAGCTCGGCCACCGGCTTTTCGAAATCGAGATAGCTGCGCATCTGCACGGCAAGGAACCCGGACTTTGCGGACCCGGGTCCGCGGCGGGCCGCAAACTGGCCTTTTGCCGGTATTCAAGTCAAGCGACGGCGCCGTTAGGGCCGCGTTAATCCTCGGCCAGCGGGTGCAGGTCGCGCACGAGGCTCTTGAGCCTCTCGTCGAGGACGTGGGTGTAGATTTGCGTCGTCGAGATATCGGCGTGGCCGAGCAGCGTCTGCACCACACGCAGGTCTGCGCCATTCTGCAGGAGATGGCTGGCAAAGGCATGGCGCAGCACATGCGGGCTGACCTTTGCCGCCGGAAGCCCGGCGCGCGCTGCGAGGCTTTTCAGGTCGCGGGCGAATTGCTGGCGGGTCAGATGTCCGCTCTCGCCGAAGGAGGGAAACAGCCAATGGCCTTTCGGCTGGGGACTGTTCTTGGCCTTTGCAGCCTCGAGCTGCGAGAGGTAATCGGCCATCGCGGTCCTGGCGCGCTGGTTCAGCGGCACAAGACGTTCCTTGCCTCCCTTGCCGCGCACAACCAGCATGCGCTGATCGCGCCGCGCCGCCGAGACCGGCAAGGCGACAAGCTCCGAGACGCGCAGGCCCGTCGCATACAGCACTTCGAGGAGGCAATGCAGGCGCGCCGCGCGCAGGCGCTCCGCCGGCGAGCCCGTCCCGTCCTGCATGCCGGCCTGCGACGCTTCCAGCAGCCTGTCGACATCGGCCACCGACAAAATCCTCGGCAGCGCCACTGCGCGCCTGGGCCCTTCAAGCACTGCGGCTGGATCGTCCTTGCGGATGCCCTCGGCATAGAGGAAGCGGTAGAGTTGCCGGATGGAGGAGAGGCGACGCGCGACGGACGACGCCTGGAAGCCGCGCGCCGAGAGTCCGGCCATATATGCGCGGATGTCGTCGCTCGTGGCGCGCTGGATGGCGGTGCCGGCGTCTCCCAGGAAATCCGAAAAATCGGCAAGGTCGCGCCGATAGGCCTCGATCGTGTTGCGTGCCGCACCGCGCTCGGCCGCGAGCATGTCGAGAAAAAGCTCGACCGAGTTGGCGGAGGGTTTGGCCTTGCGCGGCATGGGTTCGCCGGGGCCGTCAGCGCTGCTGCTTGTGGAATCGCTCCGGCGGCACGCTCACCGTGATCTCGCGGGTCCTTGGCTCAACCAGGTAGGCAAGCGCGGCCATGCCGGCATACGTGAGGCCGGCCAGAATCGCTACGACGGCGAGGAATCGAAAAAGGCTCGGCATGGTCGTGACGCCGCTTTTGCGGTAGAAGCTGCGGGAATCTATGAAAGCTTACCATGCCGGACACTGCTTTACACAGCAAATCGACTGCCGCCCTTGACGCCGCAATCGTTGCGGCGCTTGGCAGCCGTTCGCTCGTGCTGGTCGGCATGATGGGCGCCGGCAAGTCATCCGTCGGCCGCAAGCTCGGTCAGCGGCTCGACCTTCCATTTGTCGACGCCGATACGCAGATCGAGGCTGCCGCGGGCATGAGCATCCCGGACATCTTCGAGACGCGCGGCGAAGCGGAATTCCGCGCCGGCGAGGCAAAGGTGATCGCACGTCTGCTCGAAGGCGGTCCGCAGGTGCTCGCCACCGGCGGCGGCGCCTACATGAATGCCCATACGCGCGCGCTGATTGCGCGGAAAGGCGTTTCGATATGGCTGAAGGCCGATTTCGATGTGCTGATGCGGCGCATCAGGCGCCGCAGCGACCGTCCGCTCCTGCGCACGGCCGATCCCGGCGCCACGCTCCAGCATCTCATCGACCTGCGCTATCCGGTCTATGCGGAAGCCGACCTCACGATCGAATCGCGCGATGTGCTGCACGAGATCATCGTGGATGAAATCGTGGCGGGCCTCGCCCCCATCCTGGGCCTGGCCGAAACCTGCGAAGCATCGCGAGGCAATGTCACATGACGGCTCCGCTCCGCTCCGGCGAACCGATCGTCGTCCCGGTCGCGCTGGGTTCGCGCTCCTACGAGATCGTCATAGGCCGCGGGCTGCTGGCCCAGCTGGGTGCCAGGGCTGCCGCGCTTCGGCCGAAGGCGAAGATCGCCATCGTGACCGATGAGAATGTTGCCGGGCATCATCTGCAGGCGGCGCAGGCGTCGCTTGCGGCGGCCGGGCTCACCGCCTCCGGCATTGTCGTGCCGCCGGGCGAATCGAGCAAGAGCTTCGGCCAGTTCGAAAAGATCTGCGACGATCTGCTGGCCGCGAGAATCGAGCGCGGAGACCTGATCGTGGCGCTCGGCGGCGGGGTGATCGGCGATCTCGCCGGCTTCGCCGCCGCGGCGGTCCGGCGCGGCCTGGATTTCATCCAGGTGCCGACCACGCTGCTGGCGCAGGTGGATTCGTCGGTCGGCGGAAAAACCGGAATCAATTCGCGGCACGGCAAGAACCTGGTCGGCGCCTTCTATCAGCCCCTGCTGGTGCTGGCCGACACCGCCGCTCTCGATACACTGCCCGCGCGCCAGTTCCGCGCAGGCTATGCCGAGGTCGCAAAGCATGCGCTGCTCGGGGACGCCGCCTACTTCGCCTGGCTCGAATCGAACTGGACGGACGTGTTTTCCGGCACCGGGGCGCGCGAGCATGCCATCGCCGTGAGCTGCCGCATGAAGGCGTCGATCGTGGCGCGCGACGAACGCGAGACCGGCGACCGCGCGCTGCTCAATCTCGGGCATACCTTCGGGCATGCGCTCGAGGCCGCCGCGGGCTTCTCGGATCGCCTCCTGCACGGCGAGGCGGTGGCGATCGGAATTGCTCTGGCGTTCGAATTTTCGGCCCGCAAGCAATTGCTGCCGCCCGCCGATGTCGAACGCGCAGTCGCCCATCTGGAGGCGGTGGGACTTCCGACCCGCATCCGGGATATTCCGGGCGAGATTCCCGGCACGGACCGCCTGATGGCGCTGATCGCGCAGGACAAGAAGGTCAGGCATGGCGCACTGACCTTCATTCTGGTCCGCGGCATCGGCCAGGCCTTCATCGCGCCCGACGTCGCGCCCGCCGAAGTGCAGTCCTTCCTGAGCGAGAAGCTGTCTGGGCGATGACCTGGGATGAGTGGCTGTCGCTTGCGCTCGTTGTCCTCTGCCTGCTCCTGTCCGCTTTCCTCTCGAGCAGCGAAACGGGCCTGACGGCCGCGTCGCGCGCCGCCATGCGCCGACTGCAAGGTCAGGGCAATCCCCGCGCCGGGATCGTCAATGATCTTCTGGCGCAGCGCGAGCGCACGCTGGGGGTGCTGCTGTTCGGCAGCAATGTGGCGATTGTCGTCGCATCGTCGCTTGCGGCCGGGCTGCTCGCGGCGCGGCTCGGGCCGGTCGGAATCCTTGTCGCGATCGCGATCATGACGCTGGCGGTGACCGTTTTCGTCGGCGCGCTGCCGAAGGTGGCGGCGCTCAATGCGCCGGATCGCACCGCGCTCATGGCTGCAAGACCCGCTGCGCTTCTCGTTCGGATCGTCGGGCCCGTGCTGGCCGGGATCGAAGCGCTGACGCGGCGTCTGCTGCAACTGGCCGGCGGCAGAGCAAGGGCTGTTCACGCCCACCGGGGCGGGCTGGAAGCGGAGGGCGCGCCGATCGACCGACATGCCGAGAGGCACGATCGCGACAGGCTCGGGGACCTCCTCGATCTGCGCGAACTGGAAGTGTCAGACGTGATGATCCATCGCACCAAGATGGTGACGGTGAATGCAGACGACCCGCCGGAGACGGTCGTGAAGGCGGTGCTCGCCTCAACCTTCACGCGGCTGCCGGTCTGGCGTGAGAAGCCGGAAAACATTGTCGGCATGTTGCGCGCCAAGGATATCCTGCGCGCCCTGCAGGCCGTGGAGGGCGACGCATCCAAGGTCGATATCGCCGCCGTGATGACGGAGCCGTGGTTCGTGCCGGACACGACACCGCTCGCCGACCAGCTCAAGGCGTTCCGGCGGCGAAAGACGCATTTCGCGCTGGTAGTCGACGAGTATGGCGAGGTCATGGGGCTCGTGACGCTCAACGATATCATGGAGGAGATCGTCGGTGATATCAGCGACGAGCGCGATGTCGACGTGCCGGGCGTGCGCCCGCAGATCGACGGTTCCGTTCACGTCGACGGGTCGGTGGCGATTCGCGACCTGAACAGGGCGATGAACTGGTCGCTGCCGGACGAAGATGTCACGACGATTGCGGGATTGGTGATCCACGAGGCCCGCTCCATCCCGGAAGTCGGACAGAGCTTTACCTTCCACGGATTCCGCTTTCTGGTGGTGCGCAAGAACAGAAACCGGATCACCGCGCTGCGAATCACGCCGCTGCTGCGGCGATCGTCCGGCGCGGCGTAAGCGCTAGGGTCCGGCGCTTCGGCCGCCCTCGCCCGGCGCCGAGGCGTGGATGGCGAGCGCGTGAATGCCGCCCGCGAGTTCCTCCGCCAGCGCCGCGTTGATCGTGCGGTGACGTTCGAGCCGCGTCTTGCCTCGGAACGCCTCCGACACGATATGGAGGCGGAAATGAGTTTCCCCTCCAGGACGGTGCCCGGCATGGCCGGCATGGAGGTGTGACTCGTCCGCCACTTCGAGGCTTTCCGGCGCGAAAGCTCTCGTCAACTTCTCCGTGATGACATCTTTCATCCGCATTGTGCGCGCGCTTAGCCAAAAACGCACACAATGGTCAATAGTGTCGGCTCGGCAGTCGTGTCATCGCATTTGTCAAGTCTTGAAGGTCGCAGCGCAAAGCCCTCATAATCAATCATGAAATTCGACTCCCCCCTCTTCGATCGCATCCGGGTCAAGCCGGCCCAGGAACGGCGCATGCGGCCGTCCGCGCCGACATGCGACTGGCCCGGTTGCCAGGAGCCCGGCGGCCATCGCGCGCCCAAGGGCCGGGGCCGCGAAGGCGAGCATTGGCGCTATTGTCTGGCGCATGTGCGCGAATACAACCAGTCGTACAATTACTTCGCCGGCATGAGAGACGACGCGGTCCTGAAATATCAGAAGGACGCGCTCACCGGACATCGCCCGACCTGGAGGATGGGAACGGGCAGGAACGCCGATCCGGGCCGCTTCTACGCGGAAAGCTCGATCGATCCCTTCACGCTGTTTCGTGAATTCGGCGGCCACGGCACGCAAGGCGCCGCGCAGCCGAAGGCCGAGGCGCGGACCATCCGCAACGCCGAGCGGCGCGCCTTCGAGACGCTCGGGCTGGAAGTGTCGGCGACCCAGGTCGAGATCAAGGCGCGCTTCCACGAGCTCGTGAAGCGCCATCACCCCGATTCGAACGGCGGAGACCGTTCGACCGAGGACCGGCTGATCGAGATCATCCAGTCCTACAATTACCTGAAATCGGTCGGCATCTGCTGAGGCGAGACGGCTTCTCCATCCGTCGGTCCCCGCGCAAGCGCCCGGCATCGCTGATCCTGGCATCCGCGTGTCCGGGGCCGCGCGGAGCCCCGCTGCTTCAGTCCTTCCCGAAAATCATGTCGGGCACGAACAACACGATCTCCGGTACGAAGATCAGGAGAATCGTCACGACGCTGACCGCGATCAGGAACGGCATCGACTCGCGCGTATATTCCCCGATCGGGCAGCGCAGAATCTGGCAGACGACGAACATCGCGGCGCCCACCGGCGGCGTGTAATTTCCGATCGTCGCCGCGATGATGAACACCAGTCCGAAATGGACGGGATCGACCTCATAGGCGCGCACCAGCGGCAGGAAGATCGGCGTCAGCATGATGATGAGGACGGAGCCTTCCATGAAGGTTCCGGCCAGCAGGATGAAGGCGACGATGAGAACCATGACGGCGTTGGCATTGTCCGTCAGGCCCAGCATCCAGGTCGAAATGACTTCGGGGATGCGCTCGAACACGATGCCGTAGCCGAAGATGGCCGACAGCGCGAGCAGGAACATGACTGCGCCAACGTCCACGAGGCTTCCTTCCAGCGCCTCGCGCACGCCCGCAAGCGTCAGCATGCGGTAGGCGAAGAAGCCGATCGCGACCGCATAGATCACTGCAAAGGCGCCGATTTCGGACGGCGTGAAGACGCCGAAGCGAAGGCCCGCGAGCAGGATGATCGGAAACAGGATCGCCCAGATCCCGCCCCACGAGGCGAGCGCGATTTCCTTGACGGTCGGCGCCTTCTCGCGTTCCGGAGCATAGCCGCGGCGCCGTGCAGTGACGGAGATCGCGATCGCGAGCGAGGCCCACAGCATCAGGCCGGGAATGATGCCCGCCGCGAACAGGCGGCCGATGGAGACCTGGCCGACGGTGCCGTACAGGATGAAGCCGATGCCTGGAGGAATGATCGGCGCCATCAGCGAACCGTAGGACAGTACGCCCGCTGCATAGCCGCGCGAGAATCCGCGCTTGAGCATCTGCAGGCCGAGGATGCGGGCATTCATTGCCGCATCCGCGATCGACGAGCCGGTGACGCCGCTCATCAGCGTCGAGAGCGCGATCGAGGTTTGCGCCAGCCCGCCCTGCATCCGGCCGGTAAGGACGGTCGCAAGCTTGAGCAGGTTGTGCGTGATGCCGGAATTGTTGAGGAAGTTTCCGGCGAGAATGAAAAGCGGGATCGCGAGCAGCGCGAAATTCTGCGTCTCGGTGACGGTGAGCTGAATCGGGATGGTCGCCGGCAATTCCGGGTGCTGCACAAAGAACAGGGCGCCGGAAATGCCGATGGCGAAGGCGATCGGCATGCCGATCAGGAGCAGGATCGTGAAGGCGATGAGGACGATCAGCATCGGCTACAGCACATCAACGGCGTGGCTTTCCTCGTGCTCGCCGCGCAGCTCGGCGCGAACCTTCAGCGCCGTCGTGATGAGGAGCAGCGTCGCCCCGACCGGCAGGCTCAGCGTCACCCAGGAATAGCTGATCGAGGGGATTCCCTGAAAGCTGCGGATGCGGCTGATCCATGAGAGATAGAAGCCGTATGTGATGAGGTAGATCAGGAAGATCGCAATCAGCGCATAGTTCAGCATGCGCAAGGCCGTCTGCGCCTGCAGCGAGAGCCTGCTTGTCAGCACCTCCACGGACATCAGCGAATTGTTGCGCCAGGCGATGTCCGCGCACAGGAAGCAGGCCCAGGCGAAGAAGCAGGTGGCGGCGTCGCCCGACCAGTTGATCGGATGGCCGAGCATGCGCATCACGCCGCCGAGGAAGATCAGCGCCACCATCAGCACGAGCAGCGCGGCGGCGACGATCGCTTCCGCCGCGCAGATGCGCTCATACAGTCTTTTCATGACGGCGGATCAGTTCTTGCCGATTTCCTTGTGCACCGTGTTCTTGGCGTCCTGGATTTTCAGCACCTCGTAGGCCTTGTCGCCGGCCTTCCGGAAGGCCGCGAGGTCGACGTCCTCGACGATGGTCATGCCGCGGCCCTTGAGCTGCTGCTCCACCTCGCCCTCCAGACGGAAGATTTCCTTCGAGGTTTCCTCGCCCGCCTTGTCGCATTCCTCGACGAGAATCTGCTGATATTCCTTAGGCAGGCTGTCGAACCACTTGGCGCTGACGACCTCGAAATTGATCAGCATGATGTGCCTCGTCTCGTTGGCGTATTTCAGTACCTCGTAGAAGCGCCCGCCGGGAATGTTGTTGTAGACGAGCTCCACGCCGTCGATCGCCTTCTGCTGCAGGCCCGGATACATCTCGCCGAAGGCCATCGCGACGGGTGTCGCCCCGAGCGCGCGGATCGATTCCTGCCAGATCGGCGCCGGCGGGGTGCGGATGCGCTGGCCGGCGAGGTCCTCCGGCTTTCTCACGGGCTTGTTGGTGAAGAAATGCCGGTAGCCCTGCACCCAGCTGAACGACAGCACTTTCAGGCCGTGCTTGGTCGCAAGCTCCTCCTGCCACTTGATGACGGTCGGCGCCCTGCGGAGCTTTGCCACCTCTTCCAGAGTCTCGACGAAATACGGTCCGTTCATCACCGCGATTCCCGGCACATAATTGCCCATGCGGGCCGAATCGGTGTTCTGCCCGATATTGGCGCCCTGCCGGATCTGCTCGATGATGTCTTCCTCGCGGCCAAGCTGCGCGGAATGGAAGACCTCGATCTTGAGGCCGCCCTTGGTGCGCTCCTCGACGCGCTTGGCCCATTTCAGGAAGCCGTCGTGATAGGGCTCCTTGGGTCCGAGCACGTGGTTGAACTTGAGCGTGTAGGTCTGCTGCGCCTGCGCCGGCAGGGCGGACAGCGCAGCCAACGCCGCAGCGCCCGCAAGAATCGACAGTGTCGTCGTTTTCATCGTGTCCTCCCTTGGACCGGGCCGATTGCTTCGGCTCACGTTCTGAAATTCAGCGTCCGCAGGACGGACGCAGGCCACCCTAACATCGTATGAAACAGCTATGTCCGCCCGATTTCAACAAATGAAACAGGCTTTGGGCGAAGGCGGTGTCAGCAGACCGGGCGTGCAAAGCGAGCAGGCTCGTCGGTCGGCGCAGTTTCGAAACCACGATATCGGCATGGTATTCCAATCCGCGCGCAATTCTGAAACACTGGTATCAATGCCATCTCATATCCTGAAACAATCAGCCGCGCCCGCGCGCGTCACGCATCAGTCGCTCGAACGCGGCATGAATATTCTCGAAGCGGTGGCGGCGATCGGCGGGTCGATCAGCCTGGCGGAAATCGCACGCCGCACCGGCCTGCATCGCAGCACCGCGCACCACCTGCTGCAGACCTTGGTGTCGCTCGACTACCTGCGGCAGGATCCCAGCACCCGCGGCTACGAGCTGGGATCGAAGCTGTTCCAGATCACCGGGCAGACCTGGACGCCGGAGCAGCTCGGCGTCATCGCCGAGCCACTCATCGCGGAGCTTGCAGCGCATACCGGAGAAGGAGCCAGCGTTGCGGTCTATCGGGACGGCATCGTGCGACTGGTGGCCAAGCGCGAAGCGGACGGCCCGGTGCGGGTCGTGCAGAATATCGGCGCGCATCGCCCGATTCACGCCACGGCGATCGCCAAGGCCATCGTGGCCTTTCTGCCTGCGCCCGAACTGACGGCCCTTCTTGCCAAGATCAAGTTCGAGCGGTTCACGCCGCGCACGATCATGAACCGCGCGGATCTGGAAGCGGAGCTGCGCCGCATCCGCACGTCGGGCTTTGCCATCGACGACGAGGAGCACGTCGAGGGCATTCGCTGCATCGCGACGCCGGTTTTTGCCTATAACGGGCAGGTCATGGCCTCGATCTGCACCGTCGGCGCCAAGAGCCGCATGACCCGGCAGAAGCTCAACGACCTGCGCGTGCCGATGCAGGAATTCGCCCGGACCCTGTCCGAGCGGCTGGGCTGGTCGCAATCGGGCGGCGTCAAGCGCTCGGCATGACTGCGCCGGCCGGCGCGGCAGCCATGCGGGCTTCCCGCCGCGCAATGCGTCCCGGGACGGGCAATTGCGGGCGGCGGCGCCTCGCGGCCGAAATCCAGCCCTCCGGCCGCGCGCGGGGCCTGCATTTTCTGCAATTGACCCCCATATTTCATTGCAATCATGAAAAATACGAGGGGCAGGGCGGGTTTATTCGCGCTCCCTCTTTCTGCTAGCTTGGCCGTCATATCCGGTCCCGAAAGCACCACTGGCGCTCCGGCATGCCCGGAGCACGGAGAAACAATGGCAACCGCGTCCCAAGAGGCCGTCCAGGCACCCGCAAACCTGCCCGACATGAAGGTGTCCGCGCGGCAGGTCTTTGGCATCGATACCGATATGGAAGTCCCGGCCTATTCCGAGCCGGACATGCATGTGCCGGATGTCGATCCCGATTACATTTTTGACCGCCCGACCACCCTGGCGATCCTCGCCGGCTTCTCCAGGAACCGGCGCGTGATCGTCACCGGCTATCACGGCACCGGCAAGTCGACCCATATCGAGCAGGTCGCGGCGCGGCTGAACTGGCCGTGCGTGCGGGTCAATCTCGACAGCCATATCAGCCGCGTCGATCTCGTGGGCAAGGACGCGATCGTGATCCGCGACGGCCTGCAGGTGACCGAATTCCGCGACGGAATCCTGCCCTGGGCGTTGCAGAACAACGTCGCGCTGGTGTTCGACGAATACGATGCCGGCCGCCCGGACGTGATGTTCGTGATCCAGCGCGTGCTGGAGCAGTCCGGGCGCCTGACGCTGCTCGACCAGAACAAGGTGATCCGGCCGCATCCCGCCTTCCGCCTGTTCGCCACGGCGAATACCGTGGGGCTTGGCGACACCACCGGCCTCTATCACGGCACCCAGCAGATCAACCAGGGCCAGATGGACCGCTGGTCGATCGTGACCACGCTGAATTATCTGCCGCACGACAAGGAAGTCGACATCGTCCTGTCCAAGGCGAAGCACTATCGCACCGGCGAGGGCCGCGACATCGTCAACAAGATGGTCCGTGTCGCGGACCTGACGCGCAACGGCTTCATCAACGGCGATATCTCCACCGTCATGAGCCCGCGCACGGTCATCACCTGGGCTGAAAATGCCGACATCTTCGGCGATGTGGGCTTCGCCTTCCGCGTGACCTTCCTGAACAAGTGCGACGAACTGGAGCGACCGATCGTCGCCGAGTTCTATCAGCGCAGCTTCGGGCAGGACCTGCCTGAATCGGCAGTGAATGTCGCATTGACCTGAGCACCATTCTCGATGGCGGCAAGGCAGACCCTCAATTCCGGATACGGCGGGTGCCGATGACGTCGATCTTCCGAACCTTCCTGTCCGGACTGATCGTGCTGCTTCCGGTCGCCATCACCCTCGTTCTCGTCGTGTGGCTGGGCGGCTGGGTCTACACGTTTGTCGGTCCCTCGAGCGTGGTCGGCCGCCTGCTCGCGGCGCTCGGATTCGGCTTCACCACCACGCCGCTGTTTGCCTATCTCATCGGGATCGCGATCTTTGCGGGCGTCGTCTTTCTGCTGGGCGTGATCGTTGAATCGCGCCTGCAACGCCACCTGAAGGGGCTGATCGATTCGGTCATGCAGCGCCTGCCGCTTCTGGGCAGCGTCTACGATCTGATCAAGCGCTTCGTGGCGCTGATGGACCGCAAGGACGGCGACGGGCTCAAGAGCATGAGTCCGGTCTGGTGCTTCTTTGGCGGGGAGGGGGGCGCGGGCGTGCTGGCTTTGCTGCCGTCGCCCGAGCCGATATCGATTTCCGGCGCGTCCTATTTCGCCATCCTGGTGCCCTCCGCACCCGTGCCGGTCGGCGGCGGACTGATCTATGTGCCGGCGGCATGGATCAAGCCGGCCGATATCGGTGTCGATGCCCTGATGAGCGTCTATGTATCGATGGGCGTGGTTTCTCCCGTGCGGACCGGCGATAATCGTGGCGTCGTCACGCCGGTCCAGCCGGCGCCGCAGCTGACAGGCATCTGAAACATGGCTTCGAACTACAAGTCCAAGACGCCGCCCAAGGAAGCGCCGAACGAGCCGTTCAAGCGCGCGGTGATCGGCTGTCTTCGCGCCATTGCCAGAAAGCCCGAGCTCGAAGTCTCTTTCGCCGCCGAGCGGCCCGGCCTCGCGGGCAACAAGGCGCGGCTTCCGGAGCCTTCGCGCAAGCTCACGGGGCAGGAGGCCGCGATCGTGCGCGGACATGCCGATTCGATGGCGCTGAAGCTCGCCTGTCACGATCCCGCCGTGCATCGCAAGCTGGTGCCCGGCGGTCAGCAGGCGCGCGCGGTGTTCGATGCCGTCGAGCAGGCGCGCGTCGAGGCCATCGGCGCGCGCCGCATGGAGGGCGTGGCCAAGAACCTGACCGCGATGCTCGACGACCGTTATCATCGCGGCAAGTTCGACGAGATCACCGATCGCGCCGACGCGCCGCTCGAGGATGCCATTGCCATGCTCGTGCGCGAGCGGCTGACCGGGCAGGCGCCGCCGCCGGCGGCGAAACGGATTGTCGACCTGTGGCGGCCGGTGCTGGAGGACAAGGCCGGCCGCGGCCTTGACCGGCTCGAGCGTCTGGTGGAGGACCAGGCGCGTTTCGGCGACGCCGTCCACGATCTGCTGGACGCGCTCGACATGGGCGAGGATCGTGGCGAGGAGACCGACGAGGACGAGGATTCCGAAGAAGGCGAGGACGACCGTCGGCAGGACGATTCCGGCGAGGACGGGGAGGCGGCCGACGCCGCCGACATGCAGCGGATGCAGGCCGAGGAAGCCGAAGGCAAGGCCGAAGATGCGCAGGACGCGAGCGCCGAAGCGGTCGATGCCCAGACCTCGGACATGGCCGACGATTCGGACATGGGCGACGCCGAGACGCCCGGCGAGCCCTGGCGCCCGCGCGGCGCCGGCCACAACGAATATCGCGGCCCGGAATACACGCCCTTCGTCACCAGGTTCGACGAGGAAATCGCGGCCGAGGATCTGTGCGAGCCGGAAGAACTCGACCGGCTGCGCGGCTATCTCGACAAGCAGCTCTCGCACCTGCAGGGCGTGGTCGCGCGGCTTGCCAACCGGCTGCAGCGCCGGCTGATGGCGCAGCAGAACCGCGCCTGGGAATTCGATCTCGACGAGGGGATTCTCGACCCCGCGCGGCTCTCCCGCATCATCGTCGATCCGATGCATCCCCTGTCGTTAAAGCACGAGAAGGACACCAATTTCCGCGATACGGTGGTGACGCTGCTGCTCGACAATTCCGGCTCGATGCGCGGCCGCCCGATCACGGTTGCGGCCACCTGCGCAGATATTCTCGCGCGCACGCTGGAGCGCTGCGGGGTGAAGGTCGAGATCCTCGGTTTCACGACGCGCGCCTGGAAGGGCGGGCAGTCGCGCGAGGCCTGGCTGGCCGCCGGCAAGCCGGCCAATCCCGTCCGGCTGAACGACCTGCGCCACATCATCTACAAGTCGGCCGACGCGCCCTGGCGGCGCGAGCGCAAGAATCTCGGACTGATGATGCGCGAGGGGCTGCTGAAGGAGAATATCGACGGCGAGGCGCTGAACTGGGCCTACCGGCGCCTGCTCGCGCGCACCGAGCAGCGGCGCATCCTGATGATGATTTCGGACGGCGCGCCGGTCGACGATTCGACCCTTTCGGTCAATCCCGGCAATTATCTCGAGCGCCATCTGCGCTGGATCATCGAGGAGATCGAGACCCGCTCGCCGATCGAGCTGATCGCGATCGGCATCGGCCACGACGTGACGCGCTATTATCGCCGCGCCGTCACCATCGTCGACGCGGAAGAGCTTGGCGGCGCGATGACCGAAAAGCTCGCGGAGCTGTTCGAGGAAGGCGCTGCGCCGGAGCCCGCTCGTCGGGTGCGGCGGAGGCTGCATTCGTGAGCAGACGGCGTTCCGGGCCGCCACGAGATGGCGGTCCCGGAATTCGCAGATTCGCTCGGGTTGTGCATGCCGTCGCCGCCTTGCTGGCGCTCGCATTCGTGCCGTCGGATTTGGCCGCGCAATCGGCGGCCCTTGCGGCGGCGCCCGAGAAGCTCGACATCACCGCAGAACCGATCGACACGTTCGAGCCGCGCGATGCGTCGAAACGGGTTTTCGGCTCGCTTGAGTTTCGCGGCGGTCTCGAACTGCGCTCGCCTCACAAGGGATTTGGCGGGCTTTCAGCGATCCGCGTTCTTCCTGACGGGGCGACCTTCATCGCGGTCACCGACAAGGCCTTCTGGCTGCGCGGCCGCATCGTGTATCGGGGCGAAAGGCCCGTCGGGATCGCCGACGCCGAATTGGCGCCGATGCTCGGCGCGAACGGCCGCCCGCTCAGCGAGCGCGGCTGGTACGACACCGAGGCGCTCGCGGCCGACGATGCCGGAAACCTCTATGTCGGCATCGAGCGCTCGAACCGCATCGTCCGCTTCAGCTACGGCAAGGACGGTCTACTCGCCCGCGGCCAGCCGGTTCCGGTCCCGAACGGGGTGAGCGCGCTGCCCTACAATCGCGGGATCGAATGTCTGGCGGTCGCGCCGAAATCCCCGCCGCTCGCGGGCGCGCTGATCGCGCTGTCCGAGCGCGGACTCGACGCCTCAAAGAACGTCCGCGGCTTCCTGATCGGCGGGCGCATGCCGGGCGAGTTCACGCTGAAGAGCGGCGACGAGTTCGGCGTGACGGATTGCGCGGTCACGCCAGCGAACGATCTGCTCGTTCTGGAACGCCATTTCACCTGGCGTCAGGGCGTCTCGATCCGGCTCCGCAGCGTGCCTTTGTCGGCCCTGGCGCCCGGCGCAGTCGTGGATGGCTCGATCCTGCTGGAGGCCGACATGGGCTTTCAGATCGACAACATGGAAGGTCTGAGCGTACATCGCGCATCCGACGGCGCGACCGTGCTTACGCTCGTGTCGGACGACAATTTCTCGATCCTCCAGCGCACGCTGCTGCTGCAATTCACATTGCGCGGCAAGTAGTCGCCGTTGCCGGGCCCGGCCCGGCAATCGCAGGCATATCCGGGCATCGCGCAGGGGGCCTGCGCGGACCGAAGGCTCAGCTCGCCGCTGCGAGCTTCTTCTCGAGTTCGCGCTTGAGCTTGAGCGCCTTGGGCGAGAGGTCGTCCGGCTTGGCCTTCACCAGAAAGGCGTCGAGGCCGCCGCGATGGTCGACCGTCTTCAGCGCATTGGTGGAAATGCGGAGCCGCACGTTGCGGGCAAGCGCGTCGGACTGCAGCGTGACGTTGACCAGATTGGGCAGGAATCGCCGCTTGGTCTTGATGTTGGAATGGCTCACCTTGTGGCCCACCTGGGCGCCTTTTCCGGTCAGCTCGCACTTGCGCGACATGGTCGTAAACCTTTGAAAATCGGCTGGTTCCGGGGCTTCAGGCGCCGGCGCAGCGGTCGTACCTCGTCTGGGACCGCGGACGTATAGGGGCGGGGGCGGAAAGCGTCAAGCGCCCCGGATCGGCCAGATATCACACAAACGGCGCATTCCCGGACGATCAAACGCGTCATTAAGGCTCCTCGGGTATGATGCGTGATTGCTGGCCGCGGCCGGGTTGAAATCCATGCATGAATTCGATTGGCGGCACGGGTCGAAGCGGACTAAGAGGTTCGAAGGGCAGGCAAGAAAGGCCTTGGCGAACGTGCCGACCCGCACTTTCCGACGCATCATGTCCGCTGCCTTGCTCGCGCTGCTTGGCGCAGCGCCCGTCCATGCTCAGGGCAAGCTCGACGCGCAATACGCGGTGACGCTCGGCGGTGTCCCGCTTGCGAAGGGCGCCTGGCTTATCGAGGTCGCGGAAGATCAGTATTCGCTCGCCGGCAGCGGCATGACCACCGGCCTCGTGAAGGCGGTCACCGGCGGAGAGGGCAGTGTCGCGGCGCATGGCGCCATTCGCGGGCGCGCCCTCAACCCGGCCAGCTATGCCGTCAGCATCACGACCGGGAAACGGCGGGAAGACATCGAGATTTCGCTTGCGGGCGGGAACGTCAAGGACTTTTCGATCACGCCGACGCCACCGCCGCCCAGCCCCGGCAGCGTGCCGGTCACCGACGCGCATCGCCGCGGCGTTACCGATCCGCTCAGCGCGGCGATCGTCCAGGTCGGCGGCAATGGCGAACTCCTGACACCGGCTGCCTGCGACCGGCGCGTCGCGATTTTCGACGGCCGGATGCGCTACGAACTGGAATTTGCGTTCAAGCGGATGGACCAGGTGCGGGCGGAAAAGGGATATCGCGGGCCGGCGCTGGTCTGCTCGGTAAAATTCTTGCCTGTCGCCGGACACAATCCGGAACGGCTCGCCATCAAGTACCTCGTGAAGCAAAGCGATATGGAAGTGTGGCTGGCGCCCATTTCCGGCACGCGCGTGCTCGCGCCGTTCCGCTTCTCCATGCCCACGCCGCTCGGGCCGGGCATCCTGCAGGCAACCGAATTCGTCGCGAGTCCGCTGCCTTCGCGAGCGAGCATCAAGCTGCAA
Source organism: Pseudorhodoplanes sp. (assembly GCA_013388965.1). GTDB lineage: Bacteria > Pseudomonadota > Alphaproteobacteria > Rhizobiales > Xanthobacteraceae > Pseudorhodoplanes. The sequence continues at coordinate 3,670 of JACAEG010000149.1, read as the reverse complement.
TAGCGCGTAGCGGGCCGCCCTTCCGCCGGACGAGCCCCGTTCTTGTCCACAGCCCGCCGGACCGCGGTCGCTTGACTCCTCTGCCGATTCGAGTCCGTCCGCCGTTAACGGGATTGGCGCGGAGCGAGCTATTGAATGCCAGCCGAGACACCCGATCTTGTGCCCATGCTGCCGGCGCTTCTACATGTCGTGAGGAACGTTTCCGTCGGAGCGAGAGTCACCGATTCGGCCGCGATTCGTTCCAGACTCGTTCCACATCTTAATCACAGGCCGGGAATCGCAGGAGAATCCGTCGCGTTGTGGTACAGGGACGGGACCATCGACGCGCCGCGGCCTATCTCCGCATGAATGCGCGTCGCGACTTTCTCCGTTTTCCGGAAGATTGATGCCGATTTCCTTCTCCTCTCCGTCCGCTTCCGGTGCCCGTGCGCGTAGCGTGGGCGTGACGGCGGTCCTCGGACCGACCAATACCGGCAAGACCCATCTCGCCATCGAGCGCATGCTGGCGCATTCCTCCGGCATGATCGGGCTGCCGCTGCGCCTGCTGGCGCGCGAGGTCTACAACAAGGCCGTGGACCGGGTCGGCGCCGAGAATGTCGCGCTGATCACCGGCGAGGAGAAGATCAAGCCGAAGAATCCGCGTTTCTGGGTCTCGACCGTCGAGGCCATGCCGCGCGACATCGATGTCGCCTTCGTCGCCATCGACGAAGTGCAGCTCGGAGCGGATTTCGAGCGTGGCCACGTCTTCACCGACCGCATGCTGAACATGCGGGGCCGGGAGGAGACGATGGTGCTGGGTGCGGCAACCGTTCGCCCGATGGTCGAGCGGTTGCTGCCGGGCGCCAACATCATTCAGCGCCCGAGGCTGTCGATGCTGACCTATTCGGGCGACAAGAAACTGACGCGCCTGCCGCGCCGCTCCGCCATCGTCGCCTTCTCGGCCGACGAGGTATACGCCATCGCGGAATTGATCCGGCGCCAGCGCGGCGGTGCCGCCGTCGTTCTCGGGGCGCTGTCGCCGCGCACCCGCAATGCGCAGGTGGCGCTCTATCAGGCCGGCGACGTCGACTATCTGATCGCGACCGACGCCATCGGCATGGGCCTCAATCTCGATGTCGATCACGTCGCCTTTGCCTCCGACCGAAAATTCGACGGCTTTCAGTTCCGGCATCTCAATCCTGCCGAACTGGCGCAGATTGCGGGACGCGCCGGCCGTGCGACCCGCGACGGCACCTTCGGCACCACCGGCCGCTGTGCTCCGTTCGACGATGAAATGGTGCAGCGGCTGGAGAGCCACAATTTCGAGCCGCTGAAATTGTTGCAATGGCGAAATTCCGATCTCGATTTCTCCTCCATCGGCGCCCTGCAGGCTGCGCTTGCGCTACCGCCGACAGAGCAGGGTCTGACCCGCGCGCCGGTGGCGGAAGACATCCTCGTGCTGGAGCATGCCGCGCGCGATGAGGACATTCGCGCGCTTGCAAAGTCACACGATGCCGTGAAGCGGCTGTGGGAGGTCTGTCAGGTCCCGGATTACCGCAAGATCGCACCGGCGAATCATGCGGAACTGGTGACCACCCTCTTTGGTTTTCTCGCCCGGCAAGGTACAATTCCGGACGATTGGTTCGCCCGGCAGGTGGAGCAGGCGGACCGCACCGAAGGCGACATCGACACCCTCTCGACACGGATCGCGCATGTTCGGACCTGGACATTCGTCGCCAACAGGCCGGACTGGCTCGGCGATCCGGAGCATTGGCAGGGTGTCACGCGCGCAGTCGAGGACAAGCTCTCCGATGCCCTGCATGAGCAGCTTTCGGCCCGCTTCGTCGATCGCCGTACCAGCGTATTGATGCGGCGCCTGCGCGAGAACACCACATTGGAAAGTGAAATCTCAAAGTTGGGCGAAGTTTCGGTCGAGGGCCATCTCGTCGGCCGGATCGAAGGCTTTCGCTTTGCGGCCGATCCCGCGGCGGGCGGCTCGGAAGCGAAGGCATTGTATGCCGCCGCCCAGAAGGCGCTGGCCGGCGAGATCGAGGCGCGCGCCACAAAGTTGTCGCAGGCGCTCGACGGTCAATTCATTCTGACCTCCGACAACCACATCCGCTGGACCGGCGATGCGGTCGGCGTCTTGGTCGCCGGTGAAGACGCGCTGCATCCGCGCGTGCGGATCCTCGCGGACGAGCAACTGACCGGAGCGGCGCGCGAGGCGGTGCAGGCCCGACTCGATCAGTGGATCAAGGCGCATATCGAGAAATTGCTTGCACCCCTGGTTGCAATCTCCGCGGCGGAAGACATTACCGGCATTGCCCGCGGGGTCGCCTTTCAGCTGGTCGAGGCGCTCGGCGTGCTCGACCGCTACAAGGTGGCTGACGACGTGAAAGGCCTGGACCAGCCGGCGCGCGCCACCTTGCGCAAATACGGTGTGCGCTTCGGCGCCTATCATATCTATATCCCGGCCTTGCTGAAGCCCGCCCCGCGCGCGCTGGCGACGCAGCTCTACGCGCTCAAGCAGGGCGGTGCCGAGATGAAGGGCCTCGACGAGGTGCAGGCGCTTGCCGCGAGCGGCCGCACGTCGATCCCGGTCAACAAGGAGATTCCCAAACATCTCTATCGCACCGGCGGCTATCGCGTATGCGGCGAGCGCGCGGTGCGGGTCGATATTCTGGAACGGCTCGCCGATCTCATCCGCCCCGCCCTGTCCTGGAGGCCGCAGGCGCCGGGTCCGAAGCCCGCGGGTGCGCTGGACGGCACCGGATTCACTGTCAGCGTCGGCATGACTTCGCTGGTCGGGTCGTCGGGCGAGGATTTTGCGTCGATCCTGCGGTCGCTCGGCTATCGCATGGAGAAGCGTCCGAAGCCGGTTGAGCCTGCGGCGGAGGCCCCGGCTGCGGAGGCTGCAACACCGCAGAATTCGGCAGAGGCCGCCCCGGCCGCGGAGGAGACGCCGCAAGCGGAAGCGGCGATCGAGGCTGTTGCCGAGACCGCCGAAAGCCCGGTGGCCGAGGCAGCAGGTCTCGCGCCAGACGCTTCGGTTCCCGCGGAAGGGCTGGCCGAGGGAGCAAGCTCCGAGCCGGCATCCGATGCTGCGGCCGAGAGCGCAGCCGCGCCGGCTGCGGAGCCGGAAATGATCGAGGTCTGGAGGCCGGGCCGCTTCGACGGCCAGGCACGGCATCGCCAGCGCCCGAAACACGAGCGGCGGCATCATCGCAAACCGGAAGCGGCACAGCCGCCGGCCGCGGCGCCGGCCGAAGGCGAAGCGGCCGTGGCAGCAGACGCCGCCGCGGCGCCTGCGCCATCGGAGGAGGTCCGCGAGCGGCCGCGGCATCACCGTCCGAACCGCGGCAACCGAAACGATCGCCACGGCGATCTCAAGGACCGCAAGGACGATCGCGTTGAGGGCGGGCGTCCGCCGCGCCATGCCAAGCACCAGGGCAGGGACGAGTCGCGCCGGGAACGGCCCGAGCGCAAGCCCGATCCGAACTCGCCCTTCGCCAAGCTCGCCGCCTTGAAAGAGCAACTCGAAGCCGGTGCCAAGGAGCGGCGCTGAGACGGTTGGCCGATTGGATCGCCAGCGGATCGACAAATGGCTGTGGCATGCGCGTGTGGTGCGCACGCGCAGCGCCGCGGCTGCGCTCGCTTCGCGCGGGCGCATTCGGGTGAATGCCGTGCGGGT
>JACAEG010000109.1 GCA_013388965.1 Pseudorhodoplanes sp. | reverse complement strand
GGTGCGCAACGACGTGCTGCCCTACTGGACCGGCATCGACGCGACCATGCTGAAACGCGCCTCCAAGCTGGTCTCGGCGGTGACCTCGTTCCCGGTGCAGTATAACAAGGCGATCGTCGGGCGGAATGCCTTCGCGCACGAGAGCGGCATCCACCAGGACGGCATGCTCAAGAACGCGCAGACCTACGAGATCATGACGCCGGAATCGGTCGGCGTGAAGCAGACCTCGCTGGTCATGGGCAAGCATTCCGGCCGACATGCCTTCGTCCACAAGCTGGAGGAACTCGGATACAAGCTTGCCGGCAACCAGCTCGAGGACGCTTTCGTGCGCTTCAAGGCCTTGGCCGACCGCAAAAAGCATGTCTACGACGAGGACATCGAGGCGCTGGTCGACGAGGAGATTGCGACCGCACAGGACCGCATGAAGCTCGTCTCGCTCACGGTCATCGCCGGCACGATGGGCCCGCAATCGGCGACGCTGACGATGGACATCGATGGCCGGCATTCGACCGTGCAGGCGAGCGGCAACGGCCCGGTGGATGCGATTTTCAATGCCATCAAGGCGCTGGTCCCGCACGAGGCGGTGCTGGAGCTCTACCAGGTCCACGCCGTGACCGAAGGGACGGACGCGCAGGCCGAAGTCTCGGTGCGGCTGGCGCAGGGCGATCATGCCGTCACCTCGCGCGGCGCCGATCCCGACACATTGGTCGCCTCCACCAAGGCCTATCTGGGCGCGCTCAACAAGCTGATGGCGCGGGGCGCGCGCACCCACGCCCAGCATTCGGCGCAATAACGGTTCCGGCCGGCGCGCCTTGCGGCGCGTCAGCCGAAATCGCGCTTGGCTTCCGCAATCACGGCTTCGCTGGGCGCGTCGCTCACCATGCCGGCCTCGTCCGGCGCGGCGAGCCCGCTCGGCGGCGCTATGACGCGATGGCGCAGAATGCCGAAGATCGTGGCGGGGGCGGTGACGACGGCCGCCGCCGTCGCCCAGGTTTCGCTCGGGTGGAACATCACGACGAAGGACACGGCGGCGAGTCCGATCCTGATTGCGAAGTCCGCCCCCTTTTCGCGCATGATGCGTCCGAACATCGCAAACGCGATCCCGCAGGTTCCAATCAGGACCAGGGCGGTATCGGCGATCTGAGCCCAGCCGGTCGTGATCACCATGTTCGAGCGCGTGAAAATCGCGAACGTCATCAGCGTGATCGGCAGGCAGATTTTCAGCGCTTCCCACATGGTGCGCATGAACGAGGCTTCCGCGATGCGCGCCGAGACCGCGGCCGTGAGCGACGTGGGCGGCGACAATTCTCCCCACACCGAGAGCAGGAACACGAAGAAATGCGCCACCCAGGGATTGACCCCCATTTCGCGCAGGGGGCCGACGATCACGACGGCGCCGATGATGTAGGTGGCGGTCGGCGGCAGGCCGGCGCCGACCAGCCAGCCGAAGAAATAGGCCATCGCGATCATGGCCATGATGTTCCATGCGCCGAGATCGAGCAGCATGCCGCCCATGCGATTGATGAAGCCGGTGACGGTGAAAAGGCCGATCATGATGCCGAGCGTCGCCAGCAGGAGCGTCAGATAGGAGGTCATGTCGGCATGGGTCTCGATGCTGAGACGCACATTGGCGAGGAAGGATTCCTGCGCGACCTCCGGGTCCTTCAGGACATACTTGAAGTACAGAAACGCTGCCGTGAGCAGCGCGAACATGAAGATCGCCGTGTAGAGCGCCGCCAGCAACTCCCCGATGCCGACCCAGCCCATGATGTAGATCAGGAACAGGACCGACATGAAGAAGATCGACGTCTTGACCGCCTCGTAGGGCTTCACGCGCGGCGCGTCGACGGAATCCGCGGGCAGCAATCGCACGCAGAGGAGGTAGACGGCGAGGGCGAGTGAAATGTAATAGACTGCGGCAAGCGCGAAGCCGCGCGCAACGACATCCCAATAGGGGACGCCGAGGAATTCCGACATGAGGAATGCGCCGATGCCCATCATCGGCGGCATGATCAGCCCGCCCATCGAGGCCGCGGATTCGACGGCGGCGGCAAAGGTACCGGGCACGCCGTAGCGCTTCATCAGCGGAATTGTGATGCTGCCGACCACAACGGCATTGGCCGAACCGCTGCCGCTGATCGTGCCGACCGACAGGGAGCCGAGGACGGCGGTCTGCGGCACCATCTGGCGCGAGCGGCCGGCAAGACGGCGCATCACATTGATCATCGCACTCTGTGCGCCGAAGCCGCGCGCGGCGGCCGCCAGGAGCAGGAAGGCTGCAATGAGCGTCAGGGCAAGCTGTCCGTAGATGCCGTAGATTCCCGTGGAGAACTCCACCGTGCTCGATGTGACGATGCGATAGAAGCTCGTGCCGGGATGCCAGAAGAAATCGACGGGGCTCAGATATCCCCACAGCGTGTAGAGGACGAGAAAGAGATTCACCCAGAAGAGGATCGGGTGTGCGAGCCGCGACAACTCCATCACCAGCAGGAACATGAGCAGGCCGACGATGAAATCCTCGCGCGTATAGGAGCCCTGCCGGTAGATTGCGATATCCTCGAATTCCCACCATAAGTGCCAGAAGGCATAGGCGCAGATCGCGACGTAGACGGCGACGACGATGTCGTTCACGCGCGGCGGAAGCCACGGATAGAGATAGTGCTCGCGGTACATGAACAGGATTTGCAGGATGAGCGCGATCGACATCAGGCGCGCGACCAGTTCCTGCGGCCCGCCGAAGCCGGTGTAGAAATACCAGATCAGCCAGACGAACTGAACGCACGAAAGCAGAAGGATCGCACTGTTCAGACTGACGATCTGCCTGACCTGAGCGCCCGCCATGATTTCCCCCTCAGCCGTTTTTCTTTTCGCCGAACAAACGCAAGCCGGCAGGAGGGCAACGGATCGGTGATGCGCGCAGGGCGCGGAGGCGTCCGGCCGGCAGTCCCCCTCGATGCCGGCCGGACCTCAGC
>JACAEG010000108.1 GCA_013388965.1 Pseudorhodoplanes sp. | reverse complement strand
GTCGTAGACCTTGCGCAGGGCCGGCGCCATCTTGTTGGTGAGCGTGCCCGCGACGATCATCACGTCCGATTGGCGCGGAGAGGCGCGTGGCGCGAATCCGAAGCGCTCGGCGTCGTAGCGCGGCATCGACATCTGCATCATCTCGACGGCGCAGCAGGCGAGGCCGAACGTCATCCACATGAGCGAGCCGGTGCGCGCCCAGGTAATGAGGTCGTCGGCTGCGGTGACGAGGAAGCCCTTGTCGGAGAGTTCCTCGTTCAGGCTCAGGAAATACGGATCGTTGGCGCCGACGGGACGGCCGGTGCCGGGATCGATGATGCCTTGCGGGCGCGGGGCCACGGTCATGGTCATGGGATCAATCCCATTCAAGCGCCCCCTTCTTCCACTCATAAACGAACCCGATGGTCAGGACGGCAAGGAACACCATCATCGACCAGAAGCCGAAGACGCCGATCTTCCCGAACGCGACGGCCCACGGAAACAGGAACGCGACCTCAAGATCGAAAATAATGAAGAGAATGGCGACGAGATAGAATCGCACGTCGAATTTCATGCGCGCATCGTCGAAGGCGTTGAAGCCGCACTCATAGGCCGACAGCTTTTCCGGATCCGGCTTGCTGTAGGCGACGATGAAGGGCGCGACGAGCAGGGCCAGGCCGATTCCCAGCGCCACCGCGATGAACACGGCGAGCGGGAGATAGTCCTGGAGCAAGCTCTCCATGCGGTCCTCGAATCGGTCGCATTCGCCCCCTCCGGCGAATGCGGCAACATGGGGTCCCGAACGCCGGGACCTTGGGCAAGTCGGACGACGACGCCCGCACGGATTCTGTCCTGAAATCAGTGCGAAAGGGCGACGCGGCGGGAACCCGGCGACCCTTACCGCAGCGCATAAAACCACGCAAGCGCCGCGCGCAGCAAAGAAATCGGCTGTGTCGCGAAATGTTCGAAACTGCGGAAGGAGTTCAATTTCTGGTCATGGAAAACCCCTCAATTCGCGAGGCGCGAATTGCCACGACAGGCCCGCCTGACTACAGATTCGTCATGAACATTCCTGATTTGCGACGCCCGTTCCGGCTGACCGCCGCTCTTGTCGCGGTGGCGCTGGCCGCCGGTTTGCTGTGGATGGCTCACCCGCATCGGGCGGCGGCCGATCCCCAGTTCCAGGAATTCGGCGCGCAACAACAGAAGCGCAAGCCCGCGCGGACGACCAGGAAGGCCCCGCCGGCCCCGGAGAAGCCCAGGATTCCGCCGCGCGAGCCGTTCACGCTTGCGGAACAGGACGCGGCCACCGTGCCGGGAATCCCCGAGGCGCGGTTCTGGGGCGATTCCGCCGAGGCATTCTCCAGGGCGCTGCCGTCGGCGCGCGGCGCATGGCTCGCCCTTTCGAGCGGCGGCGCCGACGGGGCCTACGGTGCCGGCGTGCTCGCCGGCATGAGCGAGGCGGGAGCAAGACCCGAATTCTCGGTTATCACCGGCGTCAGCACCGGCGCGCTGTTCGCACCCTTTGTGTTCGCAGGCAAGAAATATGACGAAAATCTGCGCAACGCCTATACCACGATCAATGCGACCGACGTGTTCGAAGTGGGCTCGACGCCCGAAAGCTATCTCGACACCTGGCCGCTGAAGGAACTCATCGCCAAGCGGGTGACCCCGGAGCTGCTCGCGGATATCGCCGCGGAACACGCGCGCGGCAGGCGCCTGTTCGTGATGACCACGAATCTCGATGCCGAACGGCCCGTGGCCTGGAACATGGGAGCCATCGCCGCGGCGGGCGGCGAGCCCGCTCTGAAGCTCTTTCGCGACGTGCTGCTTGCCGCCGGAAGCATTCCGGGCGCGTTTCCGCCGGTTCTGATCAGCGTCGAGGCGGGCGGCCACACATTTCAGGAAATGCATGGCGACGGCGGGATGAACAACCAGTTCTATGTCGCCCCGCAATCGCTGCTGTCGCCGCTTGCCACCTACCAGCTTCCGGCAACGGAATTGTATGTCGTCATCAATACCAATCTTGCGCCGACATTCCAGGTGACGGAGCGCAGCACCATCGGGATCATCACGCGCGGAGTCTCGATCATCGTCAAGACGCTGACCCGTGTCATGATCGATCAGGCCTATTCGGCCGCCAAGCGAAGCAATGTGCCTTTCAAGCTGGCCACCATCGATTCGAAATTCGATGCGCCGAGCCGCGGCGCATTCGATACCGAATATATGAAGGCATTGTTCGCGTTCGGTTTCGAACAGGGAAAAGCTGGTGTAGCGTTCCGCAGTGAACCCTGAAACTGATTCCCCCGACCAAGAACACGCGTGACTTTGCGTTGACAGGATCCAGCGGGAGCGCACGATGATTCGAAAGGCTATTCCTGTTTTGCCCAGCGTTCTGTTTGCAGCCACATGCATCGCGGCCCTGCCCACTTCTGCGGCGCCCGGCACGGTTTACGACGGTCAATGGAGCGTCCTGATCGTGACCGAGAAAGGCGATTGCGATCGCGCCTATCGCTATCCGATCCGCATCACCAACGGAAAGGTGATGCATGCGGATGCCGCCAACTCCTCCTTCAACATCAACGGCAAGGTCGCCAATTCCGGAGCGGTCAAGGTGAGCGTCAGCCGCGGCGAGCAGCGCGCCGACGGGACCGGGCGGCTGGCGGGTACGTCGGGCGGCGGCAAGTGGAAGGCGGCGTCCGGACAATGTACCGGCCAATGGACCGCCGAGAAGCGGGGCTAGAAGGCTTGACGGCCGGCGGGAGATTCCCGCGGTGCCTTCATCCGAGGGATCGATGGGGAAAACGCCGCGTATCGCCGCGATCTGCGCGAAACGTGGCGGGAGCGACGGGGCTCGAACCCGCGGCCTCCGGCGTGACAGGCCGGCGCTCTAACCAACTGAGCTACGCCCCCTTCTGTCGGGGATGAGCGGACTTAAAGGGGGCCTCCCGGCAAGTCAAGAAGTCCCTCTGGCACTGGGCGATTCGGTAACCCATTTCAAAAAACCCTTGTGACAGAGGCGGTCTGGGCGTTCCCGGGTCCCTCCGAATCGTCTAAGCAGCCATTTATCGGTATTTCTGGTAGGCTGCTTGAGGAAAAGGAGGGCCACCCCATGGCTGACAAGAAGCCGGCGACACCCACCGTCACGCTGAAGCATCTCGCCGCTCAGCTTGCGGAGGGCCACCAGCTCTCGAAAAAGCAGAGCGAAGCGATTCTCGGCGATCTGGTGACATCGATCACCAAGCATCTGAAGAAGGGCGATCGCATCCGGATCGGCGGGCTCGGCATTCTGCAAGTCCGCAAGCGCGCCGCCCGCATGGGACGCAATCCCGCGACCGGCGAACAGATTCAGATCAAGGCGTCCAAGAAGGTCGCCTTCCGGGCGGCCAAGGAATTGAAGGAAGCCGTCTGAGCAGACGATTGCGGCCCTCTCCGCTTCCCGCACGGACAGACGCACCGGTCTTGGCCGGTGCGTTTTTCATTTCCGGGATGGTGGGCGGTGACGGGCTCGAACCGCCGACCCTCTCGGTGTAAACGAGATGCTCTACCAGCTGAGCTAATCGCCCGAGCCGATCATTGCAATGCCGTCCGCGCGATTTCTCCGACGCGGGATCGGGGACTAGTTGAGCTCGTCCTTGAGCGCCTTCCCGGCCTTGAACTTGATCTGCCAGGAAGCAGGGATCTTTATCTTCTCACCGGTGCGCGGGTTGCGGCCCTCCGATGCCGCGCGC
>JACAEG010000039.1 GCA_013388965.1 Pseudorhodoplanes sp. | reverse complement strand
GACTTCGGCGAGCGACATCGCCGGCAATTCGAGCGGAAATCCGCCGGCCTGGAACACGCCGCGCTTCACATCCTCTGCGCGGGCGCGCAGATGCGAATGGCAGGTATTGATGTCGCTCCAGGTGTTGATGATGCCGATGACGGGCTTGCGGCCCCAGTCGCTGGTGTCGTAGCCGAACTGGCGCAGGCGCGAGCGGTGGCCGAAGGAGCGCAGGTCGGACACGCCGAGCCAGCGGTGGCTCCGCAGGTCTTCAGGACGCTTTCTGGACTTCATCGATACGCGGCTTCTCAGTGTCCGGATTTGGCCGGTTGCATGACCCGGGATCGTTCGAACAATTGGGCCAATATCACGATAACTGCAAGCATCGCGCCCGCAATATCGGTCCAGATGCCCGGATAGACCAGCGACAGGCCGCCGGCAACCAGCAGGCCGCGCTGCCACATCGAGGCCCGGGTCAGGAAATAGCCGTGCAGCCCCCCGGCGAACAGGAGGATTCCGACGACGGCACAGGCGAAGCGCCAGCCGATAGTCGGCCAGTCGCCGATCATCAGGAGCGCCGGCTCATAGACGAACATGAAGGGCACGATGAAGCCCGCCGCGCCGATCTTCACCGCGGCCCAGCCGCTCTTCCACAGGTCCGATTTCGCGAGCCCGGCCGCAGCATAGACCGCAAGCGCGACCGGCGGCGTTATGGCCGACAGCACGGCAAAGTAGAACGCGAACATGTGCGCGGCGGGCGCGATGACGCCGAGCTTGATGATCGCCGGCACCAGCAGCGCCGTCATCACGATATAGGCGGGCGTCGTCGGCATGCCCATGCCGAGCACGATGCCGGCGATCATGGTCAGGATCAGCTCCATGATCAGCGTGTCCTGCGAGAGGCCAACCACGAACTGGGTGAAGACGATCCCGAGGCCCGACAATGTGACGACGCCGATCACGATTCCGGCGCAGGCGCAGGCAAGCGCCACGGCCAGCGCGTTGCGCGCGCCGTCGAATAGGGCATCGACGATGTTGGCGACGGTAACGTTGGAGCGCGTCGATCCGCGCAGCGCCGCCACCGGGAAGCAGGCGAGCGTGCCGATGAGCGCCGCGAGCGGCGCCGAATAGCCCGAATACATCACGAACAGGATGCACAGGACCGGAAGGAACAGATGACCGCGCTCGCGCAACACGGGGCCGAGCCGCGGCAGCTCCGCACGCGGCAAGCCGACGAGCCCGCGGCTCTTGGCCTCGAAATGCACGGCGGCGAAACAGGCGACATAGTAGAGGAGGGCCGGAATGAGCGCCCAGACCACGACCTGCAAATAGGAAACCGCCAGAAACTCCGCCATCACGAAGGCGGCCGCACCCATGATCGGCGGCATGATCTGTCCGCCGGTCGAGGCTGTCGCTTCCACGCCGGCGGCGAAATGCGGCGGGAATCCGGAGCGCTTCATCAGCGGGATCGAGATCGGTCCGTCCACCATGACGTTGGCGACGGCGCTGCCGGAGATGGTGCCGAACAGGCTGGAGCTGACCACCGCGACCTTGCCCGGTCCGCCCGCCGTGTGGCCGGTGAGCGCCATCGAAAAATCCATGAACAACTGTCCGGTGCCAGTACGCTCCATCGCGCTGCCGAACAGGACGAAGATCAGCACGTAAGCCGCCGACACCGAGAGCGGGATGCCGAATATGCCCTCCGTCGTCATGAAAAGCTGGTCGAGCAGGCGCATCGGCTCGAGCCTGGCGAAGAACAGGCCATAGACCAGGAACACGATCGCGGTGATCGGCAGCGCGGCGCCGATCACACGGCGCGTGCCTTCCAGCACGACCAGCGCGAGGATCGTCCCGAACACCATGTCGGCGACCGTGAGATCGTCGATATAGTAGATGCGGGTGACGACATACTCGTAGTTGAAAAAAAGATAGAGGATCGGGGCCGCGCCGAGAACGAGCAGCGCCCAGTCATACAGGGTCGGCGGCCGGCCATCGGCCTCGCCGCTGCGCTTGTAGATCAGGAAGGTGAGGACGAGCGCGAAGAGAAGGTGGGTGCCGCGGAAGATGATCGCTTCCGGCTGGCCGAAGGCGATCGCCCACATGTGATAAACGGACATTGCGACGCCGACAGCAAGCGTCGCCATGCGCACCACGCCGCCGTAGCTCAGGTCAAGCTTCATGCCGCTGCGTCCCCCGCGAACCAGCCGTGCATTGCCGCCCGCAGCGACACCGGCGGCGCAAACGCGCGCCGCCGGATCGCCGGCGTCAGTTCGTTTTCACCGTGATGCCGGCTTCCTTGTAGAATTTCGCCGCACCCTTGTGGAACGGCACGCCGATATCCTCCGCCATCGCCTTGGGCGTCAGTCCGCCGATGCCCTTGTAGACAGCCGCCATCGACGACACATTGTCAGCCATCGCCTTGGTCATCTTGTAGACGGCGTCCTCCGGCAGCTTGCACGACGCGACAATGTGCGTTGCGTAGCCGATGACCTGCACGTCCTTGTCCTGCTTCGGATAGGTGCCCTTGGGGACCGTGACCAGCGTGTAGCCGGGATTGAGCTTCTTCATCTCGTCAATGCTGTCGGAGAGATCGAGCAGCTTGATGTCGCGCGCGGATGCCAGATCCATGACGGCGCCCGACGGAATTGCCGTGCCGAGCGAGAAGGCCTGCGCATTGCCGTCCTGCATCTGCGATACCGAGTCGGTATAGGACACGAAGCTCATCTTCACGTCGTTATAGGTCATGCCGTGGACCTTCAGCAGCTGCCCGGTGATCAGTTCGCCGGTATTGCCGCGCGGCTGGGTCGAGATCGACTTGCCCTTCAGGTCCTTGACCGAATTGATGCCGGAGTCCTGGCGCACGATCACCTGGAAATATTGCGGATAGAGCGTTGCAACATTGCAGACATTGGCGTGCGGCTTGGTGAACGGCGCATTGCCCTTGATCGCATCGACGGTCGAGATCGAATTGCCGAAGCCGAGATCGGCCTTGCCTTCCTCGATGCCGCGCACATTCGCGATGCCGGCGCCGGGGAGCGATTGAACCGTGGTGCCCGGTACGGCCTTCTCCCAGAGATCCTTCAACTGTCCGCCGAGCGGCACCCAGACGCCGCCCTGTGGGCCGGTCATCAATTTGAGGTCTTGGGCAAATGCCGGGGTTGCGACAGCGAGACCGATTGCGACGGCAAGCCCGACGGATTTGTGGCGTGGATTCATTCCGTTCCTCCCTTGGGACGGCCTTGAGACGACCGCCGGTTAAGACATTCTTGGGAGGGACGTTACGCGGGGACGGGCGCCGGAGACAAGCGCCCTGTGCGGCCACGCCGTTGCCGGGCTCGCGAAATGCGCCAATTCGATGCGCGCGGACGGGTCTGACGAGAGACACCCCGAAACTCTGGCTGCAACGCCGCCGGAGGGATAGAACTCATTCGCCCCTGGGCCGGCCCGGCAACTCCGGACGTTCGTCGACCTTGCGGCCCGTACCTTGATTGCATCTCTCCCCGACAACGCCTGGATTTTGCCCCGCGTTCCCCGCGATATTGCTGCAACCGCGAAAGCAGGGCGGCGTTATCGAGGCAAAGGAGATTTCGCCATGCCCTTCTTCTTCATGCTTCCGATGATCATTTTTCGCGGGATGTGGGACGTCGCGCTGGATTCCAGACTGCCCTTGCAACCCGTCATTCGCCCTACCGGGGATAGAAGAAAGTGAAACGCTGCGCCTCGTGAATCTCGCGCCTGTAGTCCGCGGCGAGATTGGCATCCAGAAACGCGCATTGCTCGCGGCGGCCATCGACGCAGATTGCGGGAGGCTTCGCCTTTTCAAAGACAAGCGGATCGCTAACGATCGGGGCCAGGGGCTCGTTCGTTTCGCTGTCAACGTAACCGGAAACCTGACTGGCCTGCGGCCCATCCAGAAAAATAAAGTCGGGGCGCAAACCATAAAGCTCGGGGAAGGCGATGGTTACCATCCCGATTCGGCGGGGAACACTGCTTTTCTTCTTATACCAGTCGATCCCGCCGCCCGGCACCAATGCGCTCACGATGCGGACCGAAGGCGATGGCGAGATGAATTCTGCGAAGGGAGAAGTTTCGGCGTCGAGCCGCGCAGCCGATAATTCGCGCCATTGCCGTCCAAGCTCGACGGAGATGACCTTGCCTCGACCCAATTTCTGGAGGGTCCTGGCGAAAAGATAGGTGGAATAACCGGAGCCGTATTCGAGAATCAGAGACGGCTTTGCGGCGATGGTGGCTTGCCACAACAACCAAAGATCGGAGAAGTTCGGAGGAATGGGATCGCCCGGTTGCGAGGAGAACAGAGCGTCGTATCCTGCCGCTTTCAGCTCGCTTTCTGCCCGTTGACGAAAGCTATTGCGCTCGTCCTTCTCATCACGCCTTTTCTTCCAGAACATGCATTGCGCTTCCAGGTATTTTCTTCTCTCTATGCACGCTTAAAATGGAGAGCCCCGCCCGGGGTCAGTTTTCTTGCGCCTTTGCGCCTCGGATGCGCCGGCGTGATGGTCGGAGTGGCAGGATTTGAACCTGCGACCCCCTCGTCCCGAACGAGGTGCGCTACCAGGCTGCGCTACACTCCGCCATGAAGGGCGGTCTTATAGCGATGGGGGGCTGGCCCCGCAAGGACGGAGGCGCTAAAGCCCCCGCATGACCGTCGCCCTCTCCACCCGCGTCCTGAAGCCCGAAAAGGCGGCCATAGACGCCGCGGCGCGCTGCCTGCGCGAAGGGGGCCTCGTCGCCTTTCCGACCGAGACGGTCTACGGCCTCGGCGCCGATGCGACCAACGGGGAGGCCGTGGCGCGCCTCTACGCGGCCAAGGGGCGGCCTTCCTTCAATCCCCTGATCGCCCATGTTCCGGACATTGCGGCGGCCCGTGCGCTCGCGGTCTTCAACGCGCCGGCGGACAGGCTCGCCGCGGCCTTCTGGCCCGGGCCGCTGACGCTGGTGCTGCCCCGGCGGGCGGGTTGCCCGGTCTCGGACCTGGCGACTGCGGGCCTCGACACCATCGCGCTGCGCGTCCCCAGCCACCCCGTGGCGCAGGACATCCTGCGCGCCCTCGGCCGGCCGGTGGTGGCGCCGTCGGCCAACCGGTCGGGACATGTGTCCCCGACCGATGCCGCGCATGTGCTGGCCGATCTCGACGGCCGCATCGACCTGATCGTGGACGGCGGGCCGGCGGCGATCGGGATGGAATCGACCATCGTCGCCTGCCTGCCCGATCCGGTCATGCTGCGGCCGGGCGGCGTGTCGCGCGAGGCGATCGAGGCCGTGCTCGGCATTTCCCTTCCGGCCACAACTCGCCCGGAAGCGAACGAGAGCGCGCCGCTCGCGCCCGGCATGCTGGCCTCGCATTACGCGCCGCGCGCGCAATTGCGGCTCAACGCGGCCGAGGTACGGGCGGGCGAAGCCTTGCTCGCCTTCGGCCCGGACGCGCTGCCCGGCGCGCAGGCGGAGGCCATGCGCAACCTGGCGCCGCGCGGCGACGTGCTGGAAGCCGCCGCCAATCTGTTCTCGCATCTGCGCGCGCTCGACGCCTCGGGGGCGCGCGCGATTGCGGTCATGCCCATTCCGTACGAGAGTCTGGGCGAAGCGATCAACGACCGGCTCGCGCGCGCGGCCGCGCCACGGTGACCGAGCCAGAGTGACCGACATGCAGACTGCCTCTCCCGTTCGCCCCGCAACGCTGTCGCCCGATCTCCTGCGCCGTTTCACTGCCATTGTCGGCGAGAAATACGCGATCACCGATCCGCAGGCGCAAGTTCCCTATCTCGTCGAGATGCGCGACCTCTATCGCGGCCACACGCCGGTGGTGCTGCGGCCGGGCAATGTCGCGGAGGTCGCCGCGCTGGTGAGGCTCGCCAACGAAACGCGCACCGCGATCGTGCCGCAGGGCGGCAATACCGGGCTCGTCGGCGGGCAGATTTCGCATCACGGCGAGGTGGTGCTCTCGCTCAACCGGCTCGACAAAATTCGCGAGATCGATCCCACCTCCAACACCATCACCTGCGAGGCCGGCGTGACGCTGCAGCGCGCGCGCGAGGCCGCGGCCGAGGTCGACCGGCTCTATCCGCTCCTCCTGCCGTCGGAGGGAAGCTGCACCATCGGCGGCAATCTCTCGACCAATGCCGGCGGCACCACCGCGCTCGCCTATGGTGTGGCGCGCGCGCATGCGCTCGGCCTCGAAGTCGTGCTGGCGGACGGGCGCGTGCTCAACAATCTCAACAAGCTCAAGAAGGACAATACCGGCTACGACCTGAAGAACCTGTTCATCGGGGCCGAGGGCACGCTCGGCATCATCACCGCCGCGGTGATCAGGCTCCTGCCGCGCCCGCGCTCGGTCGAGACAGCGTTTGTCGGGCTCGCCTCGCCGCAGGCCGCGCTCGACCTCCTCGGCCTCGCGACCGAGATGACCGGCGGCGCGGTGACGAGCTTCGAACTGATGATGCGGCTCGGGATCGAGGGCG
>JACAEG010000038.1 GCA_013388965.1 Pseudorhodoplanes sp. | reverse complement strand
GGGCGAGATCGGGCGCGGCCTTCAGCGTCTCGCGCAGCTCCGCGCGCAGCAGCGGATCGTCGGCAAGCGCCGCGACCGCATCCAGCCGCCGGGCGATCGCCGCGGGATCGGTGAGCGGAGCGGCGAGCCGTTGCGCGAGCAGGCGCGAGCCGGCCGAGGTCACGGTGCGGTCGATGGCGGCGAGCAGCGAGCCGCGCCGTTCGCCGCCGAGCGTGCGCGTGAGTTCTAGATTGGCGCGCGTCGCCTGATCGATCAGCAAGGTCGCGCCCGTGCCTTCCCGCAACGGCGGGGAGAGCGGCGGGCGCTTTCCCAGTTGCGTGCGCTCGACATAGGTGACGCAGGCCGCGGCCGCGGTCAGTTCGAGCCGCGACAGCGACCCGAAGGCGTCGGCGGTCGCGACCGCGAAATAATCGGCGAGGCGGCGTTCGGCCGTGGCGCCGTCGAACACGTCGCGCGTCAGCGGCATCACATGCTCGAAGGAGCGCAGCAGCGGCATCATGTCGGCATCGGCATAGAGCGCGTCGGAAACAATAATCTCGCCCGGCTCGATGCGGGCGAGTTCGGCGGCGAGCGAGGCGCCATCGCATTCGGCGATGCGGAATTCACCGGTGGAAATGTCGATCCAGGCGAGCGCGAAGCTCGCCTCGCCGGCCGCGGAGGATTTCGCGCGCGCGATCGCCAGCAGGTAGTTGTTGCGCCTTGCGTCGAGCAGCGTGTCCTCGGTCAGCGTGCCGGCGGTGACGAGCCGCACCACGCCGCGCTTCACCACGCTCCTGCCGCCGCGCTTCTTCGCTTCGGCCGGGTCCTCCATCTGCTCGCAGACCGCGACCCGGTGGCCGAGTGCGATCAGCTTGTGCAGATAATCCTCGGAGCGCTCGACCGGCACGCCGCACATCGGGATGTCCCGGCCGAGATGCCTGCCGCGCTTCGTCAGCACAATGCCGAGCGCGCGCGAGGCGATTTCGGCGTCGTCGAAGAACAATTCGTAGAAGTCGCCCATCCGGTAGAAGAGGAGACAATCCGGATTGGCGGCCTTGATCTCGATATACTGCTCCATCATCGGCGTGACGCGGCTGGCGTCGGCCGCCGGTGCGGCAGCGTCGTCAGATGAAGCAGGTGTGCGTCTCGCGTCCATGCGGGCGGACGCTAAAGCAATACGACCGCTGGTTAAAGCAGCGCCTTCCGCTTTATCCCCGTCACCCTGAGGTGCGAGCCATAGCGCGTCCTTGATGCGCTATGGCGAGCCTCGAAGGGCCGCGGCCCGATCAGAGCCCGCCATCCTTCGAGGGCCGCTACGCGGCCACCTCAGGATGACGGGCTGAGAGCTGCGTGTGCCTACTTCACCAGCTTCTTGCCGGTGATGCGCTCCAGGTTCTTGTAATAGACCTTGTCGAGATCGTCCTTCGAGAGCCCGAACTCGTCGAGGATTTTCAGCGTCGAGCGAATATAGCCCGGGCCCTTTTCCGGATCGAACGGGCAGTCGGACGCGAACACGACCTGGTCCATCGGGAAGAAATCGAAGCCCGCCTTGGTCGCGCCGACGCTGCCGAAGGTTGCCGTGTCGGCGATGAAGTTCTGCCGGAAATAGTCGATCGGCCGCTTCTTCAGGCTCTTTCGCAGCGATTCGTAGTCCTCGTCCGACGTGCGTACGCCGAGCTGGTCCCAGCCCGGCCCGATCCGGCCTTCCAGCATCGGCACAATGCCGCCGAAGTGATGCACGATGATCTTCAGGTTCGGATACTTGTCGAGCGTTCTGGAAAAGACGAGCCGCGCCATCATCGCGGCCGTTTCGTAGGACCAGCCGAACGCCCACCAGATCTCGTAGAGCGACTTCTTCTCGTCCATGTAGTCGGGATGGCTGGCGCCGCGCGCCGGGTGCGTCCAGATCGGCGCGCCGAGCCTGTCCATGCCGGCGAAGAACGCCTCGAATTCGGGACGGTCCACCGGCTTGCCCGCGACATTGGTGAAAATCTGCACGCCGAGCGCGCCAAGCTGCTTCACCGCGCGCTCGCATTCGGCGACGCCCGCATCCTTTGCCGTGATCGGGGCCTGCGCGACGAAGCCGACGAACTGGTCGGGATATTTCGCGCACAGCTCCGCGAGCCCGTCATTGCCGATCCTGGCGAGTTCGAGCGCCACGTCCGGGTTGCCCTTGGAGAGAACCTCGAGCGGCGGCGCGGCGAGCGAAATCACCTGCGCGTAATCCGGAAAGGAATCGACGAGCCTGCGGCGATAGTCGAGATCGTGCAGGGCTGGCACCGTGGTCACGCGCTTGCCGATGTCGGGCAGGCCGCTCGCCAGCAGCCTCTCGAAATACTTGGCCGGAAAGAAATGATTGAAGGCGTCGATACGCATGATGGTCTCCGTTGATCGGCTGTCGGCGTTGCGCGTGAGCGCTCAATAGGGACAGATGACGTTGAGCAGCGCCTGGCGGCGCTCGTTGACGACGGCGTCCTTCGCGCGCGCGAGCGCGCCGGCGAGGTCTTCCGGCCTCTCGACCCGCGCGGCGAAGCCGCCCTGCGCGCGCATCAATTCGTCATAGGCCGGACTCGGCCCGAGATCGGCGAGGAAGCGTCCGTCGTCCTCGCCGGCGGCGCCGTCCTTGAACATTGAGAGCGTGGCGCGGCGCACCGCGCCGTAGCGGCTGTTGTTGAAGATGACCGTGAGGACCGGCAGCCCGAATTTCTCGCCGACCCAGGAGCAGACGGTCGGATTGCTGAACAGATAGGTGCCGTCTCCGAGCGTCGCGACAATGAACTTCTCCGGCGCGGCGAGCTTGGCGCCGAGCGCTGCGCCAAGGCCCCAGCCAAGCCCGCCGGCCGGGCTCGCGGCGAAGAAGGTGCCCGGCAATTCGCGCGGACATTGCTCGGCGACCAGCGGATATTCGTTGAAGATGACGGTGTCGGGGCCGGCCATCTCGCCGATGGCGCGGCTGAGATATTGCGGCGTGATGCGGCCGGGTGCCGTTTCGCCCTCTTTTGCGATGCGCGCGCGCCGTGCCTGCTGGCGCTCAGCGAGTCGTGCGCGGCGTGTCTCGATCCTGCTCGCGCCTGCGCCCGCATGCTTGTCCAGTGCGCGGTCGAGCGCCTCCAGCGCCTCTGCGGCGCCCGCCGCGATCGCCAGGTCGGAGCGGAAGCTGCGCATCGGATAGCGCTGGTAGAGCGGCTCCTCGCCGATATGCGCGACGCGGCACGGCGCGGGCGGCTCGTGCAGGCTCGGATACCACGGCACGTCGCATTCCAGCGTGACGACGAGATCGGCGTCGCCCACCAGCGCGGAGGAATCGAAGCCGACATGCATCGGGTGGCTTGTCGGCAGGGCCATCACGCGCGCGTTATGCGCGACGACGGGAATCGCGAAGCGCTCCGCGACGCTCGCGAGCGCAGCCACAGCCCGCGCGTCGCCCGCCGCCGAGGCGATGACGAGCGGGCGCTCGGCCTGCGCGATCCATTGCGCCAGCG
>JACAEG010000135.1 GCA_013388965.1 Pseudorhodoplanes sp. | reverse complement strand
CATTCGGAGGTTCGAATCCTCCCGCCCCAGCCAGCCGCTTTGGGGGTCCATTCCGGACACACAGGGTTACGTTTCTTTCCGGAGACATGGGTAACGCTTTTGGTCCGAACGGGTTTTCCACCGTTTCGAGCCGGCCTGGCTCATCGTCGAAACAGCCGGGATGACGGTCCCTGAAGGTGACGAGCCAAATCTCGTCGCTCACCTGCTTGATTCCGACGTTCTGGCCGGCGAAGGCCTGGCTGAGATTGATCTTCCGGCGATTGATGCCGATGCGCCCTCGGTGACGGTCCAGTTGTGCAGCGTCTAGTCGAGCTCCGGCAGGACCGCGTCGAGGGCGTAGCGCTCCGCCGGGCACTGCATGCCGCAAGGAACTGTCACCCCTCTCTCAGGAAGGACAAAGTAAGTCCAGGCTATCCGGTTCGCAGCGTTCCTGAGGCGACCCCGCTGCTCTCGCTTCAGAAGTTTGCGGGCAGCCAGAGCGCGATTTGCGGGAAGGCAAGAAGCAGGACAATGAGGGCCAGCGGCGCGAGCAGAAAGGGGAGTACGCCGAGATACATCGCGCGCAGCGGTATCTCCGGCGCCTGCGCGCGAATGACGAAAAGATTCATCCCGACCGGCGGATGAATGAGCCCGATCTCGACCACGATCACGAGCAGGACGCCGAACCAGATCGGGTCGTAGCCGTTCGCGATGACGAGCGGCAGGAATACCGGCACGGTGACCAGCACCATGCCGATCCCCTCGAGAAAGCAGCCGAGAAAGATGTAGAACACGATCAGCAGGATCATCACCATGATCGGCGTCATCCCGGTGTTCTTGATCCACGTGACGGCGTTCTGCGCGATGGCGGTCTGCACGACGAAATAGGAGAAGATCGTAGAGCCGATTACGATCAGAACGATGTTGGCGGTGATGCGCGCCGTTTCGGTGAAGCCGAGCAGGATCGAGGAACGCGTCAGGCTGCGCCGCCACAGCCCGAGCAGCAAAGCACCGAATGCACCGACGGCGGCCGCCTCCGTCGGCGAGAACCAGCCGAAATAGATTCCGCCGAATGTCACGAAAAACAGGGCCGTGACATCGGCCACGCTCGCGAGAACGCGCAGGATACCGTGACGGTGTCCGGTTGGAAGAACCGGCGCGACATCAGGGCGCAGGCGCGCCCAGACAAACACTGTGAGAATGTAGAGCCCGGTCAGGATCAGCCCCGGAACCAGCGCTGCGGCGAAAAGCTTGATCACCGGCTGCTGAGCGATGATGGCATAAATCATCAGGATGAGCGAAGGCGGGATCAGGATGCCGAGCGTCCCGCCTGCAGCGACCGCGCCCGCAGCAAGAGCGGGCGAGTAGTTTGTGCGCAGCATTTCCGGAATTGAGATACGGCCCATCGTCGCGGCGGTTGCGACCGAGGAGCCACAGACCGCGCCGAAAGCGGCCGAGGCTCCGATTGCCGCCATCGCGAGCGAGCCGCGCGTGCCGGCGAAGAATGCGTTGCTCGCGCGAAACAAATCGCCCGACAGGCCCGCCATGGTCGCCAGCGCGCCCATGAGCGTAAACAGCGGCAGCACCGAGAGGGTATAGGCGGATGCGAGTTCGAGCGGCACCGAGCCGAATACGAATTGAGCCTTGGTCCAGCCCTCGATCGCCGCATAGCCGGCAAATCCGACGAGGCCGAGCGCCACGCCGACCGGAATGCGCACGAGAATGAGCAAGACCAGCGCACCCATTCCGACAAGGCCGATCGCCGTTGCGCTCAAGGCTTGTCTCCCCAAGGCGTCGCGGGCTCCGACGCCTGCGCGCCGGCACGCAGAGTCCTTGCGATCTTGCGCATCAGCACGATCGCCGAAACGACGAGCGCGATCTCGATCGCACCGAGCAGTGCGACGATCGGGACAGGAATGTCGGGCTTTACGTCCCCGAACCGCCATGCATCGGCAATCGGATTGATCATGGTGTAAGCGAGGAGCAGGATGAAGACGAGCATCGCGATATCGCCAAGCAGCTTCAGGGCGAACAGGCCGCGATCGCCGAGCATTCCGTCAAACACGTCCACCTTGATCTGTTCGTCGCGCCCCAGGCAATCGGCGAGCGCGAGCATCGCGACCAGGACGAGCGTCGTCTCGATGAGCGCGACCGATCCGGGCAGCGGCAGCCTGAATGCAGCACGCAGGACGATGTCGGCGATCGTCCACAGCATCATCACCGCGAGCGCCGCTGCGGCCAGCCAGGTCAGCACACGCGCGATGAGAAGGCCCCGATCGGGGCCGCCAGGCGTCACAGCCTTGCCTTCACGGCTTGTCCGTCACGGCGTCCCCTTGGCGACCTTCGCCTTGAGCGCAGCCTGGAAATCCTTCGCGCCAGCGTTCTTCTCGCCCATCGCATTGAGGAGCGATTCGGCCACGGGGACTGCTAGCCTCTGGAATACTTCGGCTTCCTGCCTTGTCGGATCCAGGATCTCGACCTTGTTCTCCACGAGATATTTGCGGCCCAGCGCTTCGGCCTGGTCGAATTGCGCGCCGACTCGACGCGCCGCTTCTATGCCTGTCGTTTCATCGATCAGGCGACGGAGATCGTCGGGCAGCGAATCGTACTTTGCCTTGTTCATGACGAGCCCGAAGGTCGCCGCGGTGGCGTTGAGCGGGGCGACAGACCTGACGCTGCGCGCAAGCTGGAACGCCAGCGCAGCCTCGAAATTGAACATCATGCCGTCGAGCGTACCCTTGTCCATGGCGTCGGCAAGCTCCGATGGCGGCATGGCGACCGGACTGCCGCCCCAGGCCGAGATCAGCGCCGCGGTGATGCTGCCGTTGTGGCGGATGCGCAAGCCGGCGAGATCCTTCGGCTCGCGTACCGATTTCTTGTGCATGTGCAAGCCGACCGTCGGCGAGGCCAGCAGATAGAGGATTTTGGTGCCCTCGTGCTCCTTCTCGAGCATCGGCGACAGGCTTGTCATAATGGCGGAGGCGTCGGCGATGTTCAGCGCCTTGCTCTCGCCGTTCACCGTGCGGTTGAAGGCATAGGGAAGGTGCGCCACCTCCGTCAGCGGGAAGCGGCCGGGCAACCCGCCGTGGATCAGGAAGGAGATATCGGCGACGCCGGTGCGCGCGAGATCGAACTGGCGCGGCAGCGGCCCCATCTGGCCGGAGGGGAAGATGGTCAGCTTCAGCCGACCGCCGGACTTTTGCGCGAGTTCGTCCGCCCAGCGTGTCAGCTCCTTGTGGATCGTGTGGGCGGGCGGGACGTAGTGCGAAACCTTCAATTCGACCGTCTGCGCCGGAGCGTTCGATGGGGCAACATATGCGAGCAGCAGCGCGCCGAATGCAAGCTGCGTCCATGAACCCGTTGTTGCGATGGTCATTCTGTCCTCCCTATTGCCATTTCTTTCTTTCGGATTCCGCTACTTGCGACGGAGCCCGGATGGAACCGCTCTGGGCGACGGCCGGATGGCGCATCGCTTGCGCGGTCCCGCAGATGTTTCTGGAACGCAGCCTGCCTGCTGCTGGTGTATGTTGCTCGGTCCTGCAATCCGCGAAGGCTGCCGCAGATTGCCGCCTCGCGTGTCCGCGCCGCCTTTCATGCGGCGACGCCAATGCATGTGACTCCTCCCTGGCCCGCGCCGACCGTCGCCTTCTTGACGATGCGTTTCCGTTTGTGCTGGCCGGGCAATCCGCAGCGACCATAAGGGCCAAAAAAGAACGCAGAAAGACAACAAAATCTACCCGGCGATGCAGTTCTGGCATCGCTCGGGAGGCCGGCGCGGCGCCGTCGACGGAGTGGCCCTAGGTTCTGTACTCATAAGGGGATTCCGCTGACAGGCGAAGCATGATTCATTCTCTCCGAAGCGGGGAGGATGAGATG
>JACAEG010000037.1 GCA_013388965.1 Pseudorhodoplanes sp. | reverse complement strand
GGGGGCTTCCGCCTTACGGGTTAGGAGAGGAGCGGATCAATCCAACCCGAGGCTACCGCCAAGTCCTTGCAGGGAGTCCATGCCGCCGCCCTGGCCGCCGAGCATGCTGCCGATGCCGCCCAGGCCGCCGCCCTTGCCCTTGCGGCCCTGCTTGCCCTGCATTTGCTGCAGCGACTTGCCAAGATCGCTCTCGGCGAAATCGCTCATCATGCCTTTCACGCTTTCGTTCTCCATCATCGAGCTCATGATGCCGCTCATGCCCTTCGGCATCGCGGAGGCAGGCGCGGAGATCGCGCAGACGGCGGCGAACGAGACGGCGGCCAGCATCAGGGTGCGGGCGGCCTTGAAGGTGAACTGGCGCATGGCTTGCTCCTCGTGTTCCGGTGCTGCGTGGTCGCAGCGTCACGAGGTTTGTCGCATCGGCCGGCGCCGGCGACTGTGAGCCGGATCACAGAGGCGGAACGCCCCGAATTTCGGCGGAAGATCAGGCCGCAACGCGCCCTTGCGGCGCGCCCGGCCGGCGGCCCCGCACCCCGCCCCGCAGAATAGCGAGCGCCACGACGCCAAGTCCGGCGCCGAGCACCAGCCAGCCCGGCCGGCGGCCGGCCTCGAAATCGAACGCGGTCTGCAGCACACGCCATGGCGACACGTTGAAGGCAAGGCTGATCCCGACGGCCTCGGCCGCGAAGGTCAGGACCGAAACGGCGACGGTCAACGAAAGCAGCGCCCAGGCCGGCACCTCGCCTTGCGTGTCGAGATACTTCGCCAGCAAACGATATCCCATCAGCCAGCCGAAAATGCCGGCGGCGAAAGTCGGCACGCTGACATCCGACTTGGTCTGCTGGAAGAAATGGATCAGGGCTAGCAGGGTCGCGGCATAGACGACGCTGTGCAGCCGCCGCCAGTTCAATCCGCCGAGCCTGCGCGTCATCGCATCGGTCGAGGTCGCAGCGAGGATCGCCAGCCCCGCGAGCGCGACAAACCCGACGATCAGGTACACGCGGCTGACGATCTCGATCCCCGTTTTCACAAGGTCGAACTGCTTGTCCGCGACAAAGAGCAGAATATGCGCCGCCGCATACAGGAAAGCGGCAACGCCAATCATGCGCCGCGCGTCGATGAGCGTGCCGTATCGCAGGACGAAGCGCAGCGGCGTGACCGCAAGCGAGGCCAGAAGAAAGACCAGCGCCCAGAAGCCCGTCCGGTGGATCAGGTCGTTGATCGGGCGGGCGCCGCGGGAGATCGCTTGCGCATCGTGCAGCGCGATCAGGACCGGGACAAGCAGCGCAATCAGAACGGTCAGGCGCAGCGGTGAAAACCTGCCCTTGCGGTCGCACCAGATTTGCCAGGCGGGTCGCTTCGGCGCTGCCATGCTCTCGCGCCTAGCATGGACGGGACGCCTGCGGCCAGCCGACCACGCTCAAAATAATGCAATTGTGAGAAGCGGGTGATCGAAAGGCACTGCAGCAAATCGTTTATTCTTTGCGGCTATGCTGTTGCGCCGGCGTGGCCATCGAGGCCGCCGTCTCAGGATCCGCGAACGATGCGACCCGCCAGAAAAGCGGCACGCAAGCAGATCGGGCGCCAGCCCATGAGCCGCGAAGGCCGCTGGACTTTGATCGCGTGTGCGGGCTCGTCGATCCTGCTCGCCGGCGCAGTATTCCTCGCCAGCGGGATCCTGCCGGACGCACGCTTCGGCCTTCCGTCCGGGCAGTTTGGTCGGCCGGGAGCCCTGCCGATAAACGGCGCTGGCGGGTCCGGCAGCAGCGCGATGGACAGCGACGATGGCCTGCGGACCGGCTCGATCCTGTTCGTTCCCAACGAGGGCAACATCTGCAGGCGCCGGCTGATCGACAACAGGACCTGGCGCATCCGCGACGGCGGCGCCGTCATCTGCAACGAAGCCGTGGCATGGAATGCCAATGTGGTCGCCGGCCGTCTCTCGCCGGCCGCGCGCCTCGACGCCATTCGCGGCGGCTTCCAGAAAAAATAGACCCGCTCAGCGCGCGAGCTGGCGCGCGAGATCCTCGACGCTCTGGGCAACAATATCGACGGGCACGGTCGGCTTCGACTCGCCGCGGCCGGGGCCTGCTTCGTTGGGGCGCGCGATATGGGCCGTGCGCAAGCCGCATCGCGCCGCAGCCGCCAGATCGCTCGAATGCGCGTCGGCCATCAGGCATTCTTCGGGAGGCAGATTGAAGGCCTCGCAGGCGGCGAGATAGACGCGCGGCTTCGGCTTGTAGTCCTGCGCGATCTCCGCACCGAGAATGGCGTCCCAGGGAAACCCGTTGAGACGCGCGAGATCGACCATCAGCGCAATCTCCCCGTTCGAGACCGGCGCGATCAGAAATGATTTCGCGAGCATCTGCAGTCCGGGGGCGGCGTCCGGCCAGCCATCGAGTCTGTGCCAGGCGCGCACCAGTTCGCTCAGGACCTCCTCCGGCAAATCGCTCACGCCGAATCTCGCCAGAACCGGCCCGACATTGCGCCGATGAAGCTGACCCAGCTTTACAAATGCCTGGCGGCCGCTGCGCACCTGTTCGAGCGCGGGCTGATACTGGTCGCGCCACGCCTGCGCGAATGCATGCCAATCGAGCGAAATCCCGCGCGGCTCCAGAATGCGCCTCGATTCGCGCGCAACTCCGCTGCGCCAGTCGACGAGCGTGCCGAAGACGTCGAAAAACACGGCTTTCATGAATCACCGGAAGTTTGTGTTCGAAAAGTCACGGCCGCCCGCGCGCTGATGCTGCATTGCAATATAAGAATTGTGAAATCCTCGAACGCTGTTACGCTTCTGTCATAGGCCCGATTCGCGCTTCGGGTCAGTAGGTTACGGTCACCGAGGTCGCCGCGACCGAAGGATGGCGGCCAACACACGCAGGGAGAACGGCCAGAAGGATAGTTGCACCGTTGAGTGATCGCCAAGCCGGGACAACAGAGGAGTCTTGCGATGCTGCGACATGCGATGCGGTCAGTGCTAGTCCTTGTACCCGTGTTGATGGGCCTTTCGATCGCCCACGCCCACGATTTGTGGATTTCCCGCGAGGGCAGGCGTAACGCGGCCGGCGAATGGTGCTGCGGAGAAGGCGATTGCTTCGCCGTCCCGGGTGACCAGGTCCGCATCAGCAGCAGCGGCTACACGCTGTTCGGCGCGGAAAATGTGCCCTTCAACGAGGCGCAGCCGAGCCCCGACGGCATCTATTGGCGATGCATGCGTCCCGATGGATCCCGCCGCTGCTTCTTTGCGCCGCCGCAAGGCTACTGAGATGGCGTTCGGCGAAAGCTAGTTTCGCCGCTTCTTCTTTGCGGGTCTGAACGTCTCGGGCTGTGCCGGAGCGAGCATGTACTCCTCCTTCGGCGCGCCGACGATGCGCGGAGCGCCTGGCATCCCGGGGCGCATGAAGTCGATCCTGATCGTCGAGATGCGCGGCGCGCTCGGCGCCGGCCCCAGCGGTTGCGCGCAAGCGCCCCCCGCCATGACGGCGAGAACGCCTGCGATGGCCCATCGCAGCGCAACAATTTTCACAACAGCCCCCTCGTCAGAATCCGAAACTCACCGTTGGTCTGGCGGCGCCCGGTCGGGTTCAACGCAGGGTTCCACGCCTCCTATCAAACTCAGATTTTGAGTGATAACTTGGTGCGCGCGAGAAAATTTGAGCCGGCGGCTCGTCAGGTCAGGAGGGACTGATGATGCTCCTGTTCGAAGGCGACCAAGCACCACAAAAAACGATTCAATTCATTGAAGAAAAGGGCTGCGCCGGTCTTTGGAGCTGGGACATCGCGGCACGCAAGCACCACTGGTCGCCCGGCATCTATGCACTGCTCGGCCTTGATCCGAAGCAATACGAACCGAGCTACGAGCTGTTCGTGGCGCATGTCCATCCCGAGGACCGCAGGCCACCGGGTCAGATCCAGCACATCGTCAGTCAGGCACTGCCCGTCGATCGCACGTTTCGCATTATCCGGCCCGACGGGCGCCAGCGCTGGATCCTGAGCCGCGGCGAAATCCTGGTGGATGCGGCCGGCAAGCCGACGCGCGCCGTCGGCATCCTTTTCGACGTAACGCATCATCACGAGCGATTGGAGGCTTTGCGCCTCAGCGAAGACCGCTTCAACGTGCTGGTGAAGACACTGCATGCCGCGATCTGGACCGCAAATTCGGATGGCAGCATCAGCAGTTCCTTCAACTGGGGCGAATTGCTCGGTGAAAGCACCGAAAAGGTTCTGGGTTTCGGCTGGCTGGACTACCTGCATCCGGACGACCGCGAGGCGTCGCTCCAAGCCTGGAAGACCGCGGCCGCGACCCGAATGCCCTATGAAGTCGAACACCGCGCCAAGGCGGCCGACGGCACCTATCATTGGTTCAAGTCGCGAGCCATGCCGGTGCTCAACAGCGACGGAACGATCCGCGAATGGCTCGGCATCTCGGTCGATATCAACGAGAGCAGAAGCTGGCCGACCAGAGCGGCCGTGGGCGAACCCCTCACGGGAGCGCAGATTCGTGCAGCGCGCGGCATTCTGAACTGGTCGGTGCGCGACCTTGCGGAGGCCGCGGGCGTTTCGCCCTCCACCATCCGGCGCCTTGAGGAAAGCAGCGAGCGGCCCGCGGGACGGGAGCCTGCTCTGGAACCCATCCGCAAGGTTCTGGAGGCGGGCGGGGTCGAGTTCCTGTTCCCCCCGAGCGGGAAACCCGGCTTGCGACCGCGCTGAGCCGCGGAGATCGTTCAAATCGCGCCATCGCAACCGGTTAATCATCGGTAACCTGCGGCATGCAATTTGCGCAAAGCTGCACCGCAGCATGAATTCTGTTGCATTGCACCAAAATCGGCTTACTTTGGGTCCCTAGAGATTCTTGGCCGAAAGGGCGCTGAAACGGCGCGTTTCGGCTCAAATGGAAAGGAAAGTACCCATGTTTCTCGCCAATTTCGTTCGTTTCCTCCGCCAGTGGCGCGCCTATGACGCCAGCCTGCGGGAACTGACCCGCCTCGGCGACCGCGAACTGGCCGATATCGGAATCAGCCGCTCGGATATCCCCCGCGTCGCGTGGGAGAACGCCGAGCGCTCGGCCTGACGCGCCCCCAAAGGTTCAATCTGACAACGCCCGCCTCGTGCGGGAGTTTTCCTGCCGGCTGATCGAGACGCATCCGCCCGAGCAACGTTCCGTTGTGCGCGAAGGCGCGTTGTCCTAGCTAGGCGGCATGGCAAGCGCATGCTCACCCATCCACGTCATCGGCGGCGGCCTGGCCGGCTCGGAGGCCGCCTGGCAGGCCGCCTCGCAAGGCGTGCCGGTGGTGCTGCACGAGATGCGGCCGGTGCGCGGGACGCCCGCCCACCGCACCGACGGACTGGCGGAACTCGTCTGCTCCAACTCGTTCCGCTCCGACGCCAGCGAGACCAATGCCGTCGGTCTCCTGCATGAGGAGATGCGCCGGCTCGGCTCGCTCGTCATGCGTGCGGCCGACGCCAATCAGGTTCCTGCCGGCGGCGCGCTGGCCGTCGACCGCGTGGGCTTTTCCGCCGCGGTCACGCAGGCCCTGGCCGAGCATCCGCTGATCGAGATCGCGCGCGAGGAAGTGAGCGGGCTCCCGCCGGCCGAGTGGGACAGCGTCATCGTCGCGACCGGGCCCCTCACCTCGCCGGCGCTGGCCGACGCCATTCTCGCAATCACCGGAGAGAAGGCGCTTGCCTTCTTCGACGCGCTCGCCCCGATCGTGCATCGCGACAGCATCGACATGTCGGTCGCCTGGTTTCAGTCGCGCTACGACAAGACCGGTCCGGGCGGCTCGGGCGCGGACTACATCAATTGCCCGCTCGACCGCGCGCAATACGAGGCCTTTGTCGATGCGCTGCTGGCGGCCGATACCGTGAGCTTCCACGAGTGGGAAACGGACACGCCCTATTTCGACGGCTGCCTGCCGATCGAGGTCATGGCGGCGCGCGGGCGCGAAACGCTGCGCCACGGACCCCTCAAGCCCTTCGGCCTCACGAACCCCCGCAATCCGCTGCAGAAATCCTGGGCCGTGGTGCAGCTCCGGCAGGACAACAAGCTTGGCACATTGTTCAACATGGTGGGCTTCCAGACCAAGCTGAAACATGCCGAGCAGGTGCGGCTGTTCCGCACCATTCCCGGCCTGCAGAATGCCGAGTTCGCCCGGCTTGGCGGCCTGCATCGCAACACCTACCTGAACTCGCCGCGGCTGCTCGACGACACGCTGCGCCTGCGCGCCCAGCCCCGCCTGCGCTTTGCCGGGCAGATCACCGGCTGCGAGGGCTATGTGGAGTCGGCTGCGATCGGCCTGCTCGCGGGCCGCTGCGCCGCCGCCGAGCGGCTTGGCGTTCCGTTCACGATGCCGCCGGCAACGACCGCGCATGGCGCGCTGCTCAACCACATCACCGGCGGGCATGTGGAGACGATCGACGCCGGACCGCGCTCATTTCAGACGATGAATGTCAATTTCGGGCTGTTTCCTCCGCTCGCGCATGCTCCGGCAAAAGGCGAGGACGGCCGGCGCTTGCGCGGCCCGGAAAAATCGCTGGCGAAGAAGCGCGCCATCTGCGCGCGCGCGCTCGACGAGCTTGACCGCTGGCGCGGCGCATCTCACGTCGCGGCGGCCTGACCATGAGCGCGCAAGCTGCAGAAACGGCGCAGGCCCGCCGCAATTCTTCTATCCCCGCCGAAGTCGCCGCGACCTTCCGCAGCACGGTGATCCTGAAACAGGACGTGTTCAGCACGGTCGAGCGCGGCTTTTTCCGGACCGCCGATGGCGAGGTCGAGGCCGTGC
>JACAEG010000016.1 GCA_013388965.1 Pseudorhodoplanes sp. | reverse complement strand
CCGCGGCCCTCGCCCTGGCGAAGGCGGACATGCTTCGCGCGCCGATGCCGGTTGCGAACAGCGCGGCGCCGGCGCGCGCGGCCGCCCCGAAAACGACGACGGCAACAATCGCGGTTGCAGGCGGCGCAGCCGCAGCGGCCGCATATCAGATGGGTGCACAGATGATCATTGTTCTCATTGTTCTTGGTGCGGCGGCAATCGCCGCAGCCTGCTGGTTCGCCTGGCGCCGGCTGAATGCGCACGATGGCGCGGACGCGCCCGCAGCGACGGACGGAATGTCGCCGATCGGCCGACTTCGCCACACGCTCAAGGGCTGGAAGACCGTGATCTTCGGCAGCGCGCTGACGCTCGCCGGCGCGGCGCTCGATATGCTCGATTCGCTGAAGGCGGTCGACATCACGCCGCTGCTGCCCCCGGCGTCCGCGCTCAAGATCATCGCGGCGATCGGCGTTGTCACGATCCTGCTGCGGCTCGCGACCACGGGACGGGTCGGGCAGAAGAATTTGTAGCGTGCTTCGGCTTGTGGGCGTCATGCCCGCGCTTGTCGCAGGCATCCACAGCGGATAGCGCGGAAACGGATCGTGGATGGGCGGGACAAGCCCGGCTATCACGAAAGCTGCGGGAAGCATTCCATCATGCTCGGTACTCTGGCCTTCAAGCTGCTCGGCTTTCTCGGCGGCAGCCTGTTCGGCACGCTGGTCGAGCGCGTCGCCGATTATCTGAAGCAGGCGGCGAACGACGACCTCGCGCGCTTCCAGACCGGCGTCGCCGCCGATACGCAGATCGCGCTGTCGCGGCTCAATGCCGAGATCGAGGCGCGCAGGCTGCAGGCCGAATTGCTGAAGGCGGACCGCGGCTGGTGGGTGACGGCATGGATCAGGCCGCTGATCGTCTACCCCTGCATCCTGCATTTCGGTGCGATCGTGCTCGACTCGACGCCATTCTGGACGCCGTTCGGCGCGCATGCCGTCGGCGCCTGGGGCGTGCCGAAACTGCCAGCGCCCTACGACAGCTACGAGCAGGCGATCCTGCTGTCCTTCTTCATCGCGCGCCCGTTCGAGAAGGTGGCGCGGGTATTCGCGGCGGGGAGGAAGTAGCAATTCTCGCTCGTCTTTGCCCTCTCGCCGGCGCTCATCTATAGGAGCGCTGTCAATCAGAGGGCCTTTCTCGATGAACGTCCGCGACGCGGTCGCCTCACGCTATTCCTGCCGCGCCTTTCTCCCCACACCCATCCCCGAACAGACCGTCCGCGACATCGTGCAGCTTGCCGCGCGCGCCCCCTCGGCGGGCAACATCCAGCCCTGGCGCGTCGATGTGCTGGCCGGCGAGCGGCTCGACGCATTGAAGGCGCTGCTGCGCCCGCGCATGAGCGAATTGCCGAAAGGCGAGGGGACCGAATATCCGATCTATCCCAAGGATCTCGGCGATCCCTACCAGAGCCGCCGATTTGCCGTCGGCGAGATGCTTTACAAAGCGATCGGCATTCCGCGCGAGGACAAGCCCGCGCGCTACCGGCAGTTTGCGCGCAACTTCGAGTTTTTCGGCGCGCCGGTCGGCATCTTCGTCTCCACCGAGCGCAGCTTCGTGCTTGGGCAATGGATCGACCTCGGCAGCTATATCCAGAATGTGATGCTGCTCGCCCGCGACTATGGCCTTCACACCTGCCCGCAGGAGGCCTGGGCCTCGTTCTCCCGCACCGTCTCCTCCTTCCTCGGACTCCCTCCGCACATGATGCTGTTCTGCGGCATCGCGCTCGGCCATGCCGACGAATCCGCTCCCATCAATCAATGGCGCGCCCCCCGCGAGCCGCTTGAGGCGTTTGCCAGCTTCCAGGGCTTTCCCTCGTAACCGCCTCTTTTTGCTCACTTTTGGCAAGGATAGCCTTGTCTCTGTGCTGACACGGGGCTTCCCCGGTGGCACAGTCGCGCCGCCGCGCCCTGCGGCGCATCGGAACCGGCCGGACGGCCGGATGGAGGATGACTCCCGTGCGGCTCCTCGTGATCGAGGACGATCCCGACCTCAACCGTCAGCTCGCGACCGCGCTGACGGAGGCGGGCTATGCCGTCGACCGCGCGTTCGACGGCGAGGAAGGGCATTATCTCGGCGAGTCCGAGCCCTACGATGCCGTCATCCTCGATATCGGGCTGCCGAAGATGGACGGCTTTTCCGTGCTCGAGGCCTGGCGCAAGGCCGGCCGCTCCATGCCGGTGCTGATGCTGACGGCGCGCGACCGCTGGAGCGACAAGGTGCAGGGCTTCGACGCCGGCGCCGACGACTACGTCCCGAAGCCGTTCCACCTCGAGGAAGTGCTGGCGCGCGTGCGCGCCCTGCTGCGCCGCTCCGCCGGTCACGCGAGGAGCGAATTCAATTGCGGGCCGGTGCGGCTCGATACCCGCACCGGGCGCGTGGCGGTCGGCGGCCAGCCCGTCAAGCTCACCTCCCACGAATACCGGCTGCTGTCCTATCTCATGCATCATTCCGGCCGCGTGGTGTCCCGTACCGAGCTGGTCGAGCATCTCTACGACCAGGACTTCGACCGGGATTCCAACACCATCGAGGTGTTCGTCGGGCGCATCCGCAAGAAGCTCGGCGTCGAAATCATCCAGACCGTGCGCGGCCTGGGCTATCTCCTCGCGCCGCCGAGCGATGCACGCTAACTCCCTTGCCTCGCGGCTTATTCTCTCCGCTTCGGCCTTGACGATCGTCATTCTTGTCGTTTCGGGCGGAGTGCTGTCCTCGTTCTACCGGCAGGCCGTCGAGCGCGCCTTCGACCGCCGGCTCAATGTCTATCTGCGCACGCTGATCGCCGACGTCGCCACGCCCGACGAGCCGGGCGGAAAAATCGCCCAGTCCGTCGGCGAGCCGCTGTTCGAATTGCCGCTGTCGGGCTGGTATTGGCAGGTCCTGCGGATAGACGGATCGAAGCAGGACGCGCGCGCGTCCCGCTCGCTATGGGACGGCACGCTCGCGCAATTGCCGGGGGCGCCGCCGGGCGTGGCCGGCGGATTGCGCCAGGGCTATGTCACGGGTCCCGAAGACCAGAAGCTGCGGGTGGTCGAACGGACCATCGATCTCGGCGACGAAGGCATTTTTCTCGTTTCGGTCGCAGGCGATGCGACCGAGATCGACGAGGAAATCCGAGGCTTCGATCGCGCGCTGACCTATACCTTCATGATTCTGGGCGTCGCGCTTCTGCTCACCACCCTGTTCCAGGTCCGGTTCGGACTGGCACCGCTCAAGCGCATTTCCGAGCGCCTAGCCGCGATCCGCTCGGGTACGGCCGAACGGCTCGAAGGCAGCTTTCCGGTCGAGATCGCCCAGCTTGCGCGCGAAACCAACGCGCTGATCGACGCCAACCGCGCCATCGTCGAGCGCGCGCGCACGCATGTCGGCAATCTCGCGCATGCGCTGAAGACCCCGCTATCGGTCGTGGTCAACGAAGCGGCCGCCCGCGGCGACGATCCGCTCGCCGCCAAGGTGCGCGAGCAGACCGAGATCATGCGCAACCAGATTTCTCATCATCTCGAACGCGCGCGGCTCGCCGCCCGCACCACGGTAGTCGGCAGCGTCACCGAGGTCTATCCCGTGGTCGCGGCTCTGACCCGCATGATGGAAAAGGCGCATCACGGCAAGGAGCTTTCGATCAGGCTCGATGCGCAAGGCGATGTGCGCTTTCGCGGCGAGAAGCAGGACCTTGAGGAGATGGTGGGCAATCTCGTCGACAATGCCTGCAAATGGGCGCAATCGCGCGTCGCGGTCGAAATCTCGCAGGAGCTGCAAGCCGCCCCGATGATCCGCATCGTCGTCGACGACGACGGGCGCGGGCTCACCGCATCCGAG
Source organism: Pseudorhodoplanes sp. (assembly GCA_013388965.1). Classification (GTDB taxonomy): domain Bacteria; phylum Pseudomonadota; class Alphaproteobacteria; order Rhizobiales; family Xanthobacteraceae; genus Pseudorhodoplanes. The sequence continues at coordinate 6,013 of JACAEG010000016.1, read as the reverse complement.
CGCGAACAGGTGGCCAAGCGCGGTTCCAGGCTCGACGAGACCAAGCCCGGCTCCGGGCTGGGGCTGTCGATCGTGCTCGAACTCGCCCGCCTCTATGGCGGAGGGCTCACGCTCGGCACCGCGCCGATCGGGGGATTGCGCGCGGAACTGGTCCTGCCCGCGGGGTAGGCGACAGAGATTTGCCGCAATCTCGTTCGTTAGGTGGCCGCCTTTCGGGGACCTCCGAAGTTTTGCATGATGGCGGGGCAGATGCGGGATTCGGCAATCTTTTCAATCCTAACCCTGGGGCTGCTGCTTGGCGGCTGCGCCAGCGAACGTATGGCGGGCGCGCCGAAGGAAGGCGCGGGAACTGCGATTGGGGCGATTGCGGGTGCCGCGATCGGCTCTCAATTCGGCGGCGGGACCGGCGAGCGGATCGCGGCGGGCGTGGCCGGCGCCGCAATCGGCGGGCTGATCGGCAACCGCATCGGCGCCGCGATGGACGACGAGGACAAGCGTTTCGCCTACGAGGCGCAAATGTCCGCGCTCGAAACCGGCCCGTCGGGCGCGCCGGTGGCCTGGAGGAACCCCGATTCGGGCCGTTACGGGTCGATCGTGCCCGGACCGGCCTACGATCAGCGCGGGACCAAATGCCGCGCCTATACCCACACGATCTATATCGACGGGCGGCCGCAAACCGCCCGGGGCGCGGCCTGCCGCAATCCCGACGGCACCTGGACTCCGGTCAGCTGAGCCGGCCATCGCCCGATCCGTTACCTAACCGCTTCTTAACGCAGCCGCGCTATGAGCGGCGTCCGGGTTTGGCGCTGGGGAACGGGTTGCGGGATGGTCGAGGCGCGGGTGGTCGAACGCTTGCGCGTATTTCTTCAGGACCTGAAGCCTGAAGCGCGCAACCTCTTGATCGCCGAGCTCGAACGCAGCCTGCTGCGGGGCGACGAGACGCCCGGCGCGGAACTTGTCCTGCAGGAATTGCGCCGCTCGATGCGCGAATCCAGCCGGCCCGCGCCGCGCGGCGGCAGCCTCTCCCGACTCTTCTTCCAGCCGCTCGAACCCTTCCTGGTCGACGACAGTCCCTCGCGGCAATATCCGGGGCGCGTGTCGCGCCTCACGCTCGACCCGATCTGGCAATGGATCAGCCGCGATCTGGTTCCTGGCGAAGCCAAGTCGGTGTCCGAGAGCGTCGCTCGCGCCTACGCCGCCGACGATCCCGAGGAGGCGGAGAGGCTGGCGCGCGTGTTCCAGGGCCGTGTCCTCATCCGTCTCAAGGAAACTCTCGCAGCTGTCGGCGACGATGAGAAGCTGCGCCGCAAGCTGATCGCTCAGATTGCGACGCCCCACGCCATCGAGGACATCACAGCCATCCGCGATGTGATCGGCGCGCGGGAAACCCTGCTGTCGCTGAGCCGCCGACTGCAGGGGCACATCGCGAATCTTTCGGACTCGCAGCTCGATCTGGTCAAGGCGGTGCTCGACAATATCAAGTTCGCAGATGCTTCGGTGTTCGCCTATGCCCTGGTTCTGGTGATGAGCCGGCTCGCGGCGCCGTGGCAATTGATCCGCCTCGCGACTCGCGACGCACGCAGCGATCAGGCGGCGCGCATTGCCGAGACGCGCTATGCATCGGCGATTGCGATCGTGCTCGGGGAAATGCAGCGTGCTGTCAACGAGTTGCGCTCGGAGCTCAAGAGCGGGCAGGGCGTTGCGACCGGCGCGCAGCTCAAGGCGATCCACGATGCCGCGCGCGGATTGCGAACCGAGGTCGATCTGTCGGAATCGGAATGGGGACGCCAGCTCGCCAGCCTTCGCACGGAGATTTCCGACCTGCTGAAAGGGGTGATCGAAGCCACGCCCGGGCGCGTGCGGCGCCTGTTGCGGCCGCGATCGGACAAGGACATCGCTTCGGGCATGAAGATCGATGCCGGGGAAGTGCGCGAAATCGAAGGGGCGATCGAATTCGTCGGCACCTGCCGCGGTTATGCCGCCGAGCTTGCCGTCAGCGAAGTCACGCAGCGGGCCTATTCCGACCTGCAGCATTTTCTCGAAACGGCGACGCAGACATTGATCGACGGTTTGCGCAATGCAGACGATTCCACCCGGCAGTTCCGCCGCGCGCAATGCGAGGCAGCCATCGCCTTCTGCGGCAAGGTTTTCGGCGCCGACTATGCCGCCGTCCTTGCAAAGGCCGCCGATGTCGCCATGAACGGCGAGCGCAAGGCCGCGCGGGCCTGACCGGACGGCGTCGAAGCCGCCCAATTCCGGCCCTTTTTCCAGCAGGTTGCCTCCATCGCGCGGCGTGGTAACACGCTCGCAATGACCCTCTGGTTCGTCCTTGCGCTGATGACCGCGGCGGCGATTTTCGCCGTTCTGATGCCGCTTGCCTATGCGCGTGCAAGACAGGATTCGCGGGGTGAAATTGCCGTCTATCGCGATCAGATCGACGAGATCGAGCGCGACCGCGCCGCCGGCCTCATCCCCGACAGCGAGGCGGACGCGGCCCGCCTGGAGGTGTCGCGCCGCCTGCTGGCGGCCGCCGATGTCGCGGAAATGGAAACTCCATCCGGCACGCCGATCTGGCGGAGGCGGACAGTTGCGCTCGTCGCGCTTCTACTCCTGCCTTTGGCGGCCGGCGCCATCTACCTCAAACTCGGCTCACCGAACCTGCCGGGTGCATCGGCGAGTTTGCGGGAGACGCCGCAGCCCGAGCAGCGTCCGATCGAGGACCTGGTTGCGCAGGTCGAGAGGCATCTCGCGCTGAACCCGCAGGACGGTCGCGGCTGGGATGTCGTCGCTCCGGTTTACATGCGGCTCGGCCGCTTCGACGATGCGGTGAAGGCGCGCGCCAATGCGGTGCGGCTGCTCGGATCGACGGCGGCGCGTGAAGCCGATCTCGGCGAGGCGCAAGTCGCCGCGGCCAATGGCATCGTCACGGCGGAGGCGAAGGCCGCGTTCGACCGGGCGCTGGCGCTCGATTCCAGCGACGTGAAATCGCAGTACTATCTCGGCCTGGCAGCCGAGCAGGACGGCAAGCCGGACGAAGCACTCGCCCGCTGGCAAGGCTTGCTCGCGCGCGCGCCGGCCGATGCGGCCTATCGGCCGCTGATCGAGCAATCGATTGCGCGGCTCGATCCTGCTGCGTCGCGTCCGGGGCCTTCCGCAGACGATCTCGCTGCGGCCGAAAATCTCTCGCCGGAACAGCGCGCGGACATGGTGCGCGGCATGGTCGAACGACTGGCCGCGCGCCTGAAAGCGGAAGGCAGCGACATCGACGGTTGGTTGCGGCTCGTGCGGGCCTATATGGTGCTCGGCGACCGCGACAAGGCCAGGCAGGCGGCCCTCGACGCCCGACAGGCGATCGGCGCGGACGAGGCCAAGCAACGGCGGCTTGACGAATTCGTCAGGGGCCTGGGGCTCGAGGGATAGGGGTGCGAGGCGGAATGACGCGCAGGCAGAGGCGGCTCGTACTGATCGGTTGCGGCGTGGGCGTGCTCGCGCTTGCCTCGGCGCTGGTGCTGGGCGCGCTTAGGGATTCGATCGTTTTCTTCAACTCGCCGACCGACGTGGTGGAAAAGCAGATCAAGCCCGGTTCGCGCATCCGGCTCGGCGGCCTTGTCCAGCCCGGCAGCGTATTGCGCGACAACCTGGACGCGCGCTTCGATGTCACCGACGGCAAGACCATCATCAAGGTGCGCTACAGCGGAATTCTTCCCGACCTTTTCCGCGAAGGGCAGGGCGTGGTCGCCGAAGGCGCGCTCGACCCTTCGGGGCAGTTTGTCGCCGACGTCGTGCTCGCCAAGCATGACGAGACCTACATGCCCAAGGAAGTTGCCGACGCGCTGAAGAAGCAGGGGCACTGGAAGGACGATTACGGGAAGGGATCGGACGGCAATGCGCCGAAGACGCAATAGGGCCCTCGATGATCGCTGAGATCGGCCATTATGCGCTCGTGCTCGCGCTCGCGCTCGCCCTGATCGAGGCGATCGTGCCGATGGCCGGCGCGCGCTGGCGCGATCCTGTGCTGATGGGGGTCGCCGGGCCGGTTGCGATGGCGCAGTTCCTCTTTGTCGCCGTGTCGTTCGCCGCGCTGACGGTGGGCTATGTCACCTCGGATTTCTCGGTCCTCAATGTGTTCGAGAATTCGCACACGGCGATGCCGCTGCTCTACAAGTTCACCAGCGTCTGGGGAAACCACGAAGGCTCGATGCTGCTGTGGGTTCTCATTCTCGCCTTGTTCGGCGCGCTGGTGGCGCTATTCAGCGAAAACCTTCCGGCGTCGCTGCGCGCCAACGTGCTTGGTGTGCAATCCCTGATCGCGACCGCGTTCTATCTCTTCATCCTCTTCACCTCGAACCCGTTCACCCGGATCGCGACGGCGCCGGCGGAAGGCCGCGATCTCAATCCGCTGCTGCAGGATATCGGCCTCGCGATACACCCGCCGCTCCTCTATCTCGGCTATGTCGGGCTCTCGATCGCATTTTCCTTCGCGGTCGCGGCTCTGATCGAGGGGCGGATCGACGCCGCCTGGGCGCGCTGGGTGCGGCCCTGGACGCTGGCCGCCTGGATTTTCCTGACGCTCGGCATCGCGATGGGGTCCTACTGGGCCTATTACGAACTGGGCTGGGGCGGGTGGTGGTTCTGGGACCCGGTCGAGAACGCCTCCTTCATGCCGTGGCTCGCGGCGACCGCGCTGTTGCATTCCGCGCTGGTGATGGAAAAGCGAGATGCGCTGAAGGTGTGGACCATCCTGCTCGCGATCCTCGCCTTTTCCCTGTCGCTCATCGGCACCTTCCTCGTGCGCTCGGGCGTGCTGACATCGGTGCATGCCTTCGCCACCGATCCGACGCGCGGCGTCTTCATCCTTGTCATTCTCACCGCCTTTATCGGCGGCAGCCTTGCGCTGTTTGCCTGGCGCGCGCCGCTGCTCAAGCAGGGCGGTTTGTTCGCGCCGATCTCGCGCGAAGGTGCGCTCATCCTCAACAACCTGCTGCTGACCACGGCTTGCGGCACCGTATTCGTCGGCACGCTCTATCCGCTGGCGCTGGAAGCGCTGACCGGCGACAAGATTTCGGTCGGCGCGCCGTTCTTTAACGCGACCTTCGCGCCGCTCTGCGTGCCGCTTCTGTTCGCGGTGCCGTTCGGTCCGCTGCTGGCCTGGAAGCGCGGCGATCTCCTCGGCGCCGCGCAGCGGCTGACTGCGGCGTTCGGGATCGCGCTTATCGCAATCGCGGTGTCATTCGCAACGGCCTATGGCATGTCGGTCCTGGCGCCGTTTGCCATCGGCCTTGCCGTCTTCGTCATGGCGGGCGCGGCAACCGACATTGTGGAGCGCATTGCGCTCTTTCGTCAGCCGCTCCCGGTTTCCCTTGCGCGGGCGCGCGGGCTTCCGCGCTCGGCATGGGGCACGGCCCTTGCGCATTTTGCGCTCGGCGTGATGCTGCTCGGGGTGACCTTCTAGGCGACGTTCGGGACGTAGCGCATTGCGGCCGTCCAGCCCGCGCAAACGGTGTCGCTCGCCGGCTACGATCTCACCTTCGACGGGCTCGTCTCGCGCACCGGGCCGAATTATCGCGAGATCGTCGGGCATTTCACCGTGCGCGAAGGCGGACACGTGATCGGCGTCATGGACCCCTCGAAGCGCAGCTTCACGGCGCGCGGCAGCTCGACGACCGAGGCGGCGCTGCTGACGCGCGGCTTCAGCCAGCTTTATCTCTCGCTCGGCGATCCCACGGCGCAGGGTGGCGTTGCGATCCGCCTCTATCACAAGCCGCTGGTGCTGCTGATCTGGCTCGGGCCCGCCATCATGGCGCTGGGCGGAGCGCTGTCACTGTCCGACCGCAGGCTGCGCGTCGGCGCGCCAAGGCCCGCGCGACGAGCCGCGCCACAGGCGGCGGGCTGAGCATATGCGCCGGCCGATCGCAGCCTTGCTTCTCCTGGCGGCGGCAAGCGGTGCCGCGCTCGCCGTGCAGCCGGACGAAATCCTCAAGGATCCCGCGCTCGCGGCGCGGGCCCGGGCGGG
>JACAEG010000172.1 GCA_013388965.1 Pseudorhodoplanes sp. | reverse complement strand
GGGCATCTGGGACCACGTCAAGCAGGCGGACGAAACCGTGACCGTGATCGCGATGATCGAGGACCCGGAGGCGCTCGACGACATCGACGCCATCGTCGCGGTGGAGGGTCTCGACGGCTTCTTCATCGGGCGCGGCGACCTGACGGTGGCGCTCGGCGCAGCCAATCCGGCCGCCCCGGAAATCCGCTCGGCCTGCGAGCGCATCACGTCTGCGGCCGGCAAGATCGGCAAGCCGGTCTGCGTCATGGTCGGCAACGCGGCGGAAGCCGCAGGCTTCCGCGAGATGGGAGCCAGCGCCTTCATCGTCGCGACCGACCAGGCCTTCATGCGGCAGGCCGCGCAGAAGGCGCTATCGGAGTTCACGGCTCAGTAACCCACCCGACGGAAGGGAAATGACATGAACCAGACACTCGAACGCCCTTCTCCCAAGGACCAGGCCAGGGAAGCGCGGATCGACGCCATCCTGACCGGCGCGATCGATCCGCACGTTCACAGCGGGCCGTCGATCGCCGCGCGTGCGCTCGATCATCTCCAGCTCGTGCGGGAATTGTCGGAGGCCGGGTTCGCGGCGGTCGTCACGAAGGATCACGACTATGCCGGAGTCGCCACGGCCGAACTGATCCGAAGGAATTTTCCTGAGCTTCGCACGAAAATCTATTCGGGCATTGCGCTCAACAATGTCGTCGGCGGCATGAACCCCTATGCCGTTGAACATACCGCCGCGCTCGGCGGCAAGATCGTCTGGATGCCGACTCTCGCCGCCGAGAACCACTTGCGATGGGAGAAGACCGCGAAAATCGCCCATCCCGCCACGACGCAGAAGATGAGACCGGCCTCGCCCGTTCCCGTGCTGGATGCCAACAGGAAGGTCCGCGACGACGTCAAGGAGGTGCTCGACGTGATCGCCAAGAACGACATGGTGCTGGCCAGCGGTCATCTGCATGTCAGCGAGACCTGGATCGTGTTCGAAGAAGCCCAGCGGCGCGGCGTGAATCGTCTGATCTTCACCCATCCTGAAGACATCGTCGAGGGAACGCTCAATGATGTGAAGGGCATTGCCGCGATGGGTGCGATGATAGAGCATTCGCTCTGCATGTTCCTCGACGGCTCGAAATTCCAGAGCTGCAATCAGCAGGACCTGCGGCTGCATATCGAGGCGGGCGGCGTGGACAACACGATCCTGTGCTCTGATCTCGGTCAGGTCGGCACGTTCGGACCGCTCGACGGCATGCGGCGGGGCGTCGCGCTATGTATGGATTTTGGATACAGCGACGCGGACATCCACAAGATGGTGGCGACCAACACCGCGCGCGTGCTCGGTCTTGAGACGGCGGCCGGTTGACCCGCGATGAACGTCCTCATCGTGCATGCCCATCCGGAGCCGACATCCTTCACGGCCGCGCTCAAGGACACAGCCGCGAGCGCGCTGGCCGCAGCGGGGCACGGCGTCGAGGTGTCCGATCTCTATGCGGAGGGCTTCAACCCGGTGGCCGGACGGCACGACTTTTTCGATGCCGCCGATCCGCATCGCTTTCACTATCAGTCCGAGCAGCTGCATGCGAGCCGCACCGGCCGGTTCTCGCCCGAACTCACGCGCGAGCAGGAACGCCTGATGCGCGCCGACATGTTCGTGTTCACATTCCCGCTCTGGTGGGGCGGCCTGCCCGCGATCGTCAAGGGCTGGTTCGACCGCGTCTGTGCCTATGGCGTGGCCTACGCCGACGGCAAGCGCTTCGATCAGGGCTATTTTGTCGGCCGGCGCGCCATGCTTGCCATCACGACTGGCGGGACAACGGAGCGCTTCTCGCCCGGCGGCAGCTACGGCCCGATTCAGGATGTGCTCTATCCCGTTCGCCGCTGCATGCTGGAATATCTCGGACTTGAGGTGATCGACCCGTTCGTGGCCTATGCCGCGCCGCGCGTGGACGCGGCAATGCGTGCCGAATATCTGCGCGACTGGGAGGCCCGATTGCTCGCCGCCGCCGACGACCGCAGCTGGCACGCGCGCCTTGCGGCCGCAAGAACGGTCGCCCGGCAAAATCGGGCCGCCCCCGAAGCAAACGCCTGGGCTTCCAGAAAATAGCATGTCGAGCCTCGCCGAATGAACATCACCAGCAACAACAACGAACGAGAAGCGCCCGGGGCGCACCCCTTGAGCGGCAAGGTCGTGCTGGTTACCGGCGGCTCGCGCGGCATCGGCGCCGCCATCGCGCGCCGCTTTGCCAGTGTCGGCAGCCGCGTTGCGATCGGCTGCCGCAGCCGAAGCGCCGCGGCGGATGCTGTGCTCGCCGACATCGCCGCAGCGGGGACGGAAGGAATCGTCGTCGCCGGCGATATTGCGGATCCCGCGGCCGCGCGCGCAATGGTCGCGCAAGCGGTGGCGAAATTCGGCCATATCGACGTGCTGGTGAACTGCGCCGGCATATCGGAACACCGGCCTTTCGAGGCGAGCGACGCCGCCTTCTTCCACGCGATCTTCGACATCAACGTGCTTGGCACTGTCGCAATGATCCAGGCCGCCCTTCCGCATCTGACCGCCCCGGGCGGGCGCATCATCAATTTTTCCTCCGGCCTCGCGACCCGGCCGATCCCGAAGACGTCGATCTATGCCGCCTCGAAGGCGGCCGTGGCGGCATTGTCGCACGCGCTTGCAAAGGAGTTCGGACCGCGCGGCATCACCGTCAACACGATCGCGCCCGGCGTCATCGAAACCGAGATGACGACGACCATCCTGCAGGAGCGCGGCGAGAGCATTCTGGCGATGACACCGCTCGGCCGCATCGGTCAGCCCGACGACATATCGGGTATCGCGCTGTTCCTCGCCTCGCCGGACGCCGGTTGGCTGACCGGCCGCACGCTCATCGCCGATGGCGGAATGAGCTGACCGGGCGCAGCCCTGCAGCAATTCCGGAGACGCCAGGCTCAGCTACGGGATGATGGCAGGGCATCGGGTTGTCGCTGGACAATCCCGTGAACGAGCAGATTGACGGTCTGCTGGACGATCGTGTCGACATCGAGCGGTCCGGCGGGATCGTACCAGCGCGCGATCCAGCTCAGCGCGCCGGCGCCGGCGAAGGCCACGAGCTTCGGATCGCAGGGGCGGATGGACTTGTCGGCGATGCCCTCCTCCACGACGCTTCGAAAGCGATGGTCGATCTTGGCTTTCATGGCGCGCAGCTCCCGTCGCGTCGCGGCCGGGAGCGGGTCCTCGCCCACGAGGATCAGGCAACGGCCGAAATCCTCGGTCACGATGCGCGCATATTCGGTCCAGAGCGCGATCAGTCTGTCGAGGCCGGTGCCTCCGCTGAGATGTTCCGCGCGCGAGGCGGATTCGATGCGCTCGAGCCCGATCCGCACGCACTCGAACAGGATGTCGTCCTTGCTCTTCACATAATAGTAGATCGTGGGCTTCGACACGTTCAGCCGTTCGGCGACATCGTCGAGAGACGTCCTGTGGAATCCCTGCTCATTGAAGGCGCGGGCGGCAACACGCAGCACGGCTTCCCGCTTCACCTCGCGGTCGCGCTCGCGTTGATTGCGTGTTTTCCAGGGCGATACGGTCACTGCGTCATGTCCGCTCGATTGCCAGGGCAATGCCCTGCCCGCCGCCGATGCACATCGTAACCAGGCCGTAGCGCCCGCCTGTGCGCGCGAGTTCGTAGGCGCATTTCACGGTCAGGATCGCGCCCGTCGCGCCGACCGGATGGCCGAGCGCGATGGCGCCGCCATTCGGATTGACGCGCGCCGGATCGAATCCGAGCTCCCGCGATACCGCGCAGGCCTGCGCGGCAAACGCTTCGTTGGACTCGATCACGGCGAAGTCCTCGATGGCGAGGCCGGTGCGCTCCAGCAGCGCCCGTACCGCCGGCACCGGACCGATGCCCATGACCCCCGGTTCCACCCCGGCATGGGCATAGCCGACGATGCGGGCGAGCACGGACCTGCCTTCGCGCAGGGCCCGCTCCTCCTCCATCAGCACCACGGCCGCCGCGCCGTCGTTGATGCCGGAGGCATTGCCGGGCGTCACTGTCCCGTCCTTCTTGAATGTGGGCTTGAGCGCAGCGAGCGCTTCCATCGTCGTACCCGGCTTCACATGCTCATCCGTGTCGAACAGGATTTTCTCGCGACCCTTCGTAACCTCCACCGCCAGAATCTGCTCGCGAAAACGCCCCTCGGCGATGGCTATGCCGGCGCGGCGCTGGCTCTCGGCGGCAAAGGCGTCCTGCTCGGCGCGGCTCACGTTCCAGCGCTCGGCGACGTTCTCGGCGGTGATTCCCATGATGCCGTTGCCGAAGGGATCGGTGAGAATGCCGGTCAGATGATCGACCAGCGTTGTATCGCCCAGGCGCTGGCCGAATCGGCCCTGGCGCAGCAGATGCGGCGCACGGCTCATCGCCTCCGCGCCGCCCGCAACCGCGACGTCGCAATCGCCCAGCATGATCGCCTGCGCGGCGGAAACGATGGCCTGCACGCCGGAGCCGCACAAGCGGTTGAGC
>JACAEG010000171.1 GCA_013388965.1 Pseudorhodoplanes sp. | reverse complement strand
GCGCGCGGCCTTGCGGCTCGCATCGGAATCGAGCACGCCCGCGAGCACCATCGGCTGGTTGGCGACGAAGCCCACCGTGCGGCCCGCCACGCGCCCGAAGCCGGTCACGATGTTCTTTGCGAAGGTCGGCGAAATCTCGAAGAAGTCGCCCTCGTCCGCGACCTTCGCGATCAGCTCCTTCATGTCGTAGGGCTTGTTGGGATTGTCGGGAATCAGCGTGTCGAGCGAATAGTCCACGCGCTCGATGTCGTCGTAGCTCGGCCATTCCGGCACGCCCGCGGCGCAATTCGACGGCAGGAAGTCGATCAGCCGGCGCATCTGGAGCAGGCATTCGACATCGTTCTCGAAGGCGCCGTCCGCGACCGAGGATTTCGTCGCATGCACCGACGCGCCGCCAAGCTCCTCCGCGGTGACGACCTCGTTGGTGACGGTCTTCACCACGTCCGGCCCGGTCACGAACATGTAGCTCGTGTCCTTCACCATGAAGATGAAGTCGGTCATGGCCGGCGAATAGACGTCGCCGCCGGCGCAGGGGCCCATGATCACGCTGATCTGCGGGATCACGCCGGAGGCGATGACGTTGCGCTTGAACACCTCGCCATAGCCGCCGAGCGCGGCGACGCCCTCCTGGATGCGCGCCCCGCCGGCATCGAACAGGCCGACGATCGGCGCGCGCGCCTTCATCGCCATGTCCTGCACCTTGACGATCTTCTGGGCGTGGGCCTCCGACAGCGAGCCGCCGAACACGGTGAAATCCTTGGAGAACAGGAAGACCGGCCGGCCGTTGACCGTGCCCCAGCCGGTGACGACGCCGTCGCCGGGGATTTTCTGCTTCTCCATGCCGAATTCGCTGGAGCGGTGCTCGACGAACATGTCGAATTCCTCGAACGAGCCCTTGTCGAGGAACAATTCGATGCGCTCGCGCGCGGTCAGCTTGCCGCGCTTGTGCTGCGCCTCGATGCGCTTCTCGCCCCCGCCCAGCCGCGCCTGCGCCCGCCTCTTGTCCAGCCGCTCGACAATCGCCTTCATCGTTTGGAAACCCCTGTCCGTGTTGAATTGACGGCCCGGCCTGAATAGCATCGGGGTCGCAAATATCCCAGCCGTCGAGCTTGTCCGGCCGAGGATCGTGCCGCGGGGGTTGACCCGCCAATAACAACATTCTGCCGCGTGAGCCCCATCGGCGGGACTGATCTCGATCTTAGCAAAGCGGAGACGCCCATGCACAGGACCATCGGAATTGTCGCATTCGCCGCCCTCCTTTCCGTTGCCGGCAGCCTTCCGGCCGCCGCTGTCTCCCGGGAGCAGGCCAAGAAGGAATGCCAGGCGCAATTTGGCAATGTCGGCGGCGTCCGGGCATCCGAACGCTCGGGCGTGAGCGTCAGCCAGCAGGTCGCCCAGTGTGTGAAAAGGAAGATGTCGGCGCAGAACAAGTAGCCGCATCGCTGCAACCGCGCCGGCGCCGGCGTCCGAATCTGCCATGATCCCGCGGGGCAGTCCGCGGGAGGCATCGCGCATGAATGAAGGGCTGGCGTCCGATGGCGTGAGCGGCATCCCCCGCCTGCTGCTGCGGCTCGAGGGGCTCGCGCTGCTGCTCGCCGCCGGGCTGCTCTATCAGCGCGTCGCGGATTCCTGGTGGCTGTTTGCCATCCTGTTCCTCGCGCTGGACCTCGGCATGCTCGGTTATCTCGCCGGGCCGCGCATCGGCGCGATCGCATACAACGCCACGCATACCCTCTTTGTGCCGGTCGCGCTGGCGATCCTGGGGCTTGTGCTGCCGGCCCTGCTGCTCTTGCAGATCGCCCTGGTCTGGATCGCCCATATCGGCGTGGACCGGGCCTTGGGAATGGGACTGAAATACGAGGCCGGGTTCGGCTTCACGCATCTCGGCCGCATCGGTCGCGCGCCCTGATCAGGCCGGGGCCACGCGGCAGGCGCAGGCTGTCGCCCCAGAGCGAGCCGATCCAGAAGCCGCAATTGATCAGCAAGATCGCGGTGCGCGCGGCGAGCGCCTGCAGCCGGTCGGCCTCGGCCGGCGTGATGCGGCCGTCCGGCAGGAGGCGCGTCAGATCGAGCGCGATTTTCATGAGTTTGTTCAGCGTCCGTTGGTCATCCGCGGCCGCCCGGCGCGGCTCGGCCCGCCGCTTGCGCGCAGAAGGATAACGGATTTCCCCGCGCCTTGGTGGCGGCGGGAGCGAAAAGGTTCATTGTCCCTTTCGGCAGCTTCTCGGCATTCTGCGCCATTTTGCGCTTGCGGAATTTCCCCCACCGCCCGATCTATCCCGCACCATGCAGGAGGACGCTTTTCCATGAGCCCCGATTCACGCCCCAAGACCCCCCGCCTCATGACCCCGACCGATCTGGGGTCCAACGCCACCAAGGACATCACGGGATCGCTGAACGCGCTCCTCGCCGACACCTTCGCGCTTTATCTCAAGACCAAGAATTTCCACTGGCATGTGAGCGGACCGCATTTCCGCTCCTACCATCTGCTGTTCGACGAGCATGCCGACCAGCTTTTCGCCATGACCGACGTGATCGCCGAGCGCGTGCGCAAGATCGGCGGCAACACGCTGCGCTCGATCAGCGACATCTCGCGCCATCAGCGTCTCTCGGACAACAACGCCGAATATGTCGACCCGCTCGACATGCTGGCCGAGCTGCGCGAGGACAACCAGCGCCTGATCGCGTCGATGCGCGAAACCCACGATGTGTGCGACGAACACAACGACGTCGCAACCGCGAGCCTGCTCGAAAACTTCATCGACGAGAGCGAGAAGCGGGTGTGGTTCCTCTACGAGTCCAGCCGCCACGGCCTGCCGACGGGACAATAGCCGGCATGGCGCCGAAGCCCGCCTTTCCCATCCGCCCGTGCCCGCCATGCGCGGGGCACGGGCGGCGCGGAATCGCCGTCTGATCCGGCGGCCGTCTCGATTAGCGCGCGAGCTTCAGCAGGTCCGCCGCCGCCTTCAGCTCGGCAAAGCGCTGCGCATTGCGCTCGACGACCTGCGGGTCGCGGCCCCAGGTCTGCGCGTTCCAGTCCTCGTCCACCAAAGCCGCGTTCCAGGCCTGCTCGGGCGTAAGCACGCCTTGCGCCATCCCAAGCGCGATCAGCGCCGATCCGGTGATCGTCATCGCGGCATGAACGGCGCCGAGCGCCCAGGGGTTCTCGGGAATCGCCCGGCAGGCGGCGTTCACCGCCTGCTCCGGCTGCGGCACGAAATTGACGCCCTGGGCCAGCACAAAGCGCGCGCCCAGCGCCTCGCGCGCCCAGCCGAGGATCGGATCCCACACGTCCTGCTGCCGCGCGATCAGCGCCTCCGGGCCGTCGGCGCGATAGCAGAGAAGATCGGAGCCGAGATACTTGCGGATGTCGGCCGCCACCGCCGCCTGCGCGTCGATCACGCCGTCGATGACAGTATTGCCGAGCCGGGTCAGCGGCATGGTCAGCGGATCGATGGTCTCCTTCTGCGCGCGCCATTCTTCCGCGATCGCATCCGCCAGGGCGCGTGTCGGAACGACGACAGGCCGCCGCGACGGCGTCTTCAGGATCTTGCCGTCGAGCAGGATGCGGTGGCCCTGCGCGTCGCTTTCGACCGTCACGTCCTTGTAGAAGCGCTTGCGCAGCGGGGTGCGCATGTTCCGGCGGGCCGATTCCATCGGGTCGAGCGGATTGCCCTTTTCGATGTCGTCGAGGATTTCACGCATGGCCCAACTCCTCCGGCTCGCGGGAATCGCCCGGCAGGCGGTCGAGCGTCCGGATCAGTTCGTCGAAGCTTTCGACAATCCCGTGCGCGCCCGCCGCACGCAGCGCATCCACCGCATGATAGCCCCAGCCGACGCCGAGCGCATGCGCGCCCGCCGCGCGCGCCATCTCCATGTCGAAGGTCGTGTCGCCGATCAGCACGGTGGCATGCGGCGCAGCTCCGGTCTCGCGCATGGCGTCGAGCACCATGCCCGGATGCGGCTTGGAGGGAGCATCGTCCGCGGTCTTGATGACGGCGAAGCGATCGAGCAGTCCGTGATGGCCGAGCACCGCGCGCACGCCGCGCTGGGATTTTCCGGTCGCAATGCCGAGCACCACATCGCCGCGCGCCGCCAGCGCCTCCACCGCCGCACGTGCCCCGGGATAAAGCTCCTCCATCGGGTCGGACTGGCGCAGCGTGAAGAACGCCGCCTTGTAGCGATCAACCAGCGATTCCACCGGAAAGCCGGTCCTCCCCTCACCGAGGCGCGCGAGCGCGATCGGCAGCGAAAGACCGACGATCGACAGAACCTCCTCGCGGGACGGACACACCAATCCGTGATCGTCGAATGCTTGCTGCATCGCAGCACAGATCATCCGCTGGCTGTCCACCAGCGTGCCGTCGCAATCGAACAAAATCAGCCGGGACGTTGCTTTCATCGGCTTCGCATGGCCCCTCGCTCGGGCGCTGTCAATCGCTGCGATGCAAACAGGGAAACCATGACGGCGTTTGCTACTTCCGTTTTATGGCCGTTATGTCTTATGGAATTTGCAGCTTCGACTAATTAAAATTGTGAGCGGAGTCGGCGGAAAACAAGCCGGCCCGCGGGAAGAAAACCAGCCGCTTGGTGCGATGCATCGGGCGCGTCCGAGGAAAGTATGAAGCCCACCGATATTTCGGCGCCTGCATATTTCCACAAAGTCGTCGATTGCCAGTGGGCCTGTCCGGCGCACACGCCGGTGCCAGAATATATCCGACTGATCGCCGCCGGGCGGTATTCGGACGCCTACATGATCAACTGGAAATCGAACGTGTTTCCGGGGATCCTCGGACGCACCTGCGATCGTCCCTGCGAGCCGGCCTGCCGGCGCGGGCGCGTCGAGAAGGAGCCGGTCGCGATCTGCCGGCTCAAGCGCGTGACCGCGGATTACAAGGACGACGTGCGCCGCTTCATGCCCAAGCCCGCGCGCATCAAGAACGGCAAGCGCATCGCACTTGTCGGCGGCGGACCGGCGTCCCTCACCGTCGCGCGCGATCTTGCGCCGCTGGGTTACGAATGCATCGTCTTCGACAGCGATCCGAAATCGGGCGGGATGATGCGCACGCAGATTCCGAAATTCCGCCTTCCCGATTCCGTCATCGACGAGGAATGCGGCTACATCCTCGATCTCGGCGTCGAGTTTCGCGGCGGCCAGCGCATCGACAGCCTGAAGGCGCTGCTGGCGCAGAACTACGACGCGATCTTCGTCGGCTCGGGCGCGCCGCGCGGACGCGATCTCGATATTCCAGGCCGCAAGGAAGCGGCGGCAAACATCCACATCGGCATCGACTGGCTCTCGTCCGTCTCGTTCGGACACATCTCGAAAATCGGCAAGCGGGTGATCGTGCTTGGCGGCGGCAACACCGCGATGGATTGCTGCCGCTCCGCGCGACGGCTCGGGGGCGAGAATGTGCAGGTCGTGGTGCGCTCGGGCTTCGAGGAAATGAAGGCGTCCCCCTGGGAGAAGGAGGACGCCATGCACGAGGATATCCCGATCCACAATTATCTCGTGCCGAAATTCTTCACGCATGACAACGGCAAGCTGACCGGCATCACCTTCGAGAAGGTGAGGGCCGAGCGCGACGCCAAGGGGCGCCGAAACCTCGTGCCGACCGGCGAGCCGGACCAGCATTTTCCCTGCGACGACGTCCTAGTCGCCGTGGGTCAGGAAAACGCATTTCCGTGGATCGAGCGCGATATCGGGATCGCGTTCGACAAGTGGGACATGCCGGTCGTCGATCCGGAGACGCTGGCCTCGACCAATCCGAAGGTCTTCTTCGGCGGCGACGCGGCCTGCGGGCCGAAGAACATCATCTGGGCGGTGGCGCACGGCCACGACGCCGCCCTGTCGATCCACCGCATGCTCTCGGGCGAGGACATCAAGCAGCGCCCGCTGCCGGACGTGACGGTCACCAGCCAGAAGATGGGCATCCACGAGTGGAGCTACGACAACGACATCGCGCTGGACCAGCGCTACAAGGTGCCGCAGCGCGACAAGAGCGTGGCCCTGCGCGACATCAAGGCGGAGGTCGAACTCGGCTTCGACGTCCCGCTCGCGCTGGCCGAGGCGCAGCGCTGCCTGAATTGCGACGTGCAGACGGTGTTCACGAGCCAGCTCTGCATCGAATGCGACGCCTGCGTCGATATCTGCCCGATGGACTGCATCACCTTCACGCAGAACATGGACGAGGCCGACCTGCGCAAGCACCTGAGCGCGCCCGCCACCAATCTCTCGCAGGACCTCTATGTCGCCGACGGGCTGAAAACCGGCCGCGTCATGGTGAAGGACGAGGATGTCTGCCTGCATTGCGGCCTGTGCGCGGAACGCTGTCCGACAGGCGCCTGGGACATGCAGAAATATCTCATCAACATGACTCACGCGGGTGATATCCCATGCCGTCCGGTCCGATCAGCCGCGTAAACGACTTCGTCGTCCGCTTCGCCAACGTCAACGGCTCCGGCTCGGCGAGCGCGAACGAGATGTTTGCCCGCGCGATCATGCGCATGGGCGTGCCGGTCTCACCGCGCAACATTTTTCCTTCGAACATCCAGGGCCTGCCGACCTGGTACGAGGTGCGCGTGACCGAGGACGGCCATCTCGGCGCGCGCGGCGGCGTCGATTTCATGGTCGCGATGAACCCGCAGACCTTCGACAAGGACGTGGCCGCGATCGAGCCCGGCGGCTATCTGCTCTACGACTCGACCAAGCCCCTGCCCGCCTCCAAGTTCCGCGACGACATCACCGTCATCGGCGTGCCGCTGACCGCGATCACGAACCGCGAATATTCCGATCCGCGCCAGCGCCAGCTGTTCAAGAACATCATCTATCTCGGGGCGCTCTCGGCCCTGCTCGACATGGACGTGCCCGCCATCGAGAAGTTGATCGGCGAGCAATACAGGGGCAAGGACAAGCTGATCGGCCCGAACGTGCATGCGCTGCATCTCGGCCGCGACTGGGCCTTGCAGAATTTGAAGTGCCCGCTGCCGATCCGCGTGCAGAAGGCGGACAAGGTCGGCGACCGCATCTTCATCGAGGGCAATTCGGCGGCTGCGCTCGGCGCCGTCTATGGCGGGGCCACGGTCTGCGCCTGGTACCCGATCACGCCCTCGTCCTCGCTGGCCGACGCCTTCACGCGCCACTGCGCGAAACTGCGGGTGGATGCGGACGGCAAGGCGAAATACGCGATCATCCAGGCGGAGGACGAATTGTCCTCGATCGGCATGGTGATCGGCGCGGGCTGGAACGGCGCGCGCGCCTTCACCGCGACGTCAGGCCCTGGCATTTCGCTGATGCAGGAATTCCTCGGGCTCGCCTATTTCGCGGAAATTCCCGGCGTCGTGTTCAACGTGCAGCGCGCGGGACCCTCGACCGGCATGCCGACCCGCACCCAGCAATGCGACATCATTTCGTGCGCCTATGCCTCGCATGGCGACACCAAGCATGTGCTGCTGTTTCCGGAAGACCCGGCCGAGGCGTTCGATTTCGGCGCGATGTCCTTCGACCTCGCCGACCGGCTGCAAACGCCGATCTTCGTCATGCTCGATCTCGATATCGGCATGAACCACCGGCTGTGCCGTCCGCTCGCCTGGGACGACAGCCGCGCCTATGACCGCGGCAAGGTGATGACGGCGGCCGAGCTCGAGGCCGGCAAGGAATTCGGCCGATATCTCGACGTGCATGGCGACGGCATCCCCTACCGCACCTATCCCGGCACGCACCCCACCAAGGGCTCGTTCTTCACCCGCGGCACCTCGCGCGACCGCTATGCCAAATACACCGAGGAAGCCGGGCCCTATGTCGACAACATGCAGCGGCTCCTGCGCAAGTTCGAGACCGCCAAGGACCTCGTACCGCGCCCGCTGATCGCCAATTCCGGGAAATCCACGCGGTACGGGGTGATCTATTTCGGCTCGACCTCGCCCGCGATGGACGAGGCGATCGGCATGCTGGAGGGGCGCGGCCACGCCCTCGACCGCATGCGGGTGCGCGCCTTTCCGTTCCACTCGAGCGTGACGAGCTTCATCGCCGACCACGATTTCGTGTTCGTGGTCGAGCAGAATCGCGACGCGCAATTGCGCTCGCTGATCGTCAACGAATGCGGCATCGACCCGGTGCGACTCGTGCCGATCCTGCATTACGACGGCACGCCGATCACCGCGCGCTTCATCGCGGGCGCCATCGGCGAGCATCTCGACAAGTTCAAGATCGCGCCCAAGCGCAAGGTGGCGTCATGACATACATCGCCAAACCGAAATTCCATCATCCCGGCCTGCCGAAGAACGCGCTCGGCTACACCCATCGCGACTACGAGGGCACGATCTCGACGCTATGCGCGGGCTGCGGGCACGACTCGATCACGGCGGCGATCATCGAGGCATGCTTCGAGCTGTCGATCGAGCCGCATCGCGTGGCGAAGATTTCGGGCATCGGCTGTTCGTCCAAGACGCCGACCTACTTTCTCGGCAATTCGCACGGCTTCAACTCGGTGCACGGACGCATGCCCTCGGTGCTGACCGGCGCCAACCTCGCCAACCGCGACCTGATCTATCTCGGCGTCTCCGGCGACGGCGATTCCGCCTCGATCGGACTCGGGCAATTCGCGCATGTGCTGCGGCGCGGCGTCAACATGACCTATATCGTGGAGAATAACGGCGTCTACGGCCTGACCAAGGGCCAGTTCTCCGCGACGGCCGACCGCGGCTCGAAGTCCAAGCGCGGCGTGGTCAACACCGACAATTCCATCGACCTCGTGGCGATGGCGCTCCAGCTCGGCGCGACCTTCGTCGCCCGCTCCTTCTCCGGCGACAAGGCCCAGCTCGTGCCGATCATCAAGGCCGCCATCGAGCATGACGGCGCCGCCTTTCTCGACGTGATCTCGCCCTGCGTCGCCTTCAACAACCATGCCGGCTCGACCAAGAGCTTCGACTATGTCCGCGAGCACAACGAGGCGGTGAACCGGCTGGACGTGATCCCGGCGCGCGCGCCGATCACGGTGGACTACGCGGAAGGCTCGCTGCAGATTGTCGAGCAGCATGACGGCTCGCGGCTGGCGCTGCGCAAGATCGGCGCGGATTACGACATCCACGACCGCACCGCCGCACTCGGCTTTCTGCAGAGGCATTCCGCCAAGGGGCAGATCGTCACCGGCGTCCTGTTCATCGACGGCGAGCCGGTCGACCTGCATGCCTCGCTGCGGACGGTCGACAGGCCGCTCAACTCGCTGACCGAGGCCGACTTGTGCCCGGGCTCCGCGGCGCTTGAGACGATCAACGCCAGCCTGCGCTGAGTCACGCCTCGCGCATATCGTCCATGCCTTGCCCCGGCGCGGGGGCGGCCGCATGCTGTGACTGATCGCAACGGAGAAGCAGCGTGACACGACGCAGGCGCGGCCGATCCGGCCTATCGATCGCGGCCGGGCATCACGGCCACGGTCGCGAGCGCGACCAGCCTGCCGCAATTGGCCGAACTTCTGAAGGCGCCGGCCATCCGTCTGGGCGATGAGGATGTCGGCACCCTCGAGGCGGCGAGCGCCGAGGACGCTCCCGCGAGGCCGGGCGCGGCGTGACCGGCCGGCCTAGAGACAGGCCTTTGCAGCCGCTGCCGCGATGATCGTGCTGTGCTCCTCGGTCCATGACGGGGGCAGCGCGCGGCCGGTCTCAAGGAAGCTCTTGAGGCTCGACAGCACCGCCGGCCAGCCCGTGCGGATGCTCTCGAACACCTTCGAGCCCTCCTCGAACTGCTCGTGGGTGACGGTCAATTTCACCTGGCCGTTGCGCGGCTCGATGTCGAAAATCACGCGCGAAGGCGCCTCATGCCGCATGTCCTCGTAGGTCGGCTTCCAGGTATAGGACAGCCGGCGCGGCGGATCGCATTCGAGCACGACCCCCTCGTCCGTCACGATCCGGTCGCCCTGCATCAGGCGGAACGAGGAGCCCACCGTCCAGTCGGAGACGACGCGATAGCCGAACCAGAATTGCTCCGAAATCCGTTCGTCGGTCAGCGCCCGCCAGAGCTTCTCCGGCGTGGTCGCGATGTAGGTCACATACACGAATTCAGGCTTACGCATCGCGCTCCTCCAGTCCGCGTTTCAGGTCGGCGAGCGCCTGCAGACGTCCGCGCTCGTATTTTCCGATCCAGCGCTCGGCGATGGCGTGGATCGGCACGGGATTGAGATAGTGAAACTTCTCGCGGCCGCGCTTGGCGGTCGCCACGAGGTTCGCCTCCTCCAGAATGCCGAGATGCTTGCTGACGGCCTGCCTCGTCATCGCAAGCCGCGCGCACAACTCGTTCAGCGTCTGGCCGTTGCGCTCGTGCAGCCGGTCCAGCAGCTCCCGCCGGCTCGCGTCGGCAAGCGCCCGGAACACGCTGTCGAGATCGTCCCTTTCGCCTTTCGTCATGGCCACAATATGCAACCTTTTGGTTGCCTGTCAAGCCAGAAAAATTTCGGCCGTCCGTGCGGCCGCAATCGCATCGACGGCGGATGACGCTAGCGCTGCTGCGCGCAGCTTGCGGTGTAGGAGCTGAGCTGGCCCGCCGGCACGCCGCCGATGCCCCCGCTATGCGAGCAGGCGATCGCACGGTCCTGGAAAGTCTGGCCGGGCCTGATCGGCACGGAGGGCGGCGGCACAACGGTGCCGTAGGTGCCGGGCGCGGGACCCGGATCGCGCACCGGCCGCGTGATGCGCGGCTGCTCGATCGTCCTGGGGGCGACGCCGAGCGGCGTCACCACCGAGCGCACCGGCGGCAGGGGCGACGGCGAGGAGCTGCCCCGCGCGCGACGCGCCGGCGTGGCGGGCTTGTCGCCGTCGGTCGTGATTTGCTGCGGAAGGGTCTCCGACAGCGTGCGCACCCGCTTCTGACCGGGCTCCGGCGTCATGATCTCCCAAGATTGCGACCGGCTCTGCGCCACTGCCCGGCCGGTGGACGACCATGCGGACAGCGCGACAATGCCCGATGCCGCAAGGAGCGAGGCAAAAGCCTTCAAGTGCCGCTGCATGGACCTCATCTCCTGCACGAACCCCGCCCGGGGATCAGATAGGCATTGCGGGGCCCGGCGTCGATGGCCAGTTCAACGCCAGCGCGCGCCGAAAGTTCCGGTCCCGCTTGAGGTGCCATTCGCGGCTCATCGCCTTCTGCCGGTTGCCGTGCCGCTCCACATGCAGCACCACCCATTGCCGCCCGCGCGTGAAGCGGGCGCCTGTGCCGGCATTGTGCTGGCTGAGACGCCGCTCGATGTCGAGCGTCCAGCCGACATAAGTGAAAACCCGGCCGCGATGACGGCAGCCGAGAACATAGACGAAGCAGCCGGCGCGGCGCTTGCGGGATTTGGCGGGCATCGCGATTCTCTTGCGCCCATCATAGCCGGGCGCGCTTAAGAACTGGTCGCCCTACTCCTCCGGCGCCTCCTCGATCGGATCGTAGCGGGAGGCGTCGAAGCCGAGCAGATTCCAGCTTTGCTGCATGTGCGGGGGCAGCGGCGCCGACACGTCGATGCGGCCCTCGCGCGGATGCGGTACCGCGATGCGCCGCGCATGCAGGTGCAGTTTGTTCTGCAGCCCGCCGGGAAACTCCCAGTTCTCGATGGCAAAATACTTCGGATCGCCCACGATCGGATGCCCGATATGGGCCATCTGGACGCGCAATTGATGCGTGCGCCCCGTCACCGGCTTGAGCGAGAGCCAGGCGAGCTTGTTCGCCGCCGCCTCGACCACCGCGTAATAGGTGATGGCGTGGCTTGCGCCCTCCTCGCCGTGCCGGGCGACGCGCATGATCGAATCCTCCTCGCGCTCCTCCTTGGCGAGATAGGTCGAGATGCGGCCCTGCTTCGGCTTCGGGACGCCGGGCACCAGCGCCCAGTAGATCTTGCGCGCCGAACGCGAGCGGAAGGTCCTGGCGAGCGCGGCCGCCGCGAAGCG
Organism: Pseudorhodoplanes sp.; assembly: GCA_013388965.1. GTDB lineage: Bacteria > Pseudomonadota > Alphaproteobacteria > Rhizobiales > Xanthobacteraceae > Pseudorhodoplanes. Next base: position 1,136 of record JACAEG010000171.1, on the reverse strand, counting down.
GGTCTTGGCGACCAGCAGGCAGCCGGACGTGTCCTTGTCGAGCCGGTGCACGAGGCGCGGACGCTGCCCGTCGCGCGCGCGCAGCACGTCGAGCATGCCGTCGATGTGGCGCGTGGTGCCGGAGCCGCCCTGCACCGCAAGGCCCATCGGCTTGTTCAGAACCATCACGTCGTCGTCCTCGTAGAGCGTGATGGATTTCAGGAAGGCGCGCGTCCTGTCGGCCTCGCTCCCCTCCTCGCGGGTTCTGGGCGCTTCGACGCGCACGGGCGGAATGCGCACAGTCTGTCCGGCCTCCAGCCGGTCCTTCGGCTCGACGCGCCTGCCGTTGACGCGCAATTCGCCCTTGCGGATGACGCGCTGGATATGGCTGAACGACAGACCAGGAAAGCGCGCCTCCAGAAAGCGGTCGACTCGCATGCCGGATTCGTCGGGCGTCACCGCGACGGTCTGGACGCCCGAGGCGACGAGCGGCGGCGATTCGCGCAGCCTTTCGGCGACGGGCCCGAAAGCCGGCGACGCCGGTCTTGCGGCCGGTTTCGAAGCCGGTCCTGTTGCAGGACCATGCGGGGGCTTGGCCTTGCCGCCGCGCCTTTCGTCCTTCCGGTGGGGAAATTTCGGGCCCGGCTGCGGACGCTCGCCACGCTGGCCGCTGCGCGCATGGCGGGATCGCCGGGACTTGCCCTGAGGTCGGGTTTTCATGCCCGCGCCTTAGCACAGTTTCGCTCGCCGTGTGAGCGACGGCACCGGTCAGGGGCAGCGAGTCATCTCGCCGGCCGGATTGCGGTCCCAGGTGACGGCGAGCTTCGCTCCCCGCGGCACCAGCGAGACCGGAATGTCCTTCATGCGACCGTCCGTCCAGCAGCGCGCCTCCAGATGCAGCGCATCGCCGATCTTGTAGTTCTTGCGGATGGTGCAGCGCGCGCCGAAGCCGTCGATGCTCTTGTCGGACACGGTGAGCGGCGCGGTTGCACCAGAGCCGCCGAGAAGGCCGCAACCCTTCAGGTCGAGCGCCCAGCGGCCAAGAATCGGATCGCCGGCGAATGACGGCCCGGCGGCGAGAAGTCCTGCGCAGGCCGCGGCGAAAATCGGTGGACGCAAGCCCCGCATCGGACCTCCCAAAGACGACGGGGGGGGGG
>JACAEG010000036.1 GCA_013388965.1 Pseudorhodoplanes sp. | reverse complement strand
TTCTCAGCCAGCAAACCCGTGGTGGCCACCCTGCGGCTATACCGGCCGAAGGAACCCGCACTCGCACTTGGGCTTGCGGTCAGCCACCTGATGACCAAGCCGGCCTTCGCCGGCCTGCCCTTCGGCGACTGGTCGCGCATCCTCGTCGGCCAGATCAACCGCGGGCATTATTGCTTCGTCATCGACGGCAGGGGACAGATTCAGGGCTTTCTGGGCTGGGCCTTTGCGAGCGAAGCGCATGCCGAAGGATGGGTCGCGGGCAAACGCGGATTGCCGTTCGAGGACAGTCTGCAGGGCGAATGCATGCTGATCAATGCGTGGTCGGCGCATACCAACGACGTGACCCGCTTTTTGGTGCAGGCGATCCGCCGGATCGGCAAGGACAAGAAGGCGGTCTACTTCAAGCGCCATTACAGGGACGGCACGGCGCGCCCCGCCCGCGTGCGGGTCAATGCCTTTGTCGACGCGCATATCGCGCGCGAGCGGCTGAAGCCGGCTGCCTGATCCTGTCCGCATTGCGTCACGGTCCGCCCGCGCGGCCGGGCCTGCCTTCGAACCTCACCCGCAGCCCGCGCTACCAAGACCGCGAGCGGTTCGCGGGACAGCCGCTCGGACGGAGGGCCCTCCTGGCCCGAAAATCCGAGCAGAGGCTGTCCTTTTCGTTTGGAAAGCATGCGATGGCGCGCAAAGCCATCGGCATGACTGCAAGAGAGAGATGAACGATGCCGGTGATCAACATTATCGGAAGCGATTTGCCCGACGTCCTCGAGGGAAACGGTGAGGACGAGCACATCTACGGACTGCTTGGCAACGACCTGCTGATCGGAAACGGTGGCGACGACTACCTCGACGGCGGCAAGGGCCTCGACACGATGCAGGGCGGCGATGGCGACGATACCTATAAAGTCGAGAATGCCGGCGACCTGGTCGAGGAGAATGCCGGCGAAGGCGAGGACATCGTCTATTCCCTGCTCAGCTACACGCTGCCGGCCAATGTCGAAAATCTTCACCTCGAAGGCAACGCGCCCATCAACGGCTACGGCAACGACCAGGACAACATCATTCAGGGCAACAACAACAAGAACATCCTCAAGGGCGGCGGCGGCAACGACACGCTCATGGGATATGGCGGCGCCGACACCATGATCGGCGGCTCCGGTGATGACGTCTACTGGGTCGGCCAGAAGGAAGACGTGGTGACCGAGCAGGCTGGGCAGGGAACCGATTGGGTCTATTCCTCCGTCAGCCACACGCTCGCCGCCAATGTCGAGCACCTCGTGCTCACGTCCGGCTCCGGCGCCATCAACGGGATCGGCAACGATCTCGACAACTGGCTCTACGGCAACGAGGGCAGCAACGCCCTCAAGGGCGGCGGCGGCCACGATTTCCTCTATGGCGACGCCGGCGAGGACACCATGGCCGGCGGGACCGGCGATGACACCTATGTCGTCGACGATCTCGGCGACGTCGTGCTCGAGGGCGCGAACGAAGGCGCGATCGATCTCGTTGCGAGTTCCGTCAATCATCACCTCGCCGCCAATGTCGAGCGGTTGCAGCTGCTCGAACAGGGCGGCCATATCGACGGCACCGGCAACGGGCTGGACAATGTCATTTACGGCAACAGCTTCAACAACGAGCTGCTTGGCCTGGCCGGCGCCGACCTCATGCATGGCGGCGGCGGTCATGACTATGTGGACGGCGGCCAGGGCGCCGATACGATGAGCGGCGGCGCCGGCAACGACACCCTGAGCTACGCATTCTCGTCCGCCGGCGTGAATATCAGCCTCGTGGCCGGGACAGCCTCCGGCGGCGATGCGGAGGGCGACGTCTTCGACACCTTCGAGAACCTCACCGGCTCCGGCTATGGCGACCATCTGGTCGGCGACGCCCAGAACAGCATCATGTCAGGCCTCGCGGGCAACGACACGATCGAGGGACGCGGCGGCGACGACACGCTTGAAGGCGGCGGTGGCGCGGACACGTTCGTGTTCGAAACCGACAACCACGACACGGTTACCGATTTCGGGCCGGATGACATCATCCAGTTCTACAGCTGGGTCTATTCCGACTTCGCGGACGTGATGGCGCATGCCCAGCAGGTCGGCAACGACGTGGTCATCGCCTACAACGACAACAATTCGATCACATTGCAGAACGTCAATATCGGGGATCTGAACGCGAACGACTTCACCTTCGTTTGAGGTCAAGCCGCTCGACCACGTCCTCCGGCCCGCTATGCGGGCCGGAATTGTTCGTGGGGCGATACCGTCGAGACTGCAGCGCCCCGTCAGGCCGCCCGCACCGTGTCGAGGAAGCGGCCGACCTCGAGCTTGAGGCGGTTGCTCTCGCTGGCCAGCGACTGCGCCGAGGACAGCACCTGCGCCGACGCCGAGCCGGTTTCGCTCGCGCCGCGATTGACGTCGACGATGTTGGCGGCGACCTCCGAGGTGCCCTGCGCGGCCTGCTGGACGTTGCGCGAAATCTCCTGCGTCGCAGCGCCCTGCTCCTCGACTGCGGCTGCGATGGCAGAGGAGATTTCGGAGATGCGGCGGATGGTATCGCTGACCTCCTTGATCGCGACCACGGAGTCGGCGGTGGCCGCCTGCATGCCGCCGATCTGCGCGCCGATCTCGTCGGTCGCCTTGGCGGTCTGCGCGGCGAGCGCCTTGACTTCCTGCGCGACCACCGCAAAGCCGCGGCCCGCATCCCCTGCGCGCGCCGCCTCGATCGTGGCATTGAGCGCGAGCAGATTGGTCTGCTCGGCGATCGCGGTGATCAGCTTGACGACTTCGCCGATGCGGGTCGCCGCCTGCGACAGCTCGTTGATGCGGCTGTCGGCCTTGGCGGCCTGATCGACCGCCGCCCCGGCGATGCGGCTCGACTCGAGCACCCGGCGGCTGATCTCGCCGACCGAGGACGCGAGTTCCTCGGATGCGGTGGCGACGGACTGCACATTGGACGACGCCTCCTCCGAGGCACTCGCAACTCCGGTCGCCATTTGCTCGGTCATCGTCGCGGTCTTGGTCAGGCTCGTCGCGGTCGCCTCGAGTTCCGTCGAGGCGGACGACACCGTGCCGATGATGTTGCCCACGGCGGATTCGAACTGGTCGGCGAGCCGGCGCATCTCCGCCTTGCGCATTTCCGCGTTGCGGATCTCGGCCTGCTTCTGCTCGTTCCGCAGCCGCTCCGCCTCGAGCATGTTGTCCTTGAAGACCTGAACGGAGGCCGCCATGCCGCCGATCTCGTCGTGCCGGCCGACGCCGGGGATGTCCGTCTGCATGTCGCCGGCGGCCAGCCGCTCCATCGCCCCGGTGATGCCGCGGATCGGGGGCACCAGCGAGCGGATGGTGAGCCATGCCGCGCCGACAGCCAACCCGAGCCCGATGGCCAGAAGCGCCCAGGATACATTCCGCAGGAAGGTCATGCCGGAAACCGCTTCGGCCGATTCGTTTTCGAACAGCTTGATCTGACTGTCCTTCATGCCGCCGGAGCGCTCGCCGTCGCCGCCTTTCGCGCCTTCGAGGATGTCCAGGATTTTGCCGGCGCGCGGCGCGGCCTCGGTGGCGAGCAGGTAAACGGGAGCATTCCATTGCGGCGATTCACGCAGGGCGATCACGCGTGCCGGGAGCGGGTTGAACGCATCGCGCGCCTTGAGAAATTCATCGAAGGCGGCGCGTTGTGACGGATTCAACAGCGCCTTGGCGGCATCGACCGCCGCCGCAGCGCGCTCGAAAATGCCCCAGAAGCGCTGGAACTCATCCTTGTTGGACTTGTCGCCGGTCAGAAGAAACATGCGCAATTGCGCGATCGCGGAAGCGAGATTGCCGCGCGTGTCGGCCATCGCCTTGAGCAGCCGCTTGCGCTCCGGCGTTGCCTCGAGCCTTTCTTCCTCGTCGATCATGCGGGTGATCGCGGAGAACATGGTCGCCGCGAGCGGCGCGGCTTCGGTGGCCAGAAGCCTGGTCGCGGGAAATGCATCGGGCGTGAACGCCACGGCTTCGGCCTTGTCCTGCGCCGCGCGGAATTCGGCGAGCTGCGCCTTGACCTCCGCCCATTTGCGCTTGTTCTCCTCGAGCGTGAATTGTTGTGAAAGCCTGTCGAAATTTGCCGCGGTGGCGTCGAGGTGTTTCCACGCCGCCGCACGCTCCGCCTTGACCTGCGGGTTGCCGGTGAGGAGATAGCCGCGCAGCGTGGCGAGCGTGGCGTAGAGATCGGAGATCAACTGGGTGCTTGCGATCGCAACCGGCGCCCGCAACTCGGCGGTTCGGCTCACGGTATCCGACTCCCGACCGGCGATCACGATGGTTGACCCGACGGCCGCCACGAGGACGGCGCACAGCACGGCGAAGCCCAGAATGAGGCGCCCGCCAATTCGCAATTGCAGAACGTTCATCGTCTCCACCCCCAGAGAAAACTCACGAAGGTGATAGAAGTATTTTTCCGTTAATTTAGGATTATCCCAAGATGGAACCTACGGTTGAAGGGTGAGATTTGAAGTATAAAGTGCAATCAGAGATTGATTGCTCAAGTAAATGTTTTCAGGCGACGTGACGAATTATCATTTATAACGCTTCAATATTCATATTTTCGAATCGAGAGCGCGCGGTCTGTTTGTAACGGTCGACACCGATCTGCCCAATTTTGCAGCATGTGCTTTGCTCCCTAAGCAAAAACACTTAGCCGGGCCTGCGAAGTCCGCCCGCTAGACTGTGGAACACTGCAACCATCGGCAGGGCGCCGCCCTCGCGCCGGGTCGATGGCCTCCGCATCCGCCCTTCGGCGGACGCAGGGGTGGCATCGCGGCGACGCGCTTGCCACGCAATGACGAGGACCGTGCCATGTCCGCTGTCCGCTTGCCGGCCGCGCAATCGCTGTCCTAGTGTCGGTTTGCACTGCAAAAAGGACAGTCCATGCGCTTTGAAGGAACCGGCGGCTATGTCGCCACCGACGACCTGAAGGTCGCCGTGAATGCCGCGATCACGCTGGAGCGGCCGCTGCTCGTGAAGGGCGAGCCCGGCACCGGCAAGACCGTGCTGGCCCTCGAAATTGCGAAGGCGCTCGGCGCGCCGATGATCGAGTGGCACGTCAAGTCGACCACCAAGGCGCAGCAGGGCCTGTACGAATACGACGCCGTCTCGCGGCTGCGCGACAGCCAGCTCGGCGACGAGCGCGTCAAGGATATCCGCAACTACATCAGGCGCGGTAAGCTGTGGGACGCATTCGTCGCCGACGAACGCCCGGTCCTCCTCATCGACGAGATCGACAAGGCCGACATCGAGTTTCCGAACGACCTGCTGCAGGAACTCGATCGCATGGAGTTCTTCGTCTACGAAACCGGCGAGACGGTGAAGGCCCGCCGCCGGCCGATCGTCGTCATCACATCGAACAACGAGAAGGAATTGCCGGACGCCTTCCTGCGCCGCTGCTTCTTCCACTACATTCGTTTCCCGGATGCCGAGACGATGAAAGCCATCGTCGAGGTGCATTTCCCGGGCATCAAGCAGCGGCTGGTGAGCGAGGCGCTCCGGCTGTTCTATGAGGTGCGCGAGGTGCCGGGGCTCAAGAAGAAGCCCTCGACCTCCGAATTGCTCGACTGGCTGAAGCTCCTCATGGTCGAGGATATCGGCCCCGAAATCCTGCGCGAGCGCGATCCGAAGAAGCTCATCCCTCCGCTTCACGGCGCCCTTTTGAAGAACGAGCAGGACGTCCACCTGTTCGAGCGACTGGCCTTCATGGCGCGGCGCGAGGCGCGTTAGTATCGGCGCGGACTCGCGGGGACCGCCGGCGCCTTGATCCACCCTTTTTCCGCTGCGAAGGCCACGATGCGCTCGGCGATGGCGCGGCCAAGGCCGCGCGCCTTGGCATCGATGTCGGGCGAGAGCCGCTGCGTTCCACCCGGCGCCCCGGCAGTGGCCGGGCGGCGTGCCGGCGCGGTGGCGCGGCCAAGATCGCTGTCGGTCGTGAAGGTGTCGACGATCCTGGAATTGGGATCGACGTAATAGGTGAGCGTCGTCTGCGCGGCGACGACGGGAGCGCCCGGCGGCCGCCTCTGTGCGGCGCCCTCTGCGCTGTTGACGATCTTCCCGCTGACCATCAGGCCGATCTCGTTGGCCCGCAGAATCTCGCCCCCGCCCTGGGCGGCCTGAATGCCGCTCTGGCGCAAGGCAGCAACCGTCGCCTCCGCAATCGCCGCGCTGACGCGGCGCGATATTTCGATCTGCGCGGCGTCGTCGGTCAGACCCGGCAATTGCCGCTTGAGATTTGCCGCCAGCGCGGGATCGAGCACCGGCAGATCGGCCGCGACATCATATTCGCTGACAAAGAACTTGGTCGGCTTTTCGAGTGTTGCATTCGCCGCGCCTTGCGGAGCGCCGGCGCCCGAACAGGCCGCCACCGCGAGCAAGCCTGCCAGCAGAATCGGCCGCGCAGGACGGCCATCGAAGACACCCGAACGCGCACGATCGGATCGCACGACCGACGCCTATTGCCTCGCGTCCGTGCCGCCGGCCGGCGCGAGCTCGGACATGGATTCAGAACTGGCTTCAGACCTGGATTCAGACAAGGATTCAGGCTCGGCTTGTGAAGCGGATTCGATCCTGGCGTCAGGCCGGGAGTCAAAACCGCCGCCGGCTGTCATCTGGGGCATTCTTCCTTCCTCCCGCACGGCTGCGATCGGCGTCGAGCTGTTGCGGCCAGTCGCGGTGAATCTGACCTCGACCTCTTTCAGCATGGCCCATGTCGCATCGGCGCAGCGCTCCTGCTGTGCCATCGCGAGGCTGCGCTTTTTCTCCCGGCGCCGCGAGAGCCGGGCTGCGCTTTCCTGCTTCAGCCGGTTGGCCCAGTACATCACCTGTGCGGACGCGCGGCCCAGCGAACCGCCCGCCCAGATCAGTTCATAGGGCGCGAACATCCGCCAGGTCCGGCTGCCTTCGACGATGGCGCGCGCAACGAGATTTCCGGCCATCGCGGTCGTATTCAATCCGTGGCCGCCAAAGCCGCTGGCGAGCCAGAGCCCGGACGACAGTTCGCCGATCTGCGGCATGCGGTGGACGGCATTTCCAAGCGTGCCGGACCACGCATAGTCGATCTTCACCTTGCCCAGTTGCGGATAGGTTCGCGCAATGTCGCGCGCGAGCGCACGCTTGAAATGCTCGGGCCTGCCCTGCCACGTGGTCATGCGGCCGGACCAGATCAGGCGGTCGCCCGACGCGACGCGATAGTGGTTGTCGGCCGACTGGCCGTCGCTGACCGCGCCGCGATAATCGATGGCCCTGGCGAGCCGATCGCCGAGACGCTCGGTGGCAACGACATAGGTCGTGATCGGCAGCAGCGTATGCGCAAGTTCCGGGACGAGCTTCTCGAGATACACGTTGCCGGCCAGCACGATATGCGCCGCACGCACGCGCCCGCCCGGTGTCGTGACGCGCTTGCGGACACCGGCGGGATCCATCGACAGGGCCGGCGTGTTCTCGAAGATGCGCGCGCCCGCCTGCTCCGCCGCCGCCGCGAGACCGAGCGCATAATTCAGCGAATGAATGTGGAAGGCATCGCGGAAATGGATCGCCTGAAAATACCGCTCCGACTTGAGGCTCTCGCGCACCCGTGCGGTCGGCCACATCTCGACCGACGCACCCAGCTCCTCGCCGAGCAGCCGCGTTTGCGCGGCGACCGCGCGCGCCGCATCGATCCTGGAGACCGCGAGCCAGCCGGTGCCGCGCTCGATGCCCGGCATGTTGGTCTCGAGGATCGTGTCGCGGACATATTCAAGGCCGGCCTGCGACAGCGCCCATAGCCGCTTTGCCCGCTCGTTCCCCACCCGGTCGAGCATGGCCTGCGGAGTCTGTCCGAAGCCCGGCAGCACGAAGCCGGTATTGCGCCCGGACGCGCCCCAGGCGATCCGCTGCGCCTCCAGGACCGCGACCGACCAGCCGCGCCGCGCGATTTCGCGCGCCGTCGTCAGCCCGGCAAGTCCCGCTCCGATGACGCAGACATCGACGTCCAGATCGAATGTCAGGCGCGGCCGCTCGGGCGCGGCAACTCGCGTCGCCGCAAAAAGGCTTTCGCCATAGGCCGTGGTGTCGATTTCGTTCATTCCCAGTGTGCCGCTTTGGCCGCTTCACAAATCGGGCAGGATGGTGATGCTAGACTGGCCATGCCCAAAAATCGACGCCACGGATAGTCCTGATGCGCCGGCTGATCCTGCTTCGCCATGCCAAGTCCGACTGGTCCGAGCCCGGAAAGGCCGACCTCGGCCGGCCGCTCAATCCCCGCGGGCGGGAAGCCGCGGTCCTGATCGGCGAATACATGGTGAAGCATCACCTTGTCCCCGACCGGGCAGTGGTCTCGACTGCCGAGCGCACCCGCGAAACCTTCAGCCTCCTGAGCAGAGCATTCAAGCCGCCCCTGAAGGCCGTCTTCGATGCCCGCCTCTACGAGGCGCCGCCCGACCTTCTGCTCGACGTGATCAAGGAAACCAGGCCGGCCATCCATACGCTGCTGGTGATCGGCCACAACCCGGGTTTGCATCAGCTCGCAACGCTCCTGATCGGGACGGGCGACGTCGAGCTGCGCCAGCGCATCCGGGAGAAACTGCCGACCGGCGCACTCGTTGCAATCGATTTCGTAACCGACGACTGGGGCGAAATCCGGCCCGGCTCCGGACGGCTCGACCGTTTCGTGACACCGCGCTCGCTCGTCGACGCCGCCGACACGGCCTGAATCTCGCGTTCGACGGCACCGGGCCGGTATGGCAAAATTCCCCCTGCAATCAGCGGAGGGGCCGACATGTTCAGGAATATCCTCGTTCCGGTCGATATCGCCGAACCTGAAAACGCCAGGCCCGGCATCAGCACCGCCGTCGAAATGGCGAGGCAAAGCGCGGGCTCCGTCCGGTTTCTCAACGTGCTGCCGCTGACCCCCGTGATGCTCGCCGAATATGTGCCGCCGGATTTCGACGTGCAGCAGCGCAAGACCGCGGAAGACACGCTTGCCGCGATGGCGCGCGAATGCGGGCTCGATGCCAACCGGGTTTCGACCGTCGTTCGACAGGGCGGCATCTATCACGAGGTGATCGAGGAAGCGAAGGCGATGCCGGCCGATCTCATCGTCATGTCCTCGCACCGGCCGGACATGCGCAGCTATTTTCTCGGCTCCAATGCCGGCCATGTCGTGCGCTATGCGCTCTGCTCCGTTCTGGTGGTGCGCAAATAGCGTCTCACTTGCCGGGCATCAGCGCCGCCGGCAGGGCGTCCGGACGATAGCGGCCGGGCCGGTTGCGCCAGAAGAAGCCGCCGATCTGCCACATGAACAGGGCGAAGAAGGCCGCGACAAAGGCCGCGCCGGCGAAGGCGCCTTCCGCCACTCCCTTGACCGCGAGCGCGACAAGACCGGCCGTCAGCACGCAGAATACCAGCACGCCCGGCCAATAGATGAAGGGCGGACTGCCCGCTTCATAGGAAGCCTCGACCTGCTCCGCCGCGAGCTTGTCATGCAGGGCAACGATGAAGTCGCGATAGCGCGCGTCCTGCCGTTCGACCTCGACCATGCTTTTCCAGGACGTGGAGACGACCGAAAGTTTCGGCGACGATGTCGACCAGATCTCGGTGACGAAGCGGTGCGACACCAATGTCACCGGCCGATACAGCATGCGGACGCGATAGATGTCGCGATAGGGAATGCGGCCCGAGCGGCGTCCCGCCTCCCAGCGCAGCGCGTCGGGCATCAGCGCAAAAACCCAGGGAGCTCCCATCAGGGAGGGACGATAGGTGTAGGTCTGTTCCGCGGCAGAATGCCCGTCCGGTTGCTCCCCCATTTGCCTCTCGCCCCCGCCCTTGGCCGCATGCGGCCGGAACGCGACGTTGTCCCCGCGCGTTTCGTCCCTGTCAATCGATAGACAACATCGCATCGCGGATCACCGACTCGCCCGGCAACAGCATCACCTCGAGCCCGGGCACGCAGGTGATTCAACCCTATACGAGTCCGTCCGGGCACGGCTCGCTCAGCAACCAGAACAACGGCTCCGGCGTCGGCGGCGTGCCGCAGATCGAGTCGACCGTCCGGCCCCAGCCGGGCAATGGCGACGAAAAGGAGCGCCGGCTCAGCCGGCGCTCCCTTCATGCCGCGAGGTCAGCTCGCCGCCTTGCGGTTGATCCGGCTCTCGGCGAGCTTGGTGAGCTTCTGGTCGGTCGCCTTTTCCTCTTCCAGCGTCTTGGAGAGGATGGCGGCGCAATCGTCGCGGCCCAGAATGCGAGCCCACGCAACCAGCGTGCCGTAGCGGGTCATCTCGTAATGCTCGACGGCCTGCGCGGCGGCAATGAGCGCGGCGTCCAGAACATCCTTGTCCTCGACTTAGCTGGCGACCTCGTCGGCCTCCTCAATGATTCCGTCGATCGCGGGGCAGTCGGTGCCTTCCGGCTTGCTGCCATGCATCTTGAAGACCTGCTCGAGGCGCGCGACGTGCGTCTTTGTCTGCTCGAGATGATCCTTCATGCCGGCCTTCAGCTCGGGGCTGGTGGCCTTCGCGATCATGTCGGGCAGCGATTTGATGATCTGCTGTTCCGCGTAATAGATGTCCTGCAGCTGATGCACGAACAGGTCGTCCATCGTCTTGATGTCCTTGGAGAAGAGACCCATCGCTCGTTCCTTTCCTGTCTTTTCGGGGAACAGAGGCATCGCGCGGCCGAATGCCGGGATACCCCGCTCGCGATGGCAACGTGACAGCGCTCCTGACGTTCCGGCGGCGCGCAAAGCACCTGCGGAACCGCTCCCCGCGCTGGCGCGTTGCGTCGCAGCATCCGCTCGGAGTTTCGCATGGCCCCCTTCGACGAGCCGCCCTCGAAAGCACAGCAATGTCGAAGGAATGCCTATTATTGCGGGGTGCTTGCGCGCGCCGCCGACAATGCCGGCGACCGCATCCAGCTCATGGCGATGCAGCGCGGCTGGCTCGCTTTGGCGGACAGCGAGGATTGGCTGCTGGGGGCGCTGCGGACGAGGGATATGACTTCGACGCCCGCCTGATCGAAACCTTTTGCACACGCATCCGTGATAGGAACAGCCATCGAAATCTTTGAATTCGTGCCCCGATCGTCCCCACATAAAACGGCACAATGGGCGCTTCGCGAGATGTCGCCAACCACAATGAGAACAAGAAAGGTGTTGTCATGAATCTTCAAATCGCGGCCGTTGCCGCAATCATGGGCGCATCGCTGGTTGCGATTCCGCTCGCTCCCGCGACCGCTGACGACGGGGCCAAAGCCACCACGCAGGCGCAGTCCGAATTTTCATCGGCCAGCAAGAAGCGCACCAAGGTCGTGGTCGTCGATCCCTATGCTCGCTATCGCGCGCTCGGCATCGTCCCGTCCTTCGGATATGTCGGCCCGCCCGGCTATCCCGGCGAATATGCCTGGCGCAAGTCGATCGGCCAGTGCGTCAGCGACCTCGGCTATGGCCGGTTCGAATCCTGCGACGCGGCGGCTTCGCGGTAACGGACCAGCCTCCAAAAAATCAAAAGCCCGGCCTTCCGGCCGGGCTTTTCCTTTTCCAAGCTTTCGAGGCTTGAGACGCCCTCACTCCCATCCGTTGCGGTCGAACCATGCATTCATCAGCCAGCCGCCGACGAAGGGGACGACGCAATTGCCGGTCGAGATATAGACCTCGCGCATCGTGAGCGGCCGGTCGACCGCCATCGTTCCGATGATCGGCGAAACCGCCGCGCAGCCAATGGTCGAGAGCGCAAAAGCCGCGCTCGCGGGATTGTTCTTGATCGGGCTGTCGTGGCGGATCCAGTAATAGGCGCCAAGCGAGGCGCCGCCCACAACCGCATTTGCCGTCTCGAGCTTTCCGTCGCGCTGCGTCTGGAAGGCCGGGAAAGGCCAGGTCGGCCATGCGCGCGGCCACGTCCAGGGCTGATACCAGACTGCGGGCGCCGGGGTGACGACCACCTTCGCCTTCTTCTTCGCGGCTTCGGCGACACCGCCGCTGAGACTCACCGCCATCATCACGGCGGCAAGCGCCAAAAGAACCTTCTTCATCGAACCCCCCAATCCCCTTGTTTCCCAGCCGGGCCGCCCATCGGGCCTTCCGCCAGCAAGAGAGACTCGCCAGCGCACCGCGCAAATTTAGACGGTAATCCACAGTCGAAGTCGAGGGAGATTAACCATTTCTCTTAACCCTGTGGCTGCCCGGCAACGCGCCATTTCCGCTCGTATCGCGGGCGCGGCGGGAGAGCGGTTCCGCTGCCGAATGGCGGGCGGCCGCGTTTTGCCGCATAAGGCAAGCCGCACCCCTTTCGCGAGTCTTCCGCCATGAGCAAAACCCTCGTTCAGGAGCAATTCGGCCGCACGGCGCAGCATTATCTGACCAGCGCGCCGCATGCGAAGGGCGCAAGCCTCGACAAGCTGGTCGCCCTGACGAACCCGAAGCCCGACTGGCACGTCCTCGATATCGCGACCGGCGCCGGACACACGGCCTATGCCTTCGCCCCGCATGTCGCGCGCGTCTGGGCAACCGACATCACCGACGAGATGATGGCGGTCGTGCGTGCCGAGGCCGCCAAGCGAAAGCTCCACAATATCCGGGTCGCCTATGCCAAGGCCGAGTCCCTGCCCTTCGAGGATGCCAGCTTCGATTGCGTAACCAGCCGGATCGCCCCGCATCACTTCGACAGCATTCCCGACTTTCTCGACGAGGTGCATCGCGTCCTCAAGCCCGGCGGGATATTCGGCCTCGTGGACAATGTCGCGCCGGACGGCAGCGTCGGCGACTTCGTCAACGGCTTCGAGCGATTGCGCGACCCGAGCCACTTGCGCGCCTGGCCGATGTCGGAATGGCGGCAAGCCCTGAAAGCGCACGGGTTCGCTCTCGAATACGAGGAGGAGCTGCGAAAGACCATCGAGTTCGAAAGCTGGGCCGGTCGGCACGATGCGACAATGAAGCGCCTGCTGCGCGGTCTGTTGCGCGAGGCCGGTCCTGGGCCGAAGGCGTTTCTCGAACCGGCTGGCCCGGACGATGCCTTGACCTTCCGGCTGGCCGAGGGGCTTTTCATCTGCCGCCGCGCGTGAGGTCCAGGAATATCGCGAACGATGAGGAAGCGTCCCGCTTCCACCGCAAAAGCTGCCTCCTGCAACAACGCATATGCGCGGCCGGACACGGCCGCGAAGCCGACGGACGAGCATGACGCCCGCCAAAAGGCCAAGACAGCTTCGCTGAGCCCGGCCGTCTGATTTCCGATCTGCAGAACGCTTTAGCCAACGCTTCGCAGCCCTGTTGTTGCCGGCGCGGGCTCGCCGTGTTCCCTTTTTCCCTTCCTCGACGAGAAGAATGGAGCGCCGGGAGGCGCCAGGGTGCTGCGCGACGGCACCCTTGGCGGGCATTATCGGAGCCCGCCGCACGCCGTTATCGGAGGCGTGCGCGTCCACCGCCGGGGGACGCGGCGCCGCCCCGGGCGGCACCAGACAATACCCGGCAGGCCGCGGCCCGGGCCGGGTTGTCGG
>JACAEG010000062.1 GCA_013388965.1 Pseudorhodoplanes sp. | reverse complement strand
GGCCTGCGCCGGTCCGGGGCGGCGCGTGGCGATCGTGCGCGGAAAGAGGAACAAGCTCGCGCAGGCCGGGTTTGCCTGCCGCGACCGCGAAGGCCTCGACGCCTTGCATGAGCGGGCGAATCGGGCAGGCCTGGCGCCCGCCGCGGTCAACGAGCCGATGTTTGAAGACGGAGCGTTTTCCGTACGCGACCCGGACGGCAACGAGATCCTGTTCGGGATTGCCCGGCACGCGGACGAGCCTCGCGATGGGTTGCACGCGCCGCTGCAGCATCTGACGCTCGCAACCCTCGATGTCGGCGCCATCGAGGATTTCTACGCCAACAAGCTCGGCTTTCTGGTATCCGATCGCGTCGTCAAGGACAGCGGCGAGGTCGCGACCTGCTTCATGCGCTCGAACCACGAGCACCATACGCTGGCCTGCTTCAAGTCGAACCGGCAGGGCGTGGATCACCATTCCTACGAGGCCGGCGAGTGGATCCGCATCCGCGACTGGGCCGACCGCTTCGGCAGCATGGGCATTCCGCTGATGTGGGGGCCGGGACGGCACGGACCGGGCAACAACCTTTTCATCTTCATCAAGGACCCGGACGAGAACTGGATCGAGGTGTCGGCCGAGCTTGAAGTGATCCATGATCGCCCGGTGAAGCACTGGCCGCATGCCGAGCGCACGCTCAATCTGTGGGGCAGGGGCATTCTGCGGAGCTGAGTGGCGATGGCGAAGAAGGTCGATAGGCTGCGGCACCGCTCCCACAGGGCGAGGTCGGCTTGCGGGCGGTCAGCGAGCAAGTCGGGCGAGGGGGCAAGGTCGAAGGAGCAGTTTCCCCTCACACCAACCCTCTCCTCGCAGGGGGGAGGGAGCGCGCCGCCATTGCAGCAACAGATACCCGGCTGAAAACCTCATGGCCGGCACCGGTTCGATCAATCAGATTTCCGATGTCCTCGACCTGTTTGCGGACGGGCGCAGCCTCGTCAGCGTGGACGACATTGCGGCGGCGCTGAAAGTTCCGCAAAGCTCGGCCTACCGGACGCTGCGCGCGATGAGCGAGATCGGCTTTCTCGACCGCGTCTCGGCGGAGGGCTATGCGCTTGGACCGCGAATCATGGAATTGTACCGGCAATTGCAGCTTGGCAATCCGCTGCTGTCCGCCGCCCGCCCGGTCATGGTCGCTCTCGCCGCGGAAGTCCCGCCGGAAAGCGCGATCCTGCTGTGCCGCGGCTATCGCGATCAGGTGATGTGCGTGCACCAGGAGATGGCGCTCGGTCCGCAAGATCAGGTGAGCTACCAGGTCGGGCGGCCGATGCCGCTTTATCGCGGATCGTCGTCGCTGGCTGTGCTCGCTGTCTTAGACCGTGCGCGGCTGGTCAGGCTGCATGAGCGCGACAAGGCCGAGATCAAGCGCGCCGGGCTGGGCGCGACCCAGGAGGAGTTTCTGGCGAGCCTGAAGGCGATCCGCAAGGCCGGGCATCGCGTCAGCCGCGGCGAGGTCGACAAGGGACGCATTGGAGTTTCCGCGCCCTTCGTTGCGAGGGAGATCGGCATTGCCGGCTGCATCAGCATCGTGTTGTCGGAGCGGCGGGCAAGTGAGGCGCAGATCAGCCGCGCTGTGCTGCAGGCGACGACTGCCGCGCATGACGTGGCCGAGAAACTCGCCGCGCATGGCGAGACGGGCTTGCGACCGCCGCGCAGGTCTGCGGCCAGGCAGCGATGAGACGCGACCGCTTCGATGTCTGTGTTGTCGGCGCGGGGCCTGCGGGGCTCACGCTCGCCCATCTGCTGGTGTTGCACGGCGTCTCCGTGGTGGTCGCGGAGCAGAACGCGACGACGGTCCAGGAGCCGCGCGCCGTCTCGATCGACGATGAATCGCTGCGGACGATGCAGACCGTTGGCCTGGCCGAGGCCGTGCTGAAGGACTGCGCCTCCGGCTATGGCTCCTTCTATTACGGGCCGGACGGCCGATGCTTCCTGCAGGTCTCGCCCTCGCGCAGCGAATATGGCTGGCCGAAACGCTCTGCCTTCCGCCAGCCGATGTTCGAGGCCACGCTCGTCTCGGCCTTGCGCGGCAGGACGAATGTTTCTCTGCGCTTCGGCACGCGCTGCACCGGCTTTGAGGAAACCGCCTCCAACGTCGTGGTGACGCTCGAGGATGCCGGCGGTGTGCGGCAGGTCGAATGCAGCTATCTTGTCGGCTGCGACGGCGCGCGCAGCGAGATCCGCAAGGCAATCGGCGCGGAGCTGAAGGGCTCCAGCTTCGAGGAGCGCTGGCTGATTGTCGATCTGCTCGACACCAGGGACAATTTCCGCGAGACGCGCGTATTCTGCGATCCCGCGCGGGCGGCGATCAGCCTGCCGGGGCCGGAGCGGCGGCGGCGTTTCGAATTCAAGCTGCATGCGCGCGAGAAGACCGAGGAGATGGAGCGCGAAATGCGCGCGCGCTCGCTGCTCGCGCAATTCGGGCCGGACCGCGACGCGGTGCTCGAGCGCATCAAGGTCTATACATTTCACGCCCGTGTTGCCGATCGCTGGCGCAAGAGCCGTGTTTTTCTCGCGGGCGATGCGGCGCATCTGACGCCGCCCTTCGCGGGGCAGGGCATGAATGCGGGATTGCGCGATTCCGCCAATCTCGCCTGGAAGCTTGCCGCCGTGCTGTCGGGCTATCTGGGGCCTGGTCTGCTCGCGACCTACGAGTCCGAGCGGCGCGATCACGCCTGGGCGATGATCAAGCTTGCGATGGCAATGGGATTTGTGATGGGCCCGCCCTCGCGCCTTGCCGGCGCGCTGACGCGCCTGGCGTTCCGCGCGGCGTCCGTGGTTCCCGCGGCGAGAGACTGGCTCGCGCAGATGCGCTTCAAGCCAAAGCCGCGCTTCACGGAAGGTTTCTTCGTCGCGCATGATGAGATGTCGCGCCGGCTGGCCGGGACGATGTTTCCGCAGGCGCGCGTGGAACTCGGGCGCATCGAGACCAGACTCGACGACATTCTCGGGCCCGGCTTTGCCTGCCTTTGCTATGGAGAAAATCCCTCCGCTCTGGCCGCCTCGCTCGACGCGATTCCGTCCTGGCTGCGGGCGACGCTGGTCGGATGCCTGCCGCGCACCGTCGCGTTTCCCGTGCAGCCCTTCGATACGGTCGTGCGCGACAGCCACGGCGAGATCGCGCGCGCACTCGGCGGTCTTGCGGAAGCGGTGATCGTGCTGCGTCCCGACCGCTATGTCGCTGCCGTGATTGCCGGCGAGAGCGCCGCCAAAACCATCGCGTCGCTGAAGCAGATGATCACAGGGACTTTTGACACGGCCGCCATGCACAGCGAAGCTCCCGCCGCGGAAACCGGCGAGGGGAGGCCATCCCATGACGGAGGTCCTGTTTTACCATTTGCGGCACCAGCCGCTGGAGAAGGTGCTGCCGGGTCTGCTCGAACGCTCGCTGGAACGTGGGTGGCGCGTGGTCGTGCAATGCTCGTCCGACGAGCGGGTTGAGGCGCTCGACGCCCATCTGTGGACCTACCGCGACGACAGTTTTCTGCCGCACGGCACCTACCGCCAGCAGGAGGCGGCAGCGCAGCCGGTGCTGATCACCGTCGGCGAGGACAATCCGAATGCCTCCAATGTGCGCTTTCTGGTCGATGGCGCGGCCTTGCCCGAAAATGCCGTGGATTACGAGCGAATCGTCCTCATCTTCGATGGCAATGATGAGGAAGCCGTCGCGGCGGCGCGCGGTTATTGGATGGCCGTGAAGGAGCGCGGTCTGGAGGCGACCTATTGGCAACCGGACGATCAGGGGCGCTGGGTCAAGAAGGGCTGACGGCCGGGACGATCCGCCATATTTGACGCTGCCATGATGGCGGCTAAAAACTATGCTTTGAACTCAGCGACACGAGGGGAAACGTCTGTTTGAGTCTCGAAGCGCGCCCATTTGGAGCGATTGTGGCGGCGTTGCTGTGCACCTTGCTGGGTGCCTGCGCGTCCGACACGGCGTCTGCGCCGGCGCCTTCCGGCTCGCGCCTGTCGGATATTTTTGCGACTCCGGACTGGGCCAAGTTCACCGGCGGCGAACGCAAGACCGTTACGCGCCCGGTGACGCCCGACGATCTCGTCAGCGCGGAAGGGGCGTGCGCGGGCAGCCCGTCCGCAACGACAGCGCTTGCCAATGCCGACGGCGATGCCACCCCCCTCGATGCGCCGCCGCCGCCCGGGGTGATCGGCGGGATCGCGCTCGCGATGACCGAATGCGAGGTGACCAAGCGCGCGGGACATCCGCAGCGGGTGGATATCGGCAGCGAGGGCGGCGAGCGGGTGGCGACGCTGACCTATATGGAGGGGCCCTGGCCCGGCATCTATCGTTTCAGGGCGGGGCGGCTGATCAGCATCGAGCGCGTGGAAGTGCCTGAGGCGCCGAAGAAAAAAACCGCCAGGCCGGCCCAGCCGGCAAGGCCGCCGATGCGTGTGCAGGTCGGACAATAGCGCTCCCTACGAGCCTGCCGCCTCGGAGGCGGCGCTGGCGGAAAGCCATTCCTCTTCCGCGCTCGCCAGTTGCTCGGCGAAGGTCGCCCGCATTCTGGCCAGTTCTGCCGCTTTCGCCGGGTCGGTCGCGAACAGCTTGCCGGCGCCGAGCTGACTGTCGATTTTCGCGATCGCTGCATTGAGCTTGCCGGTGAGATTCTCAGCCGCCGCGATCCGCTTGCGCAAGGCGGCGATGTCCCGCCGGCGCGGCGCCGCCGCGCGGACAGCGGCTTGCCCGTTACCCTGGGCCTGCCCCCTGGTCTGCACCGGGACTTCGGCCTGCCGCGTGGAAGGTCCGTTGCGGCCGCGGTCGGAGAGGACGCGCCGCCGGTAATCGTCGAGATCGCCGTCATAGTGGGCGATGGTGCCGTCCTCGACGCACCACAGCCGCTCGGCGCAGGCTTCCAGGAGATGCCGGTCGTGCGAGACCAGCATCACCGCGCCCGGATAGTCGTTGATCGCCTCGATCAGGGCGGCGCGGCTGTCGATGTCGAGATGGTTGGTCGGCTCGTCGAGGATGACGAGATGCGGCGCATTGAACGTCGCAAGCCCGAGCGTCAGCCGCGCCTTCTCGCCGCCCGACAGCTTCGCCGCCGGCGTGTCCGCCATCTGGCCGGAAAAACCCATCGCGCCGGCTCGCGCACGCACCTTCGATTCCGGCGCGTCCGGCATCAACCGCCGCAAGTGCTCGTAGGCGCTCTCGTCGGCATGCAATTCGTCGAGCTGGTGCTGCGCGAAATAGGCGATGCGCAGCTTGTCGGCGCGGGTGATGCCGCCCTGCATCGGCGCAAGGCGTCCCGCCAGCAGCTTCACGAAGGTGGACTTGCCGTTGCCGTTGGCGCCAAGGAGCGCGATGCGGTCGTCGTCGTCGATCCGCAGCGACAGGTTGCGCAAGACGGGCTTGCCCGGCTCGTAGCCGACCGCGACATGGTCGAGCGCGATGATCGGCGGCGACAGCAGCTTGTCGGGCGCGGGGATTTCGATCGGCCGCACGTCCTCGTTGACGAGCGCCGCGATCGGTTCGAGCCTGGCAAGCAGCTTCAGGCGCGACTGCGCTTGACGCGCCTTCGTCGCCTTGGCGCGGAAGCGGTCGACGAAGGCCTGCAGGTGCTTGCGCTGCGCCTCCTGCTTCCTGATCGCCTTCTGGTCGAGGACAATGCGCTCGTTGCGCTGCTTCTCGAATGCGGAATAGCCGCCACGATAGAAGGTGAGCTTGCCGCCTTCGAGATGCAGGATCGAATCGACCGCGTTGTCGAGCAGGTCGCGGTCGTGGCTGATGACGATGACGGTGCGCGGATAGCGCGCGAGATGGTCCTCCAGCCAGAGCGTGCCTTCGAGATCGAGATAGTTGGTCGGCTCGTCGAGCAGAAGCAGGTCAGGCGCCGCGAACAAAGCCGCCGCCAGCGCGACGCGCATGCGCCAGCCGCCGGAGAATTCCGAGCAGGGGCGCTGCTGGTCGGCGTGCGAGAAGCCCAGGCCCGACAGGATCGCGGCCGCGCGCGCGGGCGCGGAATGGGCGTCGATGTCGGCAAGCCGCGTGTGGATGTCGGCAATGCGCTGCGGGTCCTGCGCGTGCTCGGCTTCCGCGAGCAGGGCGGCGCGCTCGGTATCGGCCGCCAGCACGACCTCGATCAGGCTTTCCGGCCCGCTCGGGGCTTCCTGCGCGATCCGCCCGATCCGCATGCGCGCGGGGATCGACACGTCGCCATGCTCGGAATGCAGGTCGCCGGTGATGACATTGAACAGCGTGGTCTTGCCGGTTCCGTTGCGCCCGACGAGGCCCACGCGTGCGCCGTCCGGGATGAAGGCGGAGGCCTCGTCCAGCAGCAGGCGTCCGGCAACCCGGACCGACAGGTTCTCGATGGTCAGCATGGGCGGCTTTTAGGGCGCAACGCCCGTTTGACGCAACTGCGAAATCGGCATCGAATATGCGCGACAATGTGACAACCGGACGGAGGCTTGCATGTGCGTTCCCGGATGCGAGGAGGCGGTGCGCCACGCGCTGACGCGGCGCGGATTTTTCAGGGGCGCGGCGGCGGCGGGCTTTGCCGCGACGGCGGTGGCGGCCGAACCCGCCGCGGCCTTCGCGCCGCGCCGCTTCACCTCGGTGGTCGATCTCACGCACACCATGTCGCCGGACTTTCCGACCTTTTTCGGCGTGCCGGGCATCGAGCTGGAGAAGAAATTCGACCTCAAGAAGGACGGCTTCAATCTCAACTGGTGGCGCATCGTCGAGCATGCCGGCACGCACATGGACGCGCCGATCCATTTCTCGGAAGCGGGCGCCACGGTGGAGCAGATCCCGGCCGCGTCGCTGGTCGTGCCGCTGGCGGTGATCGATGTCGCGGCCAAGGCCGCGCAGAACGCCGATTATCTGGTCAGCAAGGCCGATCTTGCCGCCTGGGAGAAGAAGCACGGCCGCCTGCCCGACAATGCCTGCGTCGCCATGCATTCGGGCTGGGCGAAGCATGCCGGCGACGGCGCAAAGTTCACCGGCAAGGATTCAGCGGGCACATTCCACTTTCCGGGTTTCGGCGCGGACGCCGCCGAATGGCTGATGAAGGAGCGCAAGGTCGCGGGGCTCGCCTCCGATACGCTGTCGCTCGACCACGGCCCCTCGAAGGATTTCAAGGTGCATTACATGTGGCTGCCGTCCGGCCGCTGGGGGCTGGAGAATGTCGCGAACCTCGACAAGGTGCCGGCCTCGGGCGCGATGCTGATCGTCGGCATTCCGAAGGTAAAAGGCGCGACCGGCGGGCCGACGCGATTGATGGCGCTGGTGTGAGGAGGAATGGCGGAATTTTTGGAGCCAGCTCGTAGCCCGGATGAAGCGAAGCGCAATCCGGGTCGAATGCAGCCAGACTCCCAGTGTCCGTACTCAATAAGTAATCCGGCGCGTCGGCCACGAGAACGACCGATGGCATGAACTTCGCTGCCTTTTTCCCGCCAGCGGCATGCTGCTGGGCGCTAACGATGGAGCTGTCCATCAGTGATCGAACCCGGCGATTTCGCCGCCACAATTTCAACGACCTTGATCCACACCCCCGCGCGCGCCCAGCGATGGCAGCGATGATACACCATCGTGTAGGGGCCCTTAGCGCTCCGGCAGGCCGCACCAAGGCCGCGAGCTGCGATCACGCAGTCCAGCCAGGCCCTCCCGACGATGCCGATCGGCCCACTTGCGAACGGTCCGCGGGCAGACGCCTGCGGCTGCGCCGACCGCCGCAGGCCGCTGCCCGCTCTCGACCTGCCGAGCGATCCGCTCTCTACCAATTGGCGTCAGACGGGCATTCTTGCTTGCGCACGTTCATCCGGTCCTTCTCCTTGAGTGCTGCGGCTTTGACACCTTCAGCTTCTCCCGGATCGGACCGGATGGACAACCTATTGAAAGCTCACAGCTAGCGCAGCGGCGAGAAGGACGCGGGCAAATAGATGTCGGCCTGCTGCGTCACGAGCTCGTCGGGGCCGCCGGGGGGAGGCCATACGCCGTCCGCCACCGCCTTGCCGCGAATGCGCTGGCGCTCGTCCAGCGAGGGATAGGGCCAGATATGCATGAAGCGGATCATCTGGCCGGTGACGCTGTACATCGCGGCGAGCAGCGGCGAGAGCGGAAGGCGTCCCGGCACCGTCTTGCGCCATAGCTCGATGGTGCGCGGCAGGCCGCCGGTCCTGAGCATGTAGGTCCGCACCTCGTAGACCGGACCGAATGCGCCGGGCTCGATCGGCGGCATGAAGTCGAACGATACATAGCGGTCCGCGGTGATGCCGGTGATGAACTCTCCGATACCGAGCGGGTCGGAGGAGGTCAGGGCGGAGGCCGGAACATCGCCGATCAGCAGGATCTGGTTGAGCGCGCCCAGCTCCGAATACCAGCAGGCGAGCAGGTTCGTGGCGAAGGGAGCCTGCTGTAACCGTTCCAGGGCGGCGGGGTGCTTGCCCGGCCTGACGGTGATGATGGTGACGTCATGCTGCATGCGCGATCCTTGAGTTATCCTCTGTGGGTGCGGCCTTGGGATGGAATTGACAGGCCACCACCGCCTTTCTAACGTGGTCAGACATCTGACCTAGGACCATTATCCGGCGGCTTGCGGTGGCGCAACTCCGGTCTTGGGCCTGGCGGAGAGAAAGGTCCGATCGGTCGCATCGCTGCCGGACCCTCAATGAAAGAATGCGTTCAAGGGAGGAAAGCATGTCGCTTCTTGCAAGGACGGCGCTCGCGGTCACGGCCGGACTGTTCGCGGCCACGTCGGCGTCCGCGGCGGACAAGGTGGTGCGGGTCTGGCACACCGAGACCGAGCCGCAGACCATCAAGGCCTTCAACGATATCGCCCGCAAATTCGAGGCGAAGAATCCCGGCATCAGGATCGAGGCAGAAGGGCTCGCCTGGGGCGATCTCGAAGGCAAGATCATGGCTTCGCTCGCAGCCGGCTCGCCGCCCGAACTGTCGCATGGCCAGCCGATCACCTGCACCTCGCTGCAGGCCAAGGGATTGCTCGCACCGCTCGACGAGGTCGTGAAAGCGGTCGGCGAAAACAACATCTGGGATCAGGTCAAGCGCGTCTGCAATGTCGGCGGCAAGCAATACGGGCTCGTGCATGCGGCCGGCACCTCGCTGCTCATTTATCGCAAGGATCTCGCCGACAAGGCCGGCCTGAAGCCGCCGAAGACCTGGAACGATCTTCTCGCCAATGCCAAGGCGCTGACGCAGGACACCAACGGCGACGGCAAGATCGACATCTACGGGATCACGCTTCCCGGCGACAACCTGTTCGTCAACATCATCATGGGCGAGCTGACCAAGGCGAACGGCGCGCAACTTTTCGACAAGAACAACAAGCCGATGCTCACCGACAAGAAGATGATTGAGATTCTCGAATTCTGGCGCGAGCTTGCCAAATACGCGCCTCCCGGCTGGGAAGGCCACGGCTATCTGCAGACCTTCCAGAACCTCTACGGCCAGAAAGCCGCGATGATGTTCCAGGGCTATGGCCGGGGTGCGGGCATGATCGAGAAATTCGCGCCCAAGGAGATGGCGAACGACAAGACTTTCGACGTGTGGGTGAAGCCGCACGGCCCGAGCGGCAACGCGCCGGCCGCGCAGGTCGACGAAGAGCCGTGGATGCTGTTCAAGGATGCGAAGAACACCAAGGAAGCGGTCGAGTTCCTGAAGTTCTTCTATCAGGACGACAACTACCTCGAATATATCAGGACTGTGCCGATCCACTTCTTCCCGGTGACGAAATCGCTGCGGCAGTCGGAGAGCTACAAGAACACCGAGATGATCCAGCGCTGGAAGGGGTGGCTCGACGCGCAGGAGCAATATCTCGAGAAGGACTGGGGCAAGCCGACGCTGATCGTCGAATGGTCGGACATGAACGACAAGCCCTACCTGATGGAAGTGCTCGGCTCCGGCATCCTGCGCGACATGGTGATGGATGTCGTGCTGGAGAAGACCGAGCCGCAGAAGGCTGCCGAGAAGGCGCAGAAGCGGCTGGAGGACCTGATGAAGAGCAAGGGCTATTGGAAGGGGTGAGCAACGTTCCCTCCCGGCCTGGCGCCATGCGTCGCGCCCGAGCGGCCATTGTGCAAGCCTCCGGAATGAGCGCGCTCGACAATCATGAGACCTTGACCGGGGCCGTGCCGCGCATGGCCCCGGCGCGATTGCGGCTGCCGGAAGCCGTCACCGGCATCCTGCTGATCCTGCCGGCGATTGCGCTGCTGCTGGCGCTGACCTGCTACCCGGTGCTGTATGGGGTCTGGATCAGCTTCTTCAACAAGCACTCGTTCTTTCCGCAACAGACCTTTGTCGGCCTCGACAATTACCTGTTTCTTCTCCGCGACCCGCAATTTTGGTCGGCGGTCTGGCTCGGCTGCGTCTATTCGGTCAGCGCGATCGTGCTGCAGATCGTGCTCGGCGTCGGCGCCGCGGTTCTGCTGAACGAGATATTCCCGGGCCGCAATATCCTGCGCGCCGTCGTGATCTTCCCCTATGTGGTTCCGACCGTCATCGCCGTGATCCTGTGGAAGTGGTTGCTGAACAGCCAGTTCGGCCTCGTGAACTACCTGATCGAGCAGGCCGGCCTCGTGGACCAGCCGATCAGCTTCATGGGCAAGGACTGGATCATGGCCTCGCTGATCCTGGTCAGCGTCTGGCAGTTCTTTCCCTTCGTCGTGATCGGCGTGCTGGCGCGGCTGCAGACCGTTCCGGGCGAGCTTTATGAGGCCGCCCATGTCGATGGCGCGAATGCCTTCCAGCGCTTCATCCATGTCACGCTGCCGCAGTTGAAGAGTGTGCTGTTCGTGATTGTGCTCCTGCGCAGCATCTGGATGTTCACGAAGTTCGACACGCCCTGGCTGATGATCCAGGGGGGCGGCGCGGAAACCTATATCCGCACGCTGCCCGTCTACACCTACATGCGCACCTTCGCCTATTACGAGGCCGGCCTCGGCTCGGCGATGGCGGTCGTCATGTTCCTTGCGCTCGCGGTCGCGACCGCCTGCTATTTCCGCATCTGGCAGCGGGAGGAGAACCTGTGAACCGCACCTTCTCGCTGCTGTCGCCGCACGGGCAGGCGGTGCTGATCGCGGCGCTGGCGCTCTTGATCTTCACCGCGTTTCCCTTCGCCTGGATGATCTCGACCGCCTTCAAGGAATCGCGCGAAATCTTCGTCACGCCGCCAACCCTGTGGCCGCGCGACTTCACGACCGAGAATCTGGCGCGGCTGTTCGAGGAGACGCGCTTCCTGACCTATTTCAGGAACAGCCTCGTGGTCTCGCTCTCCACGGTTGCAACCACGCTGCTGTTCTCGACTCCCGCAGCCTACAGCCTCACCCGCTTCAGGTTCTACGGGCGCGAGAAGGTCGCGGCGCTGATCCTGTTCACCTACATGTTCGCGCCGATCATGATCATTATCCCGTTCTATGTGATGGTGCGCTATCTCGGCCTGACCAATACCCATGCGGGGCTGGTGATGGCCTATACGGCCTTCTGCCTGCCGTTCAATCTCTGGATGCTGCGCACCTTTTTCCAGAGCATCCCGGTCGAGATCGAGGAAGCCGCGATGATGGACGGCGCCAGCCGCCTCCAGGCCGTGATTCGCGTCATCCTGCCGCTCGCGCTGCCGGGCGTCGTCGCCACGGGCATTTTCACCTTCATTCTCGCCTGGAACGACTACATTTTCGCGCGCGTGTTGCTCAGCGCTGACGAGCTGAAGACGCTGCCGGTCGGCATTGCGGACCTTTACAACGCCAGCGTGGTTGACTGGGGCATGATCATGGCCGCGGGACTTCTGGTGATCGCGCCGGTCGCGGGCGTGTTCGTTTTCATCCAGAAATATCTCGTCGCCGGCTGGGGTGCGGGCGGAGTAAAGGGTTGACGGGCATGGCAAGCACCCCTGTCGAGATCGCACGCGAAGGCCTCTCCCCCCTGAAAAGCGGGCGCAAGTCGGATGAGGTGTTCGAGCAGATTTCCGAGCAGATCCGCACCGGCGGCTTTCCCCCGGGCGGCAAGCTGCCGGCCGAGCGCGAG
>JACAEG010000111.1 GCA_013388965.1 Pseudorhodoplanes sp. | reverse complement strand
GCCGTCGTGGCCGGCGCGGACGCCTCGGACGGTCCTGCGGGAACGACCTGCGGGGTCGCGGCGGCGACATCGGCTGCCGTTGGCGGGGGGACGTCGGCCGCTTCCGGGACCGGGATTGCCGCTTCGATCGCTGCATCGTTGCCCGCCCAGGACGGCGCGGTGACGGTCAAGACCAGCGCCAAGGCTGTTCCGGCGAGGAAGCGGTCGAATGTCAGCCCGCGCATCGAATGTTCTCCAATGGATCGACTGTGGCCCGCAAAGGTCAGAATAATGGACCTATTATCCACAGGGTGCGGCGTCTAGAAGGCAAACGCACGCATCATGGGATTGTTATTGTAAAATTCGTGCGAATTGGAAAGGGCTGTTACCCGGAAACCACGGCATTTTCCGAGTCGGCGTTTCCAATTCCGAGAGCGTCCAATTTGCGATACAGGGTCGAGCGTCCAATCCGCAGCCGGCGGGCAACCTCCGACATCTGCCCGCGGTAATGCGCGATGGCAAACCGGATCATGTCGCCTTCGATGTCTTCGAGCGCGCGGACATGCCCGTCCGGCCCGACCACAACGAGGCTGCCCGGGTCGTTTTTCGCTGCAAGCAAAAGCGGCTCGGCTTCGGCCGACAGGGCAGGGGCGTCTTCCGGAAGCAATGTCATATCCGCGCCGGCAAGGGACGAATCGGAAGGCGTTGCGCGCCGCTGGGCCGCGATCTGCGGAAACTCGTCAACGCCGATCACGTCGCCATCCGCCAGCACCACGGCGCGGAAGACGGCGTTTTCGAGCTGACGCACATTGCCGGGCCATCGGAAGGCCGCCAGCAGGGTCATCGCCTCCGGCGTGACCGCCCGGATCGCCTTGCCTTCCTCGGCGCAGAAGCGCGCGAGGAAATGCCGCAGGAGATCGGGGATGTCTTCGGGCCGTTCCCGCAGCGGCGGTACCATGATCGGGTAGACATGCAGGCGGTAGAAGAGGTCCTCGCGGAACCGGCCGGAATTCACGTCGGCAATGAGATTGCGGTTGGTCGCCGAGATGATGCGGACATCCACCTTGAAAGTCTTGCGCCCGCCGACCGGCTGGATTTCGCCGTCCTGAATGGCGCGCAGAAGCTTGACCTGGGTCGTCGGCGGCAATTCTCCGACTTCGTCGAGAAACAGGGTGCCGCCCGCGGCCTCGGCGAACTTGCCGACATGCTGCTCGGTCGCGCCCGTGAAGGCGCCCTTCTCGTGCCCGAACAGGATGGACTCGACGAGATTTTCGGGCAGGGCGCCGCAATTCACCGCCACGAACGGCTTTGCGGCGCGGTCGCCGGAACCGTGGATCGCGCGTGCGACGATTTCCTTGCCGACGCCGGACTCGCCCTCGATCAGCACCGGGATGCTTGATGTCGCGGCTTTCTCCGCGGAGCGCAGCACCGCGCGCATCGACTTGCTGCGGGTCACGATATCCTTGAATTTCAGGGTGCCGGCGCGGCTGCGCTTCATGCGCTGCAATTCGCCGGCCAGTGCGCTCGCCGACAGGGCATTGCGCAGCGACACCTGCAGCCGCTCCGCGCCGACCGGCTTCACGACGAAATCGGCTGCGCCCGCCCGCATTGCGGAGACGACATTGTCGATCCCGCCATGCGCGGTCTGGACGATCACCGGAATGGCAAGGCCGGCCTCGCGCATGCGGGCCAGCACGCCGAGCCCGTCGAGATCCGGCATCAACAGATCGAGCACGACACCGTCGATCTGCGGGCCGTCGCTCCCGGTCAGGATCTTGACGGCAGCATCGCCACCGTCCGCCAGCACGGCTTCGTACCCGAACTTGCAGACCATGTTTTCGAGCAGACGCCGGGCGACGGGATCGTCGTCGACGATGAGAATGCACGCGCTCATGCCACTATCCCCGCACCCGGCCGCACTGTGCCGATTCGGGGCACTCTCCGCCTGTTGGCTTAAGGGGGTGTAAACGTCTCGCCGCGGGATTGTGGAAGCGGGCCGGAAGACCGATATTTTGGGAAACCCGCGAATCCGTCATTTTTGGGCTGCTCCGGCGCGCCCCGGATGCAGCAGCGAAAGAGGATCTTTCCTTCATGCCGCGTTCCGTCGTCCGTTCCTCGCGAAAATCCAAGCCGCTCCCCCCTCCGATCAGCACCAAGGTTTCTCGGCCCGCATCCAGGGCGAACGACGTGGGGGCTCTGCCGGAATGGAACCTCGCCGACCTCTATCCCTCGATCGATTCGCCCCGGATCAAGGCGGATCTCGATCGTGCCGAGGCCGACAGCGTCGATTTCGAGCACGAGTTCAAGGGCAGGCTTGCGGCGCTGGCGTCGGGTCCTGCGGCGGGAGCCGCGCTCGGCGGCGCGGTGCGCCGCTACGAGGCGATCGAGGACCTGCTCGGCCGCGTGATCTCCTATGCCGGGCTCGCCTATGCCGGCAACACGGCCGATCCGAAGATCGCGAAATTCTATGGTGACGTGCAGGAGCGGGTGACCGCGATCTCGCTGCACCTTCTCTTCTTCACGCTCGAACTCAATCGGATCGAGGACAATGCGCTCATGGCGGCGCTCGACGATCCGGTATTCGGCCATTACCGGCCGTGGGTCGAGGACGTGCGCAAGGAGAAGCCCTATCAGCTCGAGGACCGCATCGAGCAGCTTTTTCACGAGAAGTCGGTCACCGGCTATTCGGCTTTCAACCGGCTGTTCGACGAGACCATCGCCGGCCTGCGCTTCACCGTGAACGGCAAGAAGCTCGCCATCGAGCCGACGCTGAACCTGATGCAGCACCGCGACGCCAGGATGCGCAAGGCCGCGGCCGAGGCGCTGGCGAAGACCTTCCGCGAGAATATCCGGCTGTTTGCGCTCGTTACCAACACGCTCGCCAAGGACAAGGAAATTTCGGACCGCTGGCGGGGCTTTCAGGACGTCGCCGATGCGCGGCATCTGTCGAACCGCGTCGAGCGCGAGGTCGTCGATGCGCTCGTGTCAGCCGTGCGCGCGTCCTACCCGAAGCTGTCGCATCGCTATTACAGGCTGAAGGCGCACTGGTTCGGCAAGAAGGCGCTGCCGCACTGGGACCGCAACGCGCCGCTGCCGAAGATCGACATGAAGACGATCAAGTGGCGGGAGGCGCGCGACACGGTGCTGTCCGCCTATCGTGCGTTTTCGCCCCGCATGGCGGATATCGCCCGTCGCTTCTTCGACGAGAAATGGATCGATGCGCCGGTGCGCCCCGGCAAGGCGCCCGGAGCCTTCTCGCATCCGACCGTTCCCTCTGTGCACCCTTACGTGCTGCTCAATTATCAGGGCAAGCCGCGCGACGTGATGACGCTCGCGCACGAGCTCGGACATGGCGTGCACCAGGTGCTGGCCGCGCCGAACGGTCCGCTGATGCCGCCGACGCCGCTGACGCTCGCGGAAACCGCTAGCGTGTTCGGCGAGATGCTGACCTTCAAGCGCCTGCTGGCGCAGACCAGGGACAAGACGCAGCGCAAGGCGATGCTCGCGGCCAAGGTCGAGGACATGATCAACACGGTGGTGCGGCAGATCGCGTTCTACACCTTCGAGCGCAAGGTCCATACCGAGCGCAAGAATGGCGAACTTACCGCCGAGCGCATCGGCGAAATCTGGATGGAGGTCCAGCACGAAAGCCTGGGGCCGGCGATCGAACTGAAGCCGGGCTACGAGACCTTCTGGAGCTATGTCCCGCACTTTATCCATTCGCCGTTCTATGTGTACGCCTATGCATTCGGCGATTGTCTCGTGAACTCGCTCTACGCGGTCTACGAAAAGGCGGACGAGGGCTTTGCAGACCGCTATCTCGCGATGCTCGCGGCCGGCGGCACCAAGCATCATTCCGAACTGCTCAGGCCGTTCGGCCTCGACGCGACCGACCCCGGATTCTGGCAGGGCGGATTGTCGGTGATCGAGCGGATGATCGGCGAGCTGGAGGCGATGGAGGGCAAGTAAAACAGGTGTTGAACGCCAACCAATTTTTCGTTATACGGATCGTATAACGCCAGGGGCGCTCATGAGCAAGCCGACCGGAACCGTCAAGCTCGAAACCAACGAGTTGCAGATCAAGAAAATCGGCAATTCGCTGGGACTTATTTTGCCCAAGGAACTGCTCGCCCGACTTCGCCTCAAGGAGGGCGATGTCCTTCATCTCGTCGAGCAGCCGGAGCGTGGGATGAAGTTGACGCCCTACGATCCGAAACATGCGAAGGCGATGGAAATCGCGCGCCGTGCCTTTCGTACCTATGCGGATACGTTCAAGGCTCTTGCGAAGTGAGCGAGGTCGTATGGCTCGATCTGGACATCATCCTCGATGTTCAGTCCGAGCAGCTTGCGCTCTTTGGAGGGGCGGAGGGTGTGCGC
Source organism: Pseudorhodoplanes sp. (assembly GCA_013388965.1). Taxonomy (GTDB): domain Bacteria; phylum Pseudomonadota; class Alphaproteobacteria; order Rhizobiales; family Xanthobacteraceae; genus Pseudorhodoplanes. The sequence goes on along the minus strand of JACAEG010000111.1, from coordinate 6,093 downwards.
GACCAGGGACTACTCGAATCCGCATTAGCGCGCCCGATCAACAAGCAAGGCTATGGCGAACACTCGATTGCCGCACTGGCGGCAGCTTATGCCTTCGGAATCGCGCGCAACCATCCTTTTGTGGATGGCAATAAGCGAACGGCATTCGCCGCAATAATCGTTTTCCTGGGCCTCAATGGGATCGACTTCGCCGTCAAGCCGGAAGAAGCAACGATCGTGATGCTCGATCTCGCGGCCGGCGCAATTGACGAAGAGACTCTTGCCCGCTGGATCTCCGACAACTTGCCGAAATGATCGCGCTTACGTTCCGCCCTTGATCCGCCAGGTGATCGTCACGCCGGCATTGAGCGTCAGCGTCTCGGGCGGGATCACCTTCATGCTGCGCGCCATCGCCGCCGGCTCCGCCGCGAATTCGCGCGGCATGCGCGCGTCCGTGTCGATGATGACAAGAATGTCGCCGAGCTGCACGCCGGCCGCCTGCGCATAGACATTGGCGCGCTCGCGCGCATCCGCGACCGCATTGCGGCGCGCATCGTTCAGCCCCTTGTTCTTCTCGTCGAGGCCGAAGCGCAGGTTGTGCACCTCGAACAGGCCGGTGGTGGCGACTGCCGTGATCGCGTCGTCGATCGCGTCGAGCTTCCTCGATTTCAGCTCGAACGTCGTCACCGCCCGATATTCGACCTCCTGCGGGCGCGGCGGAGAACCCGGCACGTGCGGCTGGCGGACCTGATCGAGCCGGAAGGACGAGCGCTCGATCTCGATTCCGTTCGTCGCCATGCCGCGCAGCGCCCTGAGCGCGCGCTCGGCGCGGTCGCGATGCTGGGCGCTCGCCTGTTCGAGGCTGCGCGCCGTGGTCGCCGTCTCGACCGTCAGCCTGGCATGATCCGGGGGCACCTCCGCATGCCCCTCGCCGCGCACGGTCAGCATGGGCGGACGCTCGCCGGCGGACTGGGCAAGCGCCGGGCCCGCGAGAACAGGAGCGAGGACCAGCGCGACAATCATGCGGTGCATTGCGATCTCCCTGAAATCTGAAGCGTCCTTGAAACAAATCGGGGCGCGACCGGTTGACCGGCAGGCTCCGACTCGTCTTTTCCGAAAGTTCACCTATCTTCGGACCAATGCCGGATACTCAGCCGCCGCGGCCAAAAAAAGACGACGAAGCCAACCGCTTCTCGGCGCGCGCCGTGCGCTATGCCCGCGTGGGGACGAATGTCGGAAGCATCGCGGCGCGGATGGCCGCGCAGCGCGTGTTCGGCCTCGGCTCGGATCGCGCGCAGAACGCGGCGGCATTGGGCGCCGCGCTGGGCGGGCTGAAGGGCCCGATCATGAAGGTGGCGCAGCTTATCGCCACCATCCCGGAGGCGATCCCGCCCGAATACACCACCGAGCTGGCCAAGCTGCAGAGTGAGGCGCCGCCGATGGGCTGGGCCTTTGTCAAGCGCCGCATGACCGCGGAGCTTGGCGCGGACTGGCAGAAGAAATTCTCCCATTTCGACCATCATCCGGCCGCGGCCGCCTCGCTCGGCCAGGTCCACAAGGCTCGTTCGCTCGACGGACGCGAGCTGGCCTGCAAGCTGCAATATCCCGACATGCAGTCGGCCGTGGAGGCCGACCTCAGCCAGTTGCAGGTCCTGTTCGCGCTCTATCGCCGCTTCGAGCCGGCGATCGACGCCAGCGAGATCGCAGCCGAGATTTCCAGCCGCATCCGCGAGGAGCTCGATTACCGGCGCGAGGCCAGACATGTCGCGCTTTATCGTGACATGCTGTCCGGCACCGATCTCGTGCGCGTGCCGAATGTCTGGCCGGACTTGTCGACCGGCCGCCTGCTGACGCTCGACTGGATGGAGGGCGGACGGCTGCTCGCGCACAAGGACGATCCGCTCGACATTCGCAATCGCCTCGCGACCGCGATGTTCACGGCCTGGTGGTTCCCGTTCAGCCGTTTCGGCGTGATCCACGGCGATCCGCATCTCGGCAATTACTCCGCCTTCAAGACCGACGGCGTTCCCGCGGGCATCAACCTTCTGGATTACGGCTGCATTCGGATTTTTCCGCCGTCATTCGTCGGCGGCGTGGTCGATCTCTATATGGGCCTGCGCGACAACGACGACGAGCGCATCGTGCATGCCTACGAGACCTGGGGCTTCAAGCGCCTGTCGCGCGAATTGATCGACATTCTCAATATCTGGGCGAAGTTCATCTACGGGCCGCTGCTCGACGATCGCGTCCGCTCGATTGCCGACGGCGTCTCGCCCGCCGAATACGGCCGGCGGGAGGCATTTCGCGTGCATCAGGCGCTCAAGCAGAAGGGCCCGGTCACGGTGCCGCGGGAATTCGTGTTCATGGACCGCGCCGCGATCGGGCTCGGCGGGGTGTTCCTGCATCTGCGCGCGGAGCTGAATTTCTGCAGGCTTTTCAACGACGCGATCGCCGATTTTTCGGTGGATGCGGTCGCCCGGCAGCAAGGCACAGCGCTGGCGGCGGCCGGCCTGAATTCCAAAGCGGAAGTTACATAATTTGATTTTTGTAATCTGTTCGGATATGAACCTTTGCGCGCGCTTCGCCGCCCCCGGGCGTTGCTCCCCAGCCAGCAAAGGAACAGGTCATGAAAACACGCCAACTCGGAAAGTCCGGTCCGCGGGTCTCCGCCATCGGCCTCGGCTGCATGGGCATGTCGGACTTCTACGGTCCCGCCGACGCGAGCGAGAGCGAGGCGACGATTCATGCCGCGCTCGACGCCGGCATCACGCTGCTCGATACCGGCGACTTCTACGGCATGGGCCACAACGAAATGCTGCTCGGCCGCGTGCTGAAGGATGTGCCGCGCGACAAATATCTGCTCAGCGTCAAGTTCGGCGCGCAGCGTGCACCCGACAACCAGTTCATCGGCTATGACGCGAGCCCGAACGCGGTGAAGACCGCGCTCAGCTATTCGCTCAGGCGGCTCGGCACCGACTACATCGACGTCTATCGGCCGGCCCGGCTCGATCCGAAGGTGCCGATCGAGGACACGATCGGCGCCATCGCCGAAATGGTGAAGGCCGGCTATGTGCGCTATATCGGGCTGTCCGAGGTCGGCGTCGAGACCATCCGGCGCGCGCATGCGGTGCATCCGATCTGCGATCTGCAGATCGAATATTCGCTGATGACCCGCGGGGTCGAGGCTGAAATCCTTCCGGCCTTGCGCGAACTCGGCATCGCGGTCACGGCTTACGGCGTCCTCTCCCACGGGCTGATCGGTTCGGCGTCGGCATTGAAGTGCGGCGGCTTCCGCTCGCACCTGCCGCGCTTCCAGGGCGAAAACCTGCAGAAGAATCTGGCGCTGGTGTCGGCGCTCGATGCCGTCGCCAGGGACAAGGGAGTCAATGTCGCGCAGCTCGCGGCGGCCTGGGTGCTGTCGCGCGGGGAGGACATCATTGCGCTGGCCGGCGCGCGCAAGCGCACGCAACTGGCGGATTTTCTGTCCGCCGCCGATCTCACCCTGTCGGCGGAGGATCTCGCCCGCATCGAGGCGGCCATGCCGGCGGGCGCGGCCGTCGGCGATCGCTATCCGGCCGCCCAGATGGATGCGCTCGACAGCGAGCGGCGAATGGCCTCATAACGGAGTTCATGCCCTCTGCGAAAGCCGCACCGCCCGACGCGCGCACCCGTATTCTCGATGCGGCTGTCGACCAGCTTCGCCGGCACGGGCCGGCGAAGACCGGCGTGGTGGATGTCGCACGCGCGCTCGGCATCAGCCACGCCGCGGTCTACCGCCAGTTCGACAGCAAGCAGGCGCTGTTCGACGCCGTCGCCGAGCGATGGCTGACCGCCGTATCGCATCCGCTGAAGGAGATCGCCGCCCGGCGCGGCAAGGCGGCCAGGCGGCTGGAGGAGTGGCTCACCACCCTGATCGCCATCAAGCGGCGCAAGGCGACCGAAGACCCCGAATTGTTCGCGACGTATCACGCGGTGACGGAGGCGGCGCATAATGTTGTGTCCGCCCATGTTGCAGAATTGCAGGACCACCTCCGCCGCATCATCGCCGACGGGGTCGCGTCCGGCGAATTCAAGGTGTCGGACCCGGCGGCGGCGGCTGCGGCGGTGCTCCATGCGACGTCATATTTCCATCATCCGCATTTCGTGCGGGAAAGACCGGCCGATCCGGCTGCCGAACGCCGGGTCGTCCGTCTGGTGCTGGGCGGCCTCGCCAGCGGCGATATCTAGCGCGGGGGCGCTCGGTCCCGTTGCCCTTGCGCGGCAATTGCGGTAACCGGAAGGGAACCGCAAGGACAGGATTCTGACGGGGACCCGATGGCCAGCCACCACTCCGAAGTCGAATACACGACCGCCGACGGCAACGACTACAAGGAACACGAGTCGACCTATCTCGGATTCCTGCACTTCACCTTCGTTGGCGCCATTCTTGTGATCAATATCGTGCTTGCCCTGGGCGTCGGCTCGGTCGGCGGGCACTGGTTCATCGCGGTTGTGACGCTCGTGCTGGCTCATATCTTCGCCGCCTTCGACCTGATCACCGGCGGCAAGACCATGTCCTACGTTGCGCTTGCGGGCTCGCTGTTGTCATTTGCGCTATTCATTTCCGGCTGAAAATCCGGCGCGGGCGAGATTCGGGCCGGGGGGATCGAATTGAATGCGCATTGCTGTCGCGCGTGAGACGGATGCCGGCGAGCCGCGTGTGGCGGCCACGGCGGAGACGGTCAAGAAGCTCGCTGCCCTGGGCGCCGAAGTGGCGGTCGAGGAGGGCGCGGGTATCCGATCCGGTATCACCGACAGCGACTATGCCGCGGCCGGCGCGACCCTCGGCAACAACGTCACCAACGGCGCGGACATCGTGCTCAAGGTGCGCCGCCCCAGCGCGTCCGAACTTTCCGGCTACAAGAAGGGCGCGATCGTCATTGCGATCATGGACCCCTATGGCAACGACGCCGCGATCAAGGCGCTGGCCGATGCGGGCGTGACCGCCTTCGCGATGGAATTGATGCCGCGCATCACGCGCGCGCAGTCGATGGACGTGCTGTCCAGCCAGGCCAATCTGGCAGGCTATCGCGCCGTGATCGATGCGGCCTCCGAATATGGCCGCGCGCTGCCGATGATGATGACGGCGGCGGGCACCGTGCCGGCCGCCAAGGTGTTCGTGATGGGCGTCGGCGTCGCGGGCCTGCAGGCGATCGCGACCGCGCGCCGCCTGGGCGCGGTGGTCACCGCAACCGACGTGCGTCCCGCCGTGAAGGAGCAGGTGCAGAGCCTGGGGGCGAAATTCATCGCGGTCGAGGACGACGAGTTCAAGCAGGCCTAAACGGCCGGCGGCTACGCCAAGGAAATGTCGAAGGAGTATCAGGCCAAGCAGGCCGCGCTCGTCGCCGACCATATCCAGAAGCAGGACATTGTCATCACCACCGCGCTGATCCCGGGGCGTCCGGCGCCGCGCCTGGTCTCCAGGGAAATGGTCGCGTCCATGCGCCCGGGCTCGGTGCTGATCGATCTCGCGGTCGAGCGCGGCGGCAATGTCGAAGGGGCCATGCTCGGCAAGGTGGTAGAGACGAACGGCGTGAAGATCGTCGGCCATGCGAACGTGCCGGGCCGGCTCGCGGCATCGGCGTCGGCGCTCTACGCGCGCAACCTCCTGACCTTCGTCGACACGGTCCTGGTCGACAAGAAAGAGAAGAAGATCGCGATCAACTGGGACGACGAGATCATCAAGGGCACGGCGCTGACCCGCGACGGCGCAATCGTTCATCCGAACTTCCAGCCGAAGTCATGAAGACGAAATAGGAGCCATCGCATGGAAGCCGTCAGTCCCTTCGTCTTCCAGTTCTCCGTTTTCGTGATGGCGGTGTTCGTCGGCTATTACGTCGTCTGGTCGGTGACGCCCGCTTTGCACACGCCGCTGATGTCGGTGACCAACGCCATCTCGTCGGTCATTGTGGTGGGCGCGCTGCTTGCGGTCGGGGTCGCGCTGACCGGGGGCGACGGCCCGATCTGGGCGCGAGCGCTCGGCTTCATTGCGCTGGTCTTCGCCTCGATCAATATCTTCGGCGGCTTCCTCGTTACCCAGCGCATGCTCGCGATGTACCAGAAGAAGGACAAGAG
>JACAEG010000046.1 GCA_013388965.1 Pseudorhodoplanes sp. | reverse complement strand
GGCTTGCGGTGCGGCGGCCGCGGATTCGGGCGGCTTCGCGCTCCCGCCGTGGGCGAGCGGAGCCTTGGCCGGAACGGTCGTCGGCGCCTCAACCCCGGCGAGCGGCCCGAGCCTGGTCGCCGCCGCCGCAAGCGCATTCTCGAGCTTGCCGGGCTTGTCGGATACCTCGCCCTGCGCATTCACCGCGCTGACATCGACGACATAGCTGTTGTCCTCGCGGAAACTGCGGACGTCCGCGGGCTCCGCAAAGCTGAACCTGACCGTCGTGGTATCGGTCTGGCTCACCGCGTCGATCGACCGGATGACCGACGGCAGCGTCGCCTTGGCGTCGGCGAGATCGTATTTCACCGGCGCGCCGAACGACACGGTCAGGGTGTCCTTGTTGCGGTCAGTGGATACGGCGACGATGTCGGGCAGATCGAACACATAGCGCGTGAAGGTCGGCTGCACGGCGACACGCACCGGCGTGACCTTCTGGTTTTTCCGGTTGTTCGCGCGCTGGGCGCGCAGGAGCTTTTCGGCGTCGCGCGCGCGGCGCGCCAGCTCCTCGATCACCTCCTGGGGCAGGCCGGGCGGCGGTCCGCTCCACGATTCGGGCAGGAGATCGAGGAAGATGCGGTCCCCTGCGGCCATCGAATTCAGCGTGACCTTGCGCGCGAGCGCGATCCGCAGCCCGCGACCGTCCGGGTCGCGCCGCGCCGCGCCGACATAATCCGGCGCCATATGATTGATGCGCTCGATCGGCAATTCGACCGGACGCCGGAAATGCACGACGACGATCCCGCCGGCGAGCCTGGCGACCGATTCGACTTCCTCGGCCAGATGAAAGACGATGCGGGCATAGCCGCCCTCGGTGGAGACACGCACATCGCCCTGCACCGGCGCTTGCGCGCGCGCCAGCGCCGGCCACAGCAATGCGCCCAAGGCCGCGGCAGTCGCGAGCGCGCGCGCGGCTCGCGACCGCACGGCCGCGTCCCTCCCGATCGCTCGCAATAGCCTCGCTGTCATGCCGATGCCGCTGTGCCGGATGGCGTCCTTCGCCGACCGTATGCCGGGGCCTTTAAACTTGCGTTAACCCTGCCGATCACCGGGGCGCCGGGCGCCCCTCGATCTTGGGCAGCTCCGGCGCAGATGCGGCCGCAGGCGCCTGTCCCGTGGTCCTGGGCGTTTCGCGGCTCATGAGCTCCGCCGTGAGAACCTGGGCGGCGGCAGGCGACATCTGCGAGAGAATTTCGGACATCCGGCGCGGATTCACGAGCTTTGCCACCTCGACCACATTCTTCAGCTCCATGCCCTCGAGGATTTTCGCGGCGTCCCGCGGCTTCATGTTCTCGTACATGACGACGAGGCCCTTCAGCCGCGCCTGATCCATCTCCTCCTTTTTCTGCGTGGCGGCGACGATGCGCGCCTCGATGTCCTTCATCTCGTCGGTCTTGGCCCGCAGCTTCTGCTCGGCGGCCTGCAGCAGCATCTCGCGCATCTCGATCTCGCGCGCGCGCTGCTCGAGTTCCTTCCTGCGTTCGGACAGACGCTCGAGGAGCGCACGCTCGGCCGCGGAAATGGGCTTCGGATCGAGCTGGATCACGGTGCCGTCCGGCACCTTCTTCGGCTCCACCGGGGTGACGGCTTCCTTCTTGTCCTTGCTCTCGTCCGGCGCCTTGGCGTCCTTGCCGGCGCCGCCCGCGTCCGGCGCCGCGGCCGGCTTCGGCGCGGTCACCGAGCCCGTGGCATCCGGATAGCCGAACATTTCCTGCGCCCAGGACAGGCGCGGCGCCGGCTGCGGATTGGCCGCAGGCTGCGGCCGCGATATCTGGACCTCGCGGCCATTGCGCTCCGCCTGCATGCCGCTGAGAACATAGCCATTGCCGGTCACAAGCCCGGCAAGCTTGAGCACGAGCAGCGCGCCGATCGCGACGAGCACGACCGGTACGATGCGGACGTCCCGCAGCAGCCGGGTCGCATTCTCCATCATGCCGCGAGACCCTTGCCGCGCGAGCGCGCCCGCTCGGCGAGCGCCTGCGCCGCGGCGGCCATTGCCTGCGCGTCGGGCTTTTGCGGGGCGGCGGGCCGCGCGGGCGGAGTATTGCGCACGCCGCCGCCGGCGCTGAGCGGACGCGACGGAGCCCGCTCCTCGGGTTCATCGGTGCTCAGCAGCAGCTTCTGCGCATGGGCGAGCTTGCGCAGGCGATGCAGGAGATCCTCGCTCGCCTGCATCGTTTCGGCAAAGCTGGTCGAGAAATTCTCCGCGTCGCGCAGTTGCGCGCCAAGCGTCTGCTCCGCCTCCTGGACGGTGATCCGAAGTCCCGCGATCGAGCGTTCGGCCGCTTCCGTTGCGCTCACGAGCTCGGCTATCGTCGCCTTCATGGCTCCGTCCCCGGCCTTGAACTGCTTGAGCTGGCGATTGAGCCGCACGCAGAACAGGATGGTGAGCAGGAGAAGAACCGAAACCAGCGCCTCGATCGTCAAGCCCGTGATGTTGGTCATGATGTCTCCACCCTGCTGGTGGCCCCTTCGGAATTCTCGAACATCGCAAGCGTGGTCTTGGGCTTGCGCAGCGGCTTGGTCACGCGGACTGCGACGCGCTCGCCGATCCGGCCCATGCGCCCTTCCGTCAGCGTCCAGTCGCCGCAGCGCACCGTGACCGAGGCATCCGGCTTGATCTCGAGCGGCAGCGTGTCTCCCACGCGCAGCCCCATGATCTGCCGCAGCGGCAGCTTGGACTCGTACAGCACGGCATCGACCGCGATCTCGGCCTGCGCGATCTCGGTCGCGAGATGGCCCTCCCAGATCGGGTCGCGGCCGAACTTCTCGCCCATGAACATCTGCAGCAGCACGCCGCGGATCGGTTCGATGGTCGCGTAGGGCAGGAGCAGCTCCGCGGTGCCGCCGCGGTCCTCCATGTCGATGCGCAGGCGGATCAGGATCGCGGCATTGGCCGGGCGCGTGATCGCGGCGAAGCGCGGATTGGTCTCCAGCCGGTCGATGTTGAACTTCACCGGCGACAGCGGCTTGAACGCGAGCTCCGCGTCGGCCAGCATCACCTCGATCATGCGCTTGACGAGGCTCGTCTCGATCGTGGTGTAGGGTCGGCCCTCGATGCGCACGGACGAATGCCCGCGCCGCCCGCCCAGCAGCACGTCGATAATCGAATAGATCAGGCTCGAATTGACGGTGCAGAGCCCGAAATTCTCCCACTCCTCCGCCTTGAACACGGCGAGAATCGCGGGCAGCGGGATCGAGTTGAGATAGTCGCCGAACCGCACCGAGGTGATGCGGTCGAGCGAGACTTCGACATTGTCGGAGGTGAAATTGCGCAGCGAGGTCGTCAGCAGCCGGACCAGCCGGTCGAAGACGATTTCGAGCATCGGCAGACGCTCGTAGGAGACCATCGCCGAATCGATGATCGCCCGGATGCCCGAATTGTCGTTGAAATTGGCTTCGGAGAGATTGAAGCCGAGAAGGCCGTCGATCTCTTCCTGATTCAGGATGCGCTCGGCGCCGCCCTTGGCGCCGGACGCCAGCAGGCTTTCGTCGACCATGGCCGCCCACTGGTCGGCCATTTCCGCGTCGATGCCGATCTCCGAAAGCTGCGGCTTCGGCGCCGGCGCGGTTTCCTCCTCGAGCGCGAGCCCCCACTCTGCGGCAAGGGCGTCCTGGTCGATGTCTTTGCCGGCCATCGGTCAGCGGTCCGTCACTGGACGACGATTTCCTTGAAGAGCACCGCATTGACCCGGTTGGGTGCGATCGAGGCATTCACCCGGCGCGTCAATTCCTCCTTCAACCGGTAGAGGCCGGCAGAGCCGTCGAGATCGGTCGGGCGCAATTCGCGCAGATAGGTCTGGAATGCGTCCATCACGCGCGGCAGCACCGGCTGCACCTGCTGGACCATCTGCTGATCGGCCATTTCGAGCACGACCTTGACCTTCAGATATTGCGGACGCTCGCCGCCGGCATTGGAGAGGTTGACCAGCGTGTCGGGCAGATCGAGAAAGACCGGCGGCTTGACCGGCGCGGCGGCCACCTCTTTCGGCGCCTTGCTCGACAGCAGGAAATAGGCGGTCGCTCCCAGGCCGCACACGACCAGCAGGCCGGTCGCGGCAAGGATCACCACCTTCGAGAAGATCGGCTTCTTGACCGGTTTCGCGGGCGCGTCGCCGTCCGCATTGTCGGCAGCCGGAGCCTCCGGCGGCTTTTCCTTTGGCTTCGTTGCCATGCTGCTTCCCGCTCCACCGGCGCCACGACGTCGATTGCGCCGTGTGCGCCCATCCCTGCTGAGTTCCCGGACGGTAGTGGGAGAATGGTTAACGGAAGCTTTCTTCGCGCATGCGAGCGGAAAAATTTGCCGGGTCGGCCCGGACAATTCGTGCCGGGCGGCAACCTGCGGACGACCCGGTCGAGGCCTCAACCCATTGTCAGACCTTGCTTTTCCGCCTTGGCACAGGGCGTGCAACATCCCCTTTGCGCACCGGCTTGGGAGAGCCCGCGCGCAAGACGGCCGGCGGTTCCGCCTGTGGGAGGGCGAAGCGCAAGGGCCAGGGGAGAAGATCAATGAACGCTCACCTCGTCGGACTGTCGCGACAGATGAGTCTCAAGCGCGAGATGGATGTCATCGCGAACAACATCGCCAATATCAACACCACCGGGTTCAAGGCCGACACGCCCCTGTTCGAGGAATACCTGATGCCGGGTGCGAGCGCGCACCATTTCGCGGCGCAGGACCGGCAGGTCAGCTACGTGCAGGACCGCTCGACCTTCATCGACCAGACGCAGGGCGCCATCCAGCATACCGGCTCTCCGCTCGACGTCGCGATCGAGGGCGAGGGATTCTTCGTGGTGCAGACGCCGCGCGGCGAGCGCTACACGCGCAACGGCGCCTTCCAGCTCGACGCGCAGGGTCAGCTCGTGACCAGCGAAGGCTATGTTGTGCAGGGCGAGGCGGGGCCGATCGTGTTCCAGACGCTCGACAACTCCATCATGATCTCGAAGGAAGGCACGATCACGGTGCGCGAGGGCGGCGACGCGATCTCCGTCGCGATCCGCGGCAAGCTGCGTCTCGTGCGCTTCGACCAGATCCAGCAATTGCGCAAGGACGGCGGCAGCACTTTCAGCGCGCCGGCCGGCGCGATCCCGGATGATGTCGATCAGCCGAACATCGTGCAGGGCGCGATCGAGAAATCCAATGTGCGCAGCGTCCTCGCAATGACGCGCATGATCGAGGTCTCGCGCACCTATTCGCAGGTCTCGGGCATCCTGCAGAACCAGCACGACCAGCGCCGCGGCGCGGTCGACAAATTGGCCGAGGTGCCCGCCTGAGCGGCGGGCCAGCGGAGGTAACCCATGCGATCGCTTCACACCGCTGCGACCGGGATGATGGCCCAGGAACTCAACGTCCAGGTCATCTCCAACAACATCGCCAACATGCGCACGACCGGCTTCAAGCGGCAGCGCGCGGAATTCCAGGATCTGCTCTACGAGCATGCGCGCCGCATCGGCACGCAGACCTCCGACCAGGGCAACACCCTTCCCGTCGGCGTCGATCTCGGCTCCGGCGTCAAGACCGTCGGGACGCCGCGCATCATGACGCAGGGCTCGCTCTATCCGACCGGCAAGGAATTCGACGTCGCGATCCGCGGCGACGGCTTCTTCAAGATCGCCCGCGCCGACGGCAGCTTCGCCTATACCCGCGACGGCTCCTTCGAGATGGATTCGCAGGGCCGCATCGTCACCGCGCAGGGGCTCGTGGTGCAGCCGGCCATCACCATTCCCGCCAACGTGACCGGCCTCACCATCAATGCGCAGGGACAGGTCCTGGTCACGCCGGCCGGCACCACGACGCCGACCGTGCTCGGCCAGCTTTCGCTCACCCGCTTCATCAACAAGGCCGGCCTGCAGCCGATCGGCGACAACCTGTTCCTCGAAACCCCGGCCTCCGGAACCGGACAGGACGGCATTCCCGGTACCGACGGCTACGGCGACCTGCAGCAGATGATGCTCGAGCAGGCCAATGTCGAGGCGGTGACGGAAATCTCCGATCTGATCGCCGCGCAGCGCGCCTACGAGATGAACGCCAAGGTCATCACCGCTTCCGATCAGATGCTCTCCACCACCTCCAACATGATGCGCTGAGGGAGTGCTCGCCATGCGCCGCCTGATCCTCACTGCCGCCCTGCTCGCGCTGCCGGCCGCAGCCACCGCGCAATCCACCGGAAGCGTTGCGCCGCAGGCGCCCGCCCTGCGCGCGCAAGTCGTGGTCGCGAGCGACCTCGTGCGGATCGGCGATCTCGTCGATCATCCCGGCGCCGCCGCGGACATCGCAGTGTTCCGCGCCCCCGATCTCGGCGAGACCGGCAGCGTGCCGGCCGAGCGCGTGGCCGAGGCGCTGCGCCGACACGGGGTGATCGCACTCGACATGAAGGGCCTGTCGGAGGTGAGCGTCACGCGCGCGGGCCGCGCGATCACGCAGGCCGAAATCGAGGCGCGCATCGTCGCGGCCCTGTCCGCCCAGCATCTCGCCGGCGACGCCACAAGCATCGCGATCACCTTCGACCGCCCGGTCGATACGCTGCATGTCGAGCCGAACGCCGCCTCCGACCTCGCGGTGACGCGCCTCACCTACGATCCGCGCAGCCGCCGCTTCGACGCCGCGCTCGATCTGCCCGGCAGCCAGGTGACGAAGCGCCACCCCCTGCGGTTTACCGGAACCGCCCTCGAGACGACGAGCGTGATCGTGCTCGCGCGCCCTGTCGCGCGCGGCGAGGTTCTGAGCGCGGCGGATGTCACCATCCAGCGCCGCCCGAAGTCGGAAGCCGTCGCCGATAGCATGCGCGAGGGCGAAACCGTGATCGGCCTCTCGGTGCGGCATGCGCTGCGCGCCGGCACGATCCTGCGCCGGACCGAACTCATGAAGCCGGAACTGGTCGCACGCAACGAGTCCGTCATGCTGATCTATGAAATCCCCGGCATGACTCTCACGATGCGCGGCACCGCGCAGGAAGCCGGCGCCGAAGGCGACATCGTCAACATTCTGAATACTCAGTCCAAGCGCGTTGTGCAGGGCGTCGTCACCGGGCCCGGCCGCGTGGTCGTGACCCCATCGCCAGCGCGTGCCGCCGGGCAGGTCAAGCGGTCGGTTGCCGCGCTCAATACTCCGAACCGGCCGCAATAGGCAGCGTAACAGCGAAAGAACACAACAATGACCGCGTCCCTGTCGAGTTTCCGTCCCCTCGCCTGCCTCGCCCTGCTCGCCATTCCGCTCGGCGGTTGCGCCGCGCTGGAACGGCTCGCGATGATCGGCGAGCAGCCCAAGCTTTCCGCGATCGAGAATCCGGTCACGGCGCCCGGCTACAAGCCGGTCCAGATGCCGATGCCGATGCCGCAGCCGGCCTCCTACAATCCGAACTCCCTGTGGCGGAACGGCTCGCGCGCCTTCTTCAAGGACCAGCGCGCGCACCAGGTGGGCGACATTCTCACCGTGAAGGTGAAGATCGCTGACAAGGCGACGGTCGAGAACGAGACCAGCCGCAGCCGGCTCAACGGCGAGGAAGTCAATATCGAGGCGTTCTTCGGCAAGACCAAGCTGCCGATCTTCTCGAGCGTGAAAATTCCCGGCAAGATGATCGAGCTCGACTCGATCGCCGGCAGCGACGGCAAGGGCTCGATCGACCGCAAGGACGAGATATTCACCAACATTGCCGGCGTGGTCACGCAGGTATTGCCGAACGGCAATCTCGTGATCGAGGGCCGCACCGAGATGCGGATCAATTTCGAAATCCGCGAATTGATCGTCGCCGGCGTCGTGCGTCCGGAGGACATCGAGAGCGACAACACGATCGAATCCACCAAGATCGCGCAGGCCCGCATCGCCTATGGCGGACGCGGACAGATCATGGATGTGCAGCAGCCGCGCTACGGCCAGCAGGTGCTCGACGTGATCCTGCCCTTCTAGCCCGGTTCATCCCTCTGGCCCCGGTCAGGGGGGAGACAAAGCTCCCACGCCGTCCGATGCGCAGCGGATGGCGCAACACGGCCTCCGGTGCTCCCCGCCGGAGGCCGTTCCCCTTTCAGGGATACCGGAGATACGGTGAACACCGTCCGCGTCAGCGCGGATGCTTCAAGGCATCGGCTGGCGCAGACGCCGCGCGCACCGCGGTGCCGGCCTCGTACCAGTCCTTCGAGCGATTGACGATCCAAACGACCGACAGCATGACGGGAACCTCGATCAGCACGCCGACCACGGTAGCGAGCGCCGCACCCGAGTTGAAGCCGAACAGCGAGATCGCCGCCGCGACTGCAAGCTCGAAGAAATTGCTGGCGCCGATCAGTGCGGACGGTCCCGCGACGCAATGCGCTTCCCCGGCCGCGCGGTTGAGCAGGTAGGCGAGACCGGAATTGAAATAGACCTGGATCAGGATCGGCACCGCGAGCAGCGCAATCACGAGCGGCTGCGCCAGAATTTGCTTGCCCTGGAAGGCAAACAGCAGAACGAGTGTCACCAGCAATGCGACAAGAGACAGCGGCTGCACGATTCCGAGAAAGCGATCGAGCGCGGCCTGTCCACCGCCCGCAAGCAGGCGGGTGCGAATGAACTGGGCCGCGATTACGGGCACCACGATGTAGAGCGCCACCGACAGCACCAGCGTATTCCAGGGCACTGTGATGGCCGACAGCCCGAGGAGGAGCGCGACGATGGGAGCAAAGGCGACGATCATGATCGCGTCGTTGAGCGCCACCTGCGTGAGCGTGAAATGCGGCTCGCCCTTCGTCAGGTTGCTCCACACAAACACCATCGCCGTGCAGGGCGCCGCCGCCAGCAGGATCAGGCCCGCGATGTAGGAATCGATCTGGTCGGCGGGCAGATACGGCCGGAACAGATAGCCGATGAAGAACCAGCCGAGCACCGCCATCGAGAACGGCTTGAATGCCCAGTTGATGAGCAGCGTAACGGAAATCCCGCGCCAGTGGCGGCCGACTTCGCGCAAGGCCGCGAAGTCGATCTTCACCAGCATCGGCACGATCATCAGCCAGATCAGGAGGGCCACCGGCAGATTGACGTTGGCGACCTCAAGTCCGCCGATGGCGTGGAAAAGGCCCGGAAACAGCCAGCCCAGCGCGATGCCGGCCACGATGCAGAGAAACACCCAGACAGTCAGATAGCGTTCGAAGAACGACATGAGCTCATTGTCCGATCACGTGGCCGATCCTCGTTCACGCCGCGGAGGCGGGATCGGCGGCGGCATCCTTGGTCATGCCGATCGAGTCGAGCTGCTTCTGCAGCGTCAGCTTGTCGAGCGAGGCGATCGGCAGATTGACGAAGATCGAGATGCGGTTGTTGAGCATGCGGAAGGCGTCCGCGAAGGCAAGCCGTACTTCGGCTTCCGTGCCCTCCGCCACCGCAGGATCCGGCACGCCCCAATGCGCGGTCATCGGCTGGCCCGGCCACAACGGACAGGTCTCGTTCGCCGCGTTGTCGCAGACCGTGAAAACGAAATCGAGCTCGGGCGCGCCCGGCTGCGCGAATTCGTTCCAACTTTTCGAACGGAACTGGCTCACATCGAAATTCATCTTCTTGAGCAGATCGAGCGTGTAGGGATGCGGCGCGCCTTTCGGCTGGCTCCCTGCCGAATAGGCCTTGAACTTGCCGCGCCCCTCGCGATTGAGAATCGCCTCCGCGATGATCGAGCGGGCGGAATTGCCGGTGCAAAGAAACAGGACATTGTACGGACGCTGCATGGGCTTGCTCCCCTGATACGCTGTTGTCACGCCGCCTGCTGCCCGGCGGACGAGCCGCAGCCGCAACCGGTTTCACCTTGCGCTTTCGCCTCCGCGTCCTTCACGCAGCAGGCGTCCGCTTCCTTGGGCGCCGGACCGCGGCAGCAAGCACTTGCTTCGGCCACGGCCTCGACCTTGATCTCCTCGACCTTCTTCGGCGCCGGGCTGCCGCAGCATGACCCGCCACCCGTGACCGCTTCGCCGCCGAAGGAGACGGTGCAGACGCCCGTTTCCGGCAGCACCAGCCGCACGTCGTCGGCGGCCGCGATGTCGCCGGCGAGGAAGGCTGCGATCGAGCGCACCTGCTCGTAGCCGGTCGCCATCAGGAAGGTCGGCGCGCGGCCATAGCTCTTGATTCCGACCGCGAAATAATCGGGCTCGGGATGTGACAATTCCTTGTAGCCGTGCGGCGGCACACTGCCGCAGGAATGCAGGTTGGGGTCGATCTCCGGCCCGAGAATGCGCGCGCATTCCAGCCACGGATCGAGATCGAGCCGCAATTCGCGCGTCATGGCGAGATCGGGCCGCTGCCCGGTGCAGGCGACGATGCGGTCGACCGGGCCCAGGGTCAGCGGGCCGTGGGGGGGGGGG
>JACAEG010000076.1 GCA_013388965.1 Pseudorhodoplanes sp. | reverse complement strand
GTTCCATATGCCGCGACCCGCAGATCGTATTTCTTGCGACGGTCGCCCGAACCGAGCGACGTCGTGCCGTCGTCGCCCGTGCGCGTATAGATGCGATTCAGGACAACCATCTATCGCCCCATCAACCAGATCGTGATCATGATAATGATGATCGCGACGAATTGCAGGAGCACGCGCAGCCGCATGAGCTTTTGCGAGGTGTGCGGGGAGCCGCCGCGAAGCATGTTGGCGAGGCCGAACAGAAGAACCACGCCGACGGCGCCGATGGCGATCGGCACGATGATCGTAGAGAATGTACTGGCCATCGCTCCCATTTAGCACCGACCGCGCCTTGTCGCCATGCCTGTCTCAGGCGCCCGTCAGATGCTTTTCGATCTCGTGCACGGGCAGTTTCACGAAGTCCTTGTCGATCTCGCTGCGGATGGCTCGCCGCAAGTTGTTCGAATAGGCTTGGCGGATGACACCGAGCGCACGCGGCGGGGCGACAATGATGAGCGACCTGGTGTCGCCGGCGCCGATTGCGGCATCCAGCCGATCGACGAGTTCAAGAAGGAAGGTTCGCTCTGCCTCCTCATGCCAGTCGGTCTGCTCCATTGCGCTGCGGCGATTGCCGACCGAATTGATCGAGCGTCCGGGCGCATCCGTTCCCTGCTGGTGTGTCGGCGGACTCTTCTGCTCGTAAACCTCCCGGGTCTGCAGGTTCGGGAATTTCTCGTCGCCCTTGTTCTCGAGCACCAGCGCCTTGTTTCCGTCGCAGACGACGACCCACTCGCCCTGATTGATTTTGATCTTGTTCATGCTGCAACACCCTTCTGAAACGGCTGCCGTTCACGAACCCGGATACGGTGCGGAAGTTGCGGCCGCCTTGACAAAGATCAGGCACGCGAAACCGTGTTCCCGGGCTCGAAGCGCCCGGCCGGGTTGGTTGGTGGGGCAGGCGCTAGGCAGCTCCTGCCGCGCGGGAGAAAGCATCGATCAATTGCTTCCGTCCAGCAACCGGCGCGAGATCACCTGGGCCTGGATCTCCGCGGCACCCTCGAAAATGTTGAGGATGCGGGCGTCGCAGAGGATGCGCGAGGCCGGGAATTCCAGCGCGAAGCCGTTCCCGCCGTGAATTTGCAGCGCGTTGTCGGCTGCGGCCCAGGCGACCCGGGCGGCCAGCAGTTTCGCCATTCCTGCCTCGAGGTCGCAGCGGCGCCCCGAATCCTTCTGGCGCGCCGCGTAATAGGTGAGCTGGCGGGCAATCAGGATTTCCACCGCCATCATCGCGATCTTGTCGGAGACGCGCGGGAAATTGATGATCGGCTGGCCGAATTGCTGGCGCGCCTGCGCATAGTCGAGCGCCTGTTCCATCGCAGCCTGCGCCACGCCGACCGCGCGCGCCGTAGTCTGAATGCGCGCGGATTCGAATGTCTGCATCAATTGCTTGAAACCAAGTCCCTCGACACCGCCGAGCAGATTCTCGGCCTTCACCTCGAACCCGTCGAACGCGATCTCGTATTCCTTCATGCCGCGATAGCCGAGGACCTCGATTTCGGTGCCGGACATGCCCTTCGCGGGAAACGGATTCTCGTCCGTGCCGCGCGGCTTCTCGGCGAGCAGCATCGAAAGCCCGCGATAGCCCGGCTCCTTCGGATTGGTGCGCACGAGCAGTGTCATCAGGTCTGCGCGCACCGGATGCGTGATCCAGGTCTTGTTGCCGTAGACCTTGTAGACGTTGCCGTCGCGCACCGCCCGCGTCTTCAGCGAGGCGAGGTCGGATCCGGTATTGGGCTCCGTGAAGACGGCCGTCGGCAGCACCTCGCCCGAGGCGATCTTCGGCAGCCATTGCCGCTTCTGATCCTCGGTGCCCCCGCCGAGAATGAGCTCCGCCGCGATTTCCGACCGCGTGCCGAGCGAGCCGACGCCAATATAGCCGCGCGACAATTCCTCGGAGACTACGCACATCGATTCCTTGCCGAGGCCGAGCCCGCCGTAATCCTCCGGCAGCGTGAGCCCGAACACGCCGAGCTCCGACATCTGCGCGATGATATCCATCGGAATATAGCTGTTGGTGCGGTGCCATCCCTGGGCGTTCGGGATAACCTCGCTCTCAGCAAACTTGCGCATCTCGTCGCGGATCGTTTCCAGCGTGTCGTCGAGACCGCTCTGGCCGACGAAGGCGTCGTGCTGCGCGCGGATCAGCTCGACGAGGCGCGCGCGGTTGGCGGCGGTATTGCCGGTCGCCATCATCGCCTCCGCGGCGGGCGTCATGCGCGCGGCGACGGCAGAAGGCGGCAAGCCCAGATCGGACATCCGCACGATCTCGCCCTGGCTCATCGGAATGCCGCCGACGATCTGCGCGAGATATTCGGCCAGGCCGATCCGGACCAGAAGGCTCTCGATTTCGCCGAAAGCCTCGGCCGCCTGCAGCCTTTCGGCATAGGCGCCGAGCTGGCGAATGGCTTCCACATAGGTTGCGAGCCAGGACAAGCCGTGGGTCGCGCGCTGCTCGCGGTCGAGATCACGCCCGGGCGCGCCCTGCAGCCGCTCGCGAACGCGATGGACGGCGTCGGCCAGCAGCGCCTCGGCAACCGAAAGCACGTCCCGCGCCTGGGCGGCAATCTGATCGGACGCATCACGTCGGGCGGCGGCAACCGGCATCATCGACTCCCTCAAAATCAAAACAAGCAAATTCCCCGGCTAGACTAATATTGCAGCGCACAAAAGCAACTCTCCGTTAAGTTTTTGGGCTTTGCGTAAAATACCTACATTTTTTAACCATTTTCCGCTGTCCTGAGCCTGCCTTCGTTTGCAGCAGGATCCTCGGACCGCATCCCAGATGAACGCGACCTTCAGCCGGACTGGGCGCACTGCCGGCCTCTTCACCCGAGTCGTTTCCTCCCTCTCCGTCCGCAACCGGATCATTGCGATCGCACTGATCCCGGTCGCCGGCTTTCTGGCCAACGGGCTCGCCTTCCGCGCCGGGGAGAGCCAGGTGGACAGCGCCTTCGCATCTGCTCAGGCGGCGGGCGCGCTGCAGAATGCCAGTCGCAATTTCAGGGATGCGCTCGGTCGCATCCGCGTTGCCGCGGCGGAATTCGCGCGCGCTCCGCGGCCCGAGCTCGCAAAGCTGTTCAACGACAGCCACGCGCTCGCCGTCGCAAGCCTCGATCAGATTCAGCAATACTCGGATGCGGATTCCGTCCGCTTCCTCCCGCGAGTCCGCGAAGTGCTCACAAGTCTGCAATCGACATTCGACCATATGCTGCAGGCGCAGCAGATCGTCGGATACGATGAAAGCCAGGGGATTCAGAAGCGCCTGCACGACGCCGTCGAGAATGCCGAGCGCACTATTGCCGATCTGAGCTGGCTGCCCCCCGTCGATGCGCAGAACCTGATGATCTCGCTGCTCTCGATGCGGCGTCATCAGCTTGAATTCATGCATGGGCGCTCGAATGTCTCCCAAAGGGCGTTTCGCGACGAACTGAGCAACTTCAGTGCGATTTTCGACAAGGCTGTCGGGGCCGACATCATGAAGGCGCAACTGCGCGAGGCCGTGCAGGCCTACGCGGACGCCTTCCGGGACTGGGCCAGGGAATCGCAGTCCGTCGAAAGCGACCTTACGCTCATTCAAAGCGACACGCAGGACGTCCTTCCGCTGGCCGACCGCATCATTGCGTCGGCAACGGAGAAGGACAAGGCTGCGTCCGCCATGCTCGCGGATTCGCAGGCCTGGACGCGGAATATCATCGTTGGCGTCGGATGCGCGGCGATCGTGATCGGACTTCTGTTCAGCTGGCTGATCGGCCGGAGCATCACAGGTCCGTTGCGCGGGCTCGCCGCCGTCATGAAGCAACTCGCCGCAGGCGACACGGCCGCCCGAATTCCCGCCACCGATCTGAAGGACGATATCGGGGATATGGCGCGCAGCGTCATCGTTTTCCGCGACAGCATGATCGAACGCGAGCAGCTTGCCGCGCGCCAGGATCAGGAGGGTCATGCGCGCGAGCGCCGGGGCCAGGCCATCGCGGCCACCATCCGCAGCTTCGAGCAGTCGATCGATCTGGTGCTCGACAAGGTGCGAGGCGCGGCGCAGCGGCTCGAGGCCACGTCCGGCCAGCTCAACAGCGCCGCGGACGCCATGTCGAAGGAGGCCCGCGACGCCGAAAACAGCGTGGGCGCCGCCTCGGGCAATGTCGCCAACGCGGCGAGCGCGGTGGAAGAGCTCGCGGCTTCCATCAACGAGATCGCGGGACAGGCCAACAAGTCGACGGAGGTGGCGCGCCGGGCGGTGATGGAAAGCCATCGCACCACGTCCACCATGACCGAACTCGGCAATGCGGCAACGCGCATCGGCGAGGTTGTCAGCCTCATTCAGGCGATCGCCGCTCAGACCAACCTGCTGGCGCTGAACGCGACCATCGAGGCCGCCCGCGCGGGCGAGGCCGGACGCGGCTTCGCGGTGGTGGCGTCCGAGGTGAAATCGCTTGCCAGCCAGACGGCAAAAGCGACCGAGGATATCGCGGGCCAGATCGGCGCGATCCAGTCGTCCACCGCCGACGCCGTGCAGGCGATCACGAACGTCAACGCCATCATCGAGGACATGTCGGCCATTGCCGGCAGCGTGGCCGCGACCGTCGAGCAACAGAATTCGGCCGTCGCGTCGATCGCCGAGGGCGTGCATCGCGCCTCGTCGGAAGCGCAAGGCGGCGCTCGGGCGATGGGCCGCGTCGCTCACGCCACGGCCGACGCGCGCGCGACCGCATCCGAGGTCAAGGCGCTTGCCGATGCGCTCGGCAGCGAGGCCGAAAACCTTGAAAGCGAAGTCCGGCGGTTCCTGTCGCAGGTCCAGGCGGCCTGAAAAAGACGCAGGCCGGCCTGCGCCGGCCGCCTCTTGCTTTTCCTCAATCTGCGAGGTGATGTGCGCCGCCCGGCAAGAGGAGCCGGGCGTGCGGTGATCTTGAAGCGCGTGTTCCGTCCGATTGTCCCGGATCGCGCTCTGTGGAGACAGAGGTGAAGTTTCTCGGCCGCTGCTACCGGATCGCGCTCGACGCGTGGTGGGAGTTCCTCAAGGACGACGGCTGGGCGATCGCCAGCCATATCGCGCTCTCAGCGCTGATGTCGCTGTTTCCGTTCTTCCTGGTGCTCACGGCCGTCGCCGGCATGATCGGCTCGCGAGACCTGGCAACCGAAGCCGCGCGGCTCGTGCTCGAGACCTGGCCCGAAGAAGTGGCCGGGCCGATCGCGACGGAAATCCAGCACGTGCTCGACGGCGCGCAACAGGGCGTGCTCACGATCGGCGCCGTGCTCGCACTCTACTTCGCCTCCAGCGGCGTGGAGAGCCTGCGCATCGGGTTGAATCGGGCCTACAGCGTCATCGACACACGCTCGGCCATCCTGCTGCGGGTGGAATCGATCGGGTATGTCATCATCGGCATGGTCGCCATTCTCGCGCTCTCATTCCTCGTGCTGCTGGCGCCGCTGATCATCCGGACTGCGACGCGCTTCGTGCCGGCCCTGCGCGACATCGACGACACTTTCACGATCATCCGGCTGACGGTTGCCTCCATCCTGATCATCGTGCCGCTGTTCGTGGTCCACAAATGGCTGCCGGCAGGCCGGCGCAGGCTGCGCGAGATCATGCCGGGAATCCTCGCGACGCTCGTGCTCTGGCTGATCGCGGGCGTGTTGTTCGGACGCTATCTTGCGGATTTCGCGTTCGCCTATTCGATCTATTATGCGGGCCTCGCCGCGCCGATCATCGCGCTGGTGTTTCTTTATCTCACCGCATGCATCTTCATCTACGGCGGCGAGCTGAATGCCATCATCATCGAGAACAGGCGAAAGAGCGAGGAGCAGCGGAACTAGAACTCAGCCGCCCATCGCCTCGACCACATCCTCGATGCTGCGCAGGCCGGTCCGCGGCGCATTCACCAGCACGGACATGTTGCCGGGCTTGTGCTCGTTCTTCCACATCAGCGCGTGCGCAGCCGGAATCTTGTCCCAGGGGAACACCTCGCCCATGCAGGGGTCTATGCGCTGATCGAGAACGAACTGGTTCGCCGCGCTCGCCTGCTTCAGATGGGCGAAATGCGAGCCCTGGATGCGCTTCTGCCGCATCCACACATAGCGCGCATCGAAAGTGATATTGTAGCCCGAGGTGCCGGCGCAGAACACCACCATGCCGCCGCGCTTCACGACGAGGCAGGAAACCGGGAAGGTCGCCTCGCCCGGATGCTCGAACACGATATCGACGTCGCGCTTGCCGGTGATGTCCCAGATCGCCTTTCCGAACTTGCGAGCCTCCTTCACCCACTCGTTGTATTCAGGCGTGTTGACCGTCGGCATCTGGCCCCAGCACTTGAAATCCTTGCGGTTGATGACGCCCTTTGCGCCGAGTCCCAGCACATAGTCGCGCTTGCTTTCGTCCGAGATGACACCGATGGCGTGAGCGCCCGAAGCCGCGGCCAGTTGCACGCCGAACACGCCGAGCCCGCCGGAGGCGCCCCATACCAGCACATGATCGCCGGGCTTCATCGTGTGCGGCGGATGACCGAACAGCATGCGATACGCGGTCGCGAGTGTGAGCGTGTAGCAGGCGGCCTCCTCCCAGGTCAGATGCCTGGGCTTCTGCATCAATTGCCGCGACTGCACGCGGCAGAATTGGGCAAACGAGCCGTCCGGCGTCTCGTAGCCCCAGATGCGCTGCGAGGGCGACAGCATCGGATCGCCGCCATTGCATTCCTCGTCATCGCCGTCGTCCTGATTGCAGTGAACGATCACCTCGTCGCCGACCTTCCAGCGCTTCACCTTGGCGCCCACGGCCCAGACGACGCCCGAGGCATCGGAGCCCGCGATGTGGAACGGGTTCTTGTGAACATCGTGCGGCGAAATCGGAATGCCGAGCCCGGCCCACACGCCGTTGTAGTTCACGCCGGCCGCCATCACATAGACAAGCACCTCGTCCTCGCCGATCGGCCAGGTCGGCAGCACTTCGAGCTGGAATGATTGCTCGGGGGGGCCGTGCCGTTCCTTGCGGATCACCCAGGCATGCATCTTTTCGGGCACGTGCCCGAGCGGCGGAATCTCGCCAAGGCCATAGAGGTCCTTGAGCGGCACGGGTTGGGCTTTCTTGGCTTCGGCAACGGCTGACATCGCCATGCTCCCGGGATCACTGGCGGTGGATCTGGTGCAAGTCTGCCGTAGTGGATGTTGCGCCGCAACAGGGCCGTTTAGCGCAGGGCGTTTATTTTTGCGGCATCGCTAAAGCCGCTGACAGGCGGAACCAAGCCCGCTATCATCCTTTCGCTGCAATGCAAAACAGTGGCGGGGGGCGCTACTGTCCGTGCGGGCCCCCGCTCAAGGGGAGGATGCGATGGGAATTGAGAGTCTGATCGTATGGCTGATCGTCGGCGCCATCGCCGGCTGGCTCGCCGGACTGATCGTTAAAGGTTACGGATTCGGGCTCGTCGGCAACATCGTCGTGGGCATTGTCGGCGCGCTGATCGCCGGCTGGCTGTTCCCGTATCTGGGCATCGCGATGGGCGGCGGGATCGTGGCGGCTATCATTCACGCCGTCATCGGCGCTGTCATCCTGCTTGTGATCATCGGTCTCATCAGGAGAGTTTGAGCGAAGGCGCGGATTGGATCGAAGGACGTATGCAGGACAAGAGCGAGAAGCCAAGACGCGACAAGCCCTGGATTTTCCGGACCTATGCAGGGCATTCGACGGCCGAGAAGTCGAATGCCCTGTACCGGCAAAATCTCGCGAAAGGCCAGACCGGCCTCTCCATCGCCTTCGATCTGCCGACCCAGACCGGCTACGATTCCGACCACATCCTCGCCCGCGGCGAGGTCGGCAAGGTCGGCGTGCCTGTATCCCATCTCGGTGACATGCGGAATCTGCTGAACGGCATTCCGCTCGCCGAGATGAACACCTCGATGACGATCAACGCGCCGGCGGCGTGGCTGCTGTCGCTCTACATTGCGATCGCCGACGAAACCGGCGTTCCGCGCGAGAAACTGACCGGCACCACCCAGAACGACATCATCAAGGAATACCTGTCGCGCGGCACCTATGTCTTCCCGCCCGGCCCCTCCATGCGTCTGATCAAGGACACGATCCTGTTCACAACGCATGAAATGCCGAAATGGAACCCCATGAATGTCTGCTCCTATCATCTGCAGGAAGCAGGCGCCACGCCGGTCCAGGAACTCGCCTATGCGCTGGCCACCGCCATTGCCATTCTCGACATGGTGAAGGCGTCCGGCGAAGTGCCGGAAGGAAAGATGGGCGAAGTGGTCGGCCGCATCTCGTTCTTCGTCAATGCCGGCATGCGCTTCATCACCGAAATCTGCAAGATGCGCGCTTTCGTCGACATGTGGGACGAGATCACCGCGCAGCGCTATGGCGTCAACGACCCCAAGCAGCGTCTTTTCCGCTATGGCGTGCAGGTCAACTCGCTCGGGCTGACCGAACAGCAGCCGGAAAACAACGTCTATCGCATCTTTCTCGAAATGCTGGCGGTCACGCTTTCGAAAAAGGCGCGCGCCCGCGCCGTGCAGTTGCCGGCCTGGAACGAGGCGCTCGGCCTGCCGCGCCCGTTCGACCAGCAATGGTCCCTGCGCGCACAGCAGATCCTCGCCTATGAATCGGATCTGCTCGAATACGGCGACATTTTCGACGGCTCGATCGAGATCCAGAAGAAGGTCGACGAATTGATCAGCGCCGCGAAGGAGGAGCTCGCGACCATCGAGCGGCTCGGCGGCGCGGTCGCCGCGGTCGAGATGGGCTACATGAAGCAGCAGCTCGTCGAGAGCAACACGCGGCGGCTGGAATCGATCGAGAGCGGCGACAATGTCGTGGTCGGCGTCAACAGGTTCGTCGAGAGCGAGCCGTCTCCGCTCACCGGCGGGACCGATGCGATCCTCACCGTACCGCAAGAGGTTGAGGCGGAGCAGATCGCACGTCTCAACGCCTGGCGCGGAACGCGCGATGCGAAAGCAGTCGAGAAGGCGCTGGCCGAGTTGCGCCGCGCGGCAAAGGATGGCGTCAACGTGATGCCGGCATCGATCGCCTGCGCGAAAGCCGGCGTCACCACCGGCGAATGGGGCGCCGTGTTCCGCGAAGTATTCGGCGAGTACCGCGCCCCGACCGGCGTGCCGAAGGCGGCACGGCAGGTCGGCGGCGAATTGCTGGAGCCGGTGCGCGCCGAGGTCGAGCGCGTCTCCCACAAGCTCGGGCACCGCGTGAAATTCCTGGTCGGCAAGCCGGGCCTCGACGGCCATTCCAACGGCGCCGAGCAGATCGCGGTGCGCGCGCGCGACGTCGGCATGGACGTGATCTATGCCGGCATCCGTTTCACGCCAGCGGAACTCGTCAAGACCGCGAAGGACGAAGGCGTCGACGTGATCGGGCTGTCGATCCTCTCGGGCAGCCATGTGCCGCTCGTCCGCGATATCGTCGATCGCATGCGCGCGGAAGGGATGTCGGGCATTCCGGTCGTGGTGGGCGGCATCGTGCCGCCCGAGGATGAGGCGACGCTGAAGCAGGCGGGCGTCGCGGCGGTCTACACGCCGAAGGATTTCCAGATCAACCAGATCATGTCGGACGTGGTGCGGATCGTGGAAGACGCGGCGGAGAAGGCGGCTTAGGCGAAGGCGCGGTCACGCCGGCTTGCGAACTTTCTCGATCTCCTGCGCCAGCACGGCCGGGCTCACCGGCTTTCTCAGATAACCATCCATGCCGGCGTCGAGCGCGGCGGCCTCGTCGACCGTGCCGGAGCGTGCGGAAACGCCGATGATCGGAATCGATCCCGCTGGCTCGGGCAGCCGGCGAATGCGACGCGAAGCCTCGAAACCGTCGATTCCCGTGAGCGTGACGTCCATCAGGACCACGTCGTAATTGCCCCCCGCCACCGCCGCGACGGCAGCCTCGCCGGACGAGGCAAAATCGGTGTGGTGGCCGAGTTCCTTCAGGATCGTGTTGAGCACCACGCGGCCATAGGGGTTGTCCTCGACGCACAGGATTCGCAGCGGACGCACCCGCGCATTGGCAACGGACTGATCGACCGGCGCCTTCCCGGCCGGAGCAGCCCCCACGCCAACCTCCAGCCGGAACGTGCTGCCGCGCCCGCGCCTGCTGGTGACGGTGAGATCGCCGCCCATCGCGCGCGCCATGCGCCGCACCAGCGAAAGGCCAAGGCCGGTCCCCGCGAACGGATCGGACTTCGCAGCGCCCAACTGCGAGAACGGCCGAAAGAGCTTTCGAATATCGGCCGCGGCGATGCCCGGGCCGCTGTCCTCGACCGCGAATACGAGCCGCTGCTTCCCGCGCGTCCCTTGTCGGTTTGCCGATAGCGTCACCGTGCCGCTCGCCGTGAACTTGATGGCGTTGTCGATCAGGTTCTCGAGTGCCGCTCGGATCCGCACGGGGTCTCCGACGACATATGGCGGCAAATCCGCGGCGATCGCGACCTCGGCTGAAAGTCCGCTAGCCTCGGCCCGCGCCCGCAACGCCGCGCCAACGGTCTCGGCAAGCGCGCGCGGCGAAAACGTCTCCTGTCGCAAGGCGAGCCCCGCAGCGCCCTCCTTGACGGCGTCGCAGACGACGGTGGTGAGTTGCGTCAGATGCTCCGCGGCGCTTTGCACGCCTTCCGCCCAGCGCCGCTCGCGCTCGCCGAGCTCGGACGCAACCAGCAACTCCGACAGCGCAAGAATGCCGGTCAGCGGCGTGCGGATGTCGTGCGCGAGCGCGGCGAGCGCGGCCTCGACCGCACGCCGATTGCGCGCCGCCGCAGACACAGCCCGCCGGACCGCGACCTTGCGCGAACGCTTGCGCCCCTTCGGTTTCTTGGCTTGCGGCATGGTCCCCGTCCCGCAGGCACCTTGGCACGGCCTCCGAGCGGCGACTACGCGATCTCAGTCAAGACCGATCAAGCGTTTGATATCGCTTGGCTTTTGGCCGCTTTCGCGCAGGTCGCGCAGGGCGGTGGCGCGCGTCGATTTGGACAATTTCCGCCCCGCCGAATCGAGAATCAGACGGTGGTGGAGATAGACCGGTTCGGGCAGCGCCAGCAGTGTTTGCAGCAGCCGATGCAGACTCGTTGACCAGAACAGGTCTCGCCCGCGCACCACATGCGTGACGCCTTGCAGCGCATCGTCGACAACGACCGCGAGATGATAGCTCGTCGGTATGTCCTTGCGCGCCAGCACGGCATCGCCCCACGCTTCGGGTCTTGCCACGACGGTCCCGGTTTCGCCACCGGGACCGGCGCCCGTTTCGTGCCAGGCGAGCGGGCCTGCTTGCGCGAGCGCTCGGCCCATATCGAGTCGCAGCGCATAAGGCTCGCCGCTTGCAATCCGTTTCGCGCGCTCCGCTTCCGGCAACGATCTCGCCATTCCCGGGTAGAGCGGCGCGCCATCGGGGTCCCGCGGCCATGAACCCTGCCCTTCCCGCTCGGCCACCAGTCGCGCGATCTCGCCGCGACTCTCGAAGCTTGGATAGAGCAGGCTGCCCAGAGTCCGCAGCGCCTGCGCATAGACGTCAAAATGTTCCGATTGCCGCCGCACCGGCTGCTCCCAGGCGATTCCGAGCCAGGCAAGGTCCTCGTAGATCGCCGACTCGTATTCGGGGCGGCAGCGTGTCGCATCGATGTCTTCGATCCGGAGCAGGAATCGGCCGCCGCTCGCCCGCGCCATCTGGAAATTCAGGAGCGCGGACAATGCGTGTCCGAGATGCAGATAGCCGTTGGGCGACGGCGCGAAGCGGAAAACGGGTGGCATCTTGCGCACCCGCGGGCTTGACCCGTGGGTCCATCTCTTGTGCAAGAACCTTCTCTCTTTTGACGGATCGCCAGGTCAAGCCCGGCATGACACGCCATGAGCAGCCACATCCTCCAAACCGAAGCCGATCTCCACGCCGCGCTCGCAAAGCTTGTACTCGCCGATCCGCGCCTCGGCGCCGTGCTCGCGAAGGCCGGCAGCCCGGCGCTGCGGCGGAGAGCCCCGGGCTTTGCGGGGCTGTGCGCGATCGTTGTCGGGCAGCAACTTTCGACGGCCAGCGCGAGCGCAATCTGGGGCCGGATGGAAGCGGCCTTCGTCCCCTTTCACCACGACGCCGTCAGGCGGGCGCGCCCGGAACGCCTTGCCCGCATCGGGCTCTCGGCGCCGAAGATCAGGACGAT
The DNA here is from genome assembly GCA_013388965.1 of Pseudorhodoplanes sp. Taxonomy (GTDB): domain Bacteria; phylum Pseudomonadota; class Alphaproteobacteria; order Rhizobiales; family Xanthobacteraceae; genus Pseudorhodoplanes. The sequence goes on along the minus strand of JACAEG010000076.1, from coordinate 9,726 downwards.
GAAGGCGATCGGCAAGGCCGTGGCGAAGGGCGACATCAACCTCGAGGCGCTTGCGCATATGGAGGCCGAACAGGCGCATCGAGCGCTGACCAGGCTCCACGGCATCGGGCCGTGGACCGCGGATGTCTATCTGCTGTTCTGCCTCGGTCACGCCGATGCCTGGCCCGCCGGCGATCTCGCGCTCCAGGAAGCGGCCCGCATCGCCTTCGGCCTGCGGGTGCGGCCGGATGCGAGGAAGATGGTCAAGCTCGCCGAAATCTGGAAGCCGTGGCGCGGCGTCGCCGCGCACTTGCTCTGGAACTATTATCGGGTCATCAAGAAGCGCGATCCTGTCCCGGTCCAGCCCGACAATGGAGGTGAGAATGGCCGCAGCGCTTGACGGCCCGCGGCTCGAACCGCGCAGCGGCAAGGCAAGGAGCCTGGTCGTGTTCCTGCATGGGTATGGCGCCGACGGCAACGATCTCATCGACATCGGCCGCGCGTGGCAGGGATTGCTGCCGGACACCGCCTTCGTGTCCCCGCATGCGCCGGAGCCGTGCGGGCAGGCGCCGGTCGGCCGGCAATGGTTCGGCCTCACCTTCCGCGATCCCGACGAGCGCTGGATCGGCGTCAACAAGGCGGCGCCCGCGCTCGATGCCTTTCTCGACGCGGAGCTCGCGCGCCGCAATCTGCCGCCGTCCGCGCTCGCTCTTGTCGGGTTCAGCCAGGGCACGATGATGTCGCTGCATGCGGGGCTGCGCCGCGCGGTCGCCCCGGCCGCGATCGTCGGCTATTCCGGGATGCTGGTGCTGCCGAAGGACGGGCCGCCGGAGACCGTCGCCGCCGAAATCAAGAGCCGGCCGCCCGTTCTGCTCGTGCATGGCGACCGGGACGAACTGATTCCCGCGCAGGCTCTCTTCCATGCGGCCCAAGGATTGTCCGCGCTGGAAGTGCCGGTGGAATGGCATCTTTCGCAGGGTGTCGGCCACGGCATCGACCAGGAGGGCCTGCGCCACGGCGGCGAATTCCTCGCCCGGAGGCTGCCCCGCTGACGCCTAACCCCTCCCGGCGGCTTCACAATCCTGTCACGCTCCCCTACATTATTGAGCGTGTCATAGGTCAAGGGATTCGCTTTGAACGTGCATGTGTCGCCCAGCGGATTTCCGGCATTGGTTCTCAATGCCGATTTCAGGCCGCTGAGCTATTATCCGCTGTCATTGTGGTCGTGGCAGGACGCGATCAAGGCGGTCTTTCTCGAGCGGGTCAATATCGTCGCCAATTACGACCGGCTGGTCCACTCACCGAGCTTCGAGATGAAGCTTCCGAGCGTGGTGTCGCTCAAGACCTATGTGAAGCCGTCGACGCATCCCGCCTTCACGCGGTTCAACGTCTTCCTGCGCGACAAGTTCTCCTGCCAGTATTGCGGCTCGCATGACGATCTGACCTTCGACCATCTCGTTCCGCGCTCGCGCGGCGGGCACACCACCTGGCATAATGTCGTCGCTGCCTGCTCGGGCTGCAACCTGCGCAAGGCCAACAAGACGCCGGACGAAGCCAAGATGTGGCCGTCGCAGATTCCGATACAGCCGACGGTGCAGCATCTGCATCGCAACGGGCGGCTGTTTCCGCCCAACTACCTGCACGACAGCTGGCTCGACTATCTCTACTGGGACACGGAACTCGATCCGTAATCGCTGCGCCACAGCGCTTGCGCGCCCCAGGCCGCGATCCCGGCGAGCGCCAGCGAGATCAGCGCATTGTAGCCGGCCAGCGACAGGCCGAGAAAGCGCCACTGCACCTCATCGCAGCGCACGATCTGCACGCTCTCGAGCTGCTTGAGCAGGCCGCCGGCGGTGCCGAGATCGTTGATCGGCCCAGTGCAATCCTGCGGACCCTGCCAGAAGCCCCATTCGACTCCGGCGTGATAGGCGCCAAGCCCGGCATTCCAGAGCATGCCGGCCGCGATCACGACGAGGCCCGCAATCAGCACCCTGCGCGAGGCGCCGACCGACGCGCCGATGGCGAGCAGCACGGCGAGCGGGATCGCGAAGTAATAGGCGATGCGCTGTTCGAGACAGAGCGGACACGGCAGGATTCCGAATCCGTACTGGAATATCCAGGCGCCGATGATGGTCGCCGCACCGATGATCGCGATGGTGAGCGGCACCGTCGTCGCCGGTTCGCTGGCCAAGCGTGTGACGCCCGTGCTCGACATGCCTGTATCCCCGTGTTGCGCGGGCCGACATAGCGCTGCGGGAGGGCCCTGTCGATACAGGCGCTGCGGCCTCACGCGAAAGTGCAGCCGAGTCAGCGGCCCCGGCCATCATTGACCCCTACCGCGCCCTCGTATATTTCCGGCGTCCTGTGCCCCTGTGGCGGAATTGGTAGACGCGCCTGACTCAAAATCAGGTGGCCGCAAGGTCGTGCTGGTTCGAGTCCGGCCAGGGGCACCACGCCGCATCGAAAAGACATTTCGGCTGCCGCGGGATGCCATCGGCGGTCGATCTCCGCGCTGACGCGATCAATCTGCCCGGGCCAGCGGCCGCGCGCTCTCGGATGCGCGCGCGAGACGCTGCCGCAATGCCGTCTGCCTGCCATCCGCGGCCGGCTGGTAGAAGACGCTGTAGCGCGTCACCGCCTCGGCGAAGGCAAGCGCGTCGACTTCCTTCCTGACCTCGAAGGCGTCGAAGCCGGAGCGGATCAGGAACAGGAACTGATCGCGCAGCACGTCGCCGGTCGCGCGCAATTCGCCGCGAAACCCGAGCCGCTCGCGCAGAATGCGCGCCTGGCTGTAGGCGCGTCCGTCGCGGAATTTCGGGAAATCGAGGGTCACGAGCGCAAGCCGGTCGAGATACGGTGCAAGCTCCTCGACATTGCGGGTGTTCGGCCAGGCGACGCCGGTCGGCGCCTCGCGTCTGAGAATCGCGTCGGCGCCGGACATGAAGCGCGCGGCGGAAACAAGCACAGCCACGCTTTCCGGCAGCACCGCGTCCTCGGCCACACGCACGAAGGCGTCCCCGACAATCTTCCCGGCCTTATTCAGCAGCATGGACACGCTCCTTGAACGGCTCGATCCCGACGCGCTTGACCGTGTCGAGAAAGATTTCGTCCGGCCGCTCGCGCAATTCGAGATAGGCCTTGACCACGTCCTCGACCGTATCGGCGACCTGCGCGTAGGGCACCGCCGGCCCGAGCAGCGTGCCGAGCGCGGCATTCTCGTCCGCCTGACCGCCTAGCGTGATCTGGTAGAATTCCTCGCCGTTCTTCTCGACGCCGAGAATCCCGATATGGCCGACATGATGATGGCCGCAGGCATTGATGCAGCCGGAAATGTTGATGTGCAGGCGCCCGAGTTCGCGCGCCTGCTCGTGATCGCTGAAGCGCTGCGTCAATTCCTGGGCGACGGGAATCGAGCGCGCGTTCGCGAGGCTGCAATAGTCGAGGCCGGGGCAGGCGATGATATCGGAGACGAGCCCAATATTCGGCGTCGCAAGCCCCGCCGCGTCGAGCGCGCGCCACAACTCCGGCAGGTCGCGCTGCGCGACATGCGGCAGAACCAGATTCTGCTCGTGGCCGACGCGGATTTCGCCAAACGAATGGCGGTCGGCAAGACTTGCGATCGCGTCCATCTCGTCTGCCGTCGCGTCGCCCGGAGGCGCGCCGACCCGCTTGAGCGAGATCGTGACGATGGCATAGCCGGGCATCTTGTGATTGGCGACGGAATTCTCGAGCCAGGCATTGAATCGCCTGTCCTTGCGCGCGCCGGCTAGCTCGGATGGACTGTCCTGCAGCGCAAGGTAGTTCGGATAGGTGAAGCGCGCGGCGATGTCGGCGAAAGCCGCCCGATCGAGCGCGAGTTGCCCGTCCTTGATCGCCCTCCACTCCGCCTCGACCTCCTGCGCGAATTTCTCTGCGCCGAGTTCGTGCACGAGAATCTTGATCCGCGCCTTGTAGATGTTGTCGCGGCGGCCATACTGGTTATAGACGCGCAGAATGGCCTCGATATAGCTCAGGAAATCGCGGGCCGGCAGAAAAGGCTTGATGCTCTTGCCGATGAACGGCGTGCGACCGAGCCCGCCGCCGACGATGACCTCGAAGCCGACCTCTCCCGCGGCGTTGCGGTGCAGCCGCAGACCGATGTCGTGCACCTTCACCGCGGCGCGATCATGCGCGGCCGCCGTGATCGCGATCTTGAACTTGCGTGGCAGGAACGAGAATTCAGGGTGCAGCGTCGAATGCTGGCGCAGGATTTCCGCATAGATGCGCGGGTCCTCGATCTCGTCCGGCGCAACGCCGGCCCATTGATCGGTCGTGATGTTGCGCACGACATTGCCGCTCGTCTGCATGGCATGGATGCCGGCCTCGGCGAGATCGGCCAGCGCGTCCGGCAATTCGTGCAGCTTGATCCAGTTGAACTGGATGTTCTGGCGCGTGGTGAAATGGCCGTAGCCGCGGTCGTAGCGGCGCGCGACATGCGCGAGCTTGCGCATCTGGTTCGACGAGATCGTGCCATAGGGAATGGCGACCCGCAGCATATAGGCGTGAAGCTGCAGATAGACGCCGTTCATCAGCCGCAGCGGCTTGAACTCCTCCTCGGTCAATTCGCCCGACAGCCGCCGCGCGACCTGGTCGCGGAATTCCGCGACCCGTTCGGCGACCAGCGTCCTGTCGAAATCGTCGTAGGTATACATCGCTCAGATTCCGAACGTGACCGGCAGGTCGATGGTCGGACCGCCAAAGCGGATGCGCTCGCGCAGATTGCCGGGCTGCACGCGGCCCGCTTCGTCGCGCGCGACCGGCGCGACATAGGCGTCGACGGCATTGAGACTGTCAGCCCGGGCGCCGGCGAGCAGCGCCTCCGCCTCGGGCGCCGTGGCCACGACCGCGGCGTCCGCAAGGTCGGTGCTCCAGTCGCTGTCTTCAGTCCAATAGACGACGGCGCCATCCGCCACCCGATTGGCGGTCACCACCACCGGGCCCCTGACCTTCAGTTTCTGTTGCGAAGGCGAGGTCATGCGGCGACCTCCTTGGCGGCGGCTCGCAGTGCGGCGCGCCACGCATCGGAATGCGCGACGACATCGCCGACCACCAGCAGGCCCGGGCCCTCACCCGCTTCCGCGACGAGCGCAGGAAGCCGATCGAGCGGCCCGATCGCAGTCCTGGAATCAGGGCAGGTGCCGCGCGCCAGCACCGCAGCTGGGGTTTGCGGATCGCGGCCGGCCGCGATCAGGCCGTCACGCACGGCTCTCGCCGAGGCGAGGCCCATATAGACGACGAGCGTCGTCTGCGGATCGGAGAAGGCCGACCAGTCCGTCTCCGCCTCGCCCGAACGATGCGCGGTGACGAAGGCGACGCGCGTTGCCTAGTTGCGAAACGTCAGCGGAAGCCCGGCTTCCGCGGCGCAGCCGAGTGCGGCCGTGACGCCGGGAACGACGCTGACCGGGATGCCGGCCTCGCGCAGCGCTTCCAGTTCCTCGCCGCCGCGTCCGAAGATGAAGGGATCGCCGCCCTTGAGACGCACCGCATGTTTTCCGGCGCGGGCCGCCTGGATCAGCAGGCGATTGATTTCGCCCTGTCCGATGCCCGGCGCGCCGCGCCGCTTGCCGACAAAGACACGCTCGGCATCGCGCCGGACGCGGTCGAGAATCTCGTCTGCGACCAGGTCATCGTAGAAGACAATATCGGCATTTTGCAGAACATGCAGGGCGCGCAGCGTCAGCAGATCGGGATCGCCCGGGCCCGCGCCGACCAGCGAGACCGATCCGATGTCGTCGCTCGGAGACGCCGACGCCTCGACCGCCTGTTCGAGCGCGGCTTCCGCCTCGTGCCAGCGGCCGGCGAGCATCAGGCGGCCGACCTTGCCGTCGACCACGCGTTCCCAGAAGGTCCGGGTCGAGACGCTGGCATGGCGGACGGCGGCGAATTTCTCGCGGTAGCGCCGCATCAGGGCAGCGAGTTGTCCGATCCGAGCGGGCAACAGCGCCTCGATCTGCGCGCGAATGCGCCGCGCTAGCACGGGCGAGGCGCCGCCGGTGCCGATCGCCACCACCACGTCGCCGCGATCGACGATGGCGGGGAAGATGAAACTCGAGATGCCGGGCCGGTCCACCACATTGACTGGCACATTCGCGCGCAGCGCACGGCGCGCGACGATGCCGTCGAGCGGTGCGCCGGCGGCGCTCACGATCGCGGCAAAGGCGGACGGATCGAGCGTCGCCGGATCGCTGTTAGAGAGTTCGAGAACACCCCCGGCATTCTGGTCGGCCCCGACGGCGTCTCCGGCAAACCACACGACATGCGCGCCGGCGGAGCGCAGGAGACGCAGCTTGTTGTGGGCGGCGGGTCCGTTGCCGATGAGCGCGACGGGCCGGGCAGCGAGATCGAGAAAGACGGGCAGGAAGCGCATGGCGAAGCTTCACCGAGAGGAGAATTCTTTTTCATTTAAGAGCAAAAAAACCAACAAAAACAGGGAATTATTCTACAAATGAACGCCTCGTTGAGAAAAAAAGCTATCGCTTCGCTGCGCGAAAAGAGACTGCCTCTATCGTCGGCCCGGGAATGGCAACGACGGGACGATCGAGTTGCAGCGACCTTTGCCTTCGCCCTTGCGTGAAGGTCGACGCGCGCCCCTCACCGCAAGGAAGGCGGGAACCGAAATTCACCGCAGGAATTCCGGCGAGATCAGCCTGGGCAGGAACAGCGCCACGTCCGGCCAGACGATGATCAGCACCAGCACGCCGAACATCGGCAGCAGCATGATGGAGGTGTCCTTGAGCGCGTCGATCATGCGCATGCCGGCGACCGAGCAGGCGATCATCAGGCACAGGCCATAGGGCGGCTTCACGAGTCCGAAAGCGAGCGAGACGATGCCGACGATGGCGAAATGCACCGGGTCCATGCCGACCGATTTCGCGAGCGGCTCGAGAATCGTGCCAACGATGATGATGGCCGGTATCGCGTCGAGGAAGCAGCCGACCACCAGAAACGCGAATGCGATGAAGAACCCGGTCCCGATCGGACCGAGCTGCCAGGCCGAGACGCCCGACAGGATCGCCTTCGGGATTTCGTAATAGGCGAGCAGCCAGCCGAAGGCGCTCGCGGTGCCGACGCAGAACAGCGCGATGGCGGCGAACTTGCCGGTGTCGAGCAGGGCATAATGCAGGCCCTTCATGTCCATCTCGCGGTAGATGAAGATCGACAGCGCGCCGGCATAGAGCACGGCAATGCAGGCGGATTCGGTTGCCGTGAACCAGCCGAATATCTTGCCGCCGACGATGATGAAGGGCGTCATCAGCGCCGGGATCGAGACCACCAGCGATTTTCCGAGCTCCGCCCAGGTCGAGCGCGGATAGGTCGGATAGCCGCGGATTTTCGCATAGGCATGCACGGTCGCCATCTGCACGAGCCCGATCAGCAGGCCCGGGATGATGCCCGCGAGAAACAGCGCGCCGATCGAGACGGTCAGGATGCCTCCCCACACGATCATCAGGATGGACGGCGGGATGATGACGGCGAGCACGGCCGACACCGCCGTGATCGCGACGGAGAACGAGTCGTCGTAGCCTTCCTTGCGCTGCGCCTCGATGAAGATTTTCGACTGGCTGGCCGCATCCGCCGTGGACGAGCCGGAAATGCCGGCGAAGAAGATCGACAGCACGACATTGATCTGCGCGAGGCCGCCGGGCATGTGCCCGACGATGGCGCGCGAGAGCCGCACGAGGCGATCGGTCGTGCCGCCGACATTCATCAAATTGGCGGTGAGCAGGAAGAACGGCACCGCGAGCAGGATGAAGGAATTGTAGGCGTTGAAGGTCTCCTGCGCGAGCGTCATGGCGGAGAGACGCGGCTCGATCAGCAGGATCGGCAGGCAGGCGAGCGCGAGCGCGAAGGCGACCGGCACGCGCCAGAACAGGCAGAGAAAGAAAATCCCGAACAGAATGATGGCGGCGACGCCGGGCGAGAGCACGGTGCCCATCACTCATGCCCTCCGGATTTCGCCTCGATTTCGGCGATATCGGGATCGGGCGCGCCGCGTCCGCGGCCCATGAGCAGCGCGACGTCGTCCCACATCTGCTCGCCCAGGAACAGCAGCCAGGTCACGCCGGTCAGCGGCCAGGCGATGTGGATCAGCCAGAGCGGAAGCTCGGCGAGCTCGGAAGTCCGGTTCCAGGCGAAGCGCGTGAATTCTGTGCCGGCGATGACAAAGACGATCGCGACGATGAGCACGCCGAAGCGCGAGACGAGCCGCAGATCGGCCGCCGGGCGCGGACGCAGCTGCGGCCACACATCCACCTCGAAATGCGTGCTCTCGCGCACACCGATCATGGCGCCGATCATGATCGTCCAGATGAAGAGGAAGCGCGCCATCTCCTCGGTCCAGATATAGGACGGGATGAGGTCGGTGTAGCGCGAGACGATCTGCAGCGTGACCGGCACGATCAGGATGGCGACGGTCGCGACCAGAAGCTGCGAGAGCAGCCAGCTATAGCCGGCAAGAACGGCGCGGAAAACGCCGCGCGGGCCGGAATTGGGTCCGGGCATGAAGGGTCTCGGCGGGTTGAGATGTTGTTCGAGAGCGTGGTGACATCGAATCAGCGCGGCGCCATTTTCCTATCCATGATCCCGAGGTGCCGGCCCCAGCGCGGCGAAGACGCGCGTGAACGCGCTCATGGCGCGGGCACCTCAGGGTGACGGGAAGAAATGTGCGCCTGCCTCCGATGGATTCCGGGGACGCGCGCTTTTGCGCGTGCCCCGGAATGACTGCCGCGGGATCAGTTCTGCAGCTTCATCGCGCTGATCTGCTCGTAGATCTTGTCCGCGCCGATTTCCTTGGCATAGGACGCCATCACCGGCGCGACCAGCTTCTCCATCTCGGCGCGGTCCTTGAACGGGATGCGCTTGAGCTTGCCGGCCTTTTCCAGCGCCTCGAGCTTGGCGGTGTCCTCGGACGACTCGATCTGCCGCCCATAGGCGCCCGCTTCCTTGCCCGCCTTCAGGATCGCCGCCTGCAGGTCCGGCGGCAGGCTCTTGAAGGTCTTGCCGGAGAAGCAGATCGGCCGGATGGTGATGGCGTGCTCGGTCATCGCGAGATTGGGTGCGACCTCGTAGAACTTCATCGATTCGACGCCGGCCGCCTCGTTCTCGCCCGCTGCGATCACGCCGTTCTGGATGGCGTTGTAGACCTCGTTATAGGCGATGACGGTCGGCGCCATGCCCACCGCCGCGAAGGTCTTGCTCCAGATCGGCGCGCCCTGCACGCGCACCTTCAGACCCTTGATCTCGGCGAGCGAGCCCATCGGCTTGTTGATGAAGATGTTGCGCACGCCGCCGCCGGCATAGCCGATCAGCATCACGTCGGCCTTCTGCGCGATCTCGTCGGCGACCGGCTTGAGCACGTCGGCGTCGAGCACCTTGTTCCAGTGCGCGAGGTCGCGGAACAGGAACGGCGCGTCGATGAACGGCGCCGCCTTCGAGAACGTCGACATGTGTGCTGGCGACACGATGCCGTAGTCGACCGCCTTGCCCTGCGCCATGTACTCGAAGTACTGCTTCTCGAGGCCGAGCTCGCTGTTCTTGTGGAGCACGAACGCAATCGGCTTGCCGTAGTATTGCTTCACCAGCTCCTCGAAGCGGACGAGCGCCTTGGTGAACGCGTGATCGTCGTTGAACTGGACGGCGCCGTTGAGCGAGATGGGTGCCTGCGCGCCTACGCCCCGGCCGAGCGCGGCGACGGCGCCACCCAGCATG
>JACAEG010000148.1 GCA_013388965.1 Pseudorhodoplanes sp. | reverse complement strand
GGGCCCCGCCATTGGGCCGGTTTATGGAGGTTGGGCGGCGCGAAGTCAAGAAATCGCGGGCTCAATAGAGGTTGAAGAGGGGTCCGATCGCCCAGCCGTCGCGCAGGCCTTCCAGGGCTTTCAGACCCGGCACAGCGACGAGAAACAGCGTCGCGTCCCGAAACGTCCGGTGGACCGCAGCCGGACGGACCATGATCGTTTCCGCATCCTGCCAGCCGCAGAAGGACGGGAGCAGCCGCGGCACCCGCGCCTTGTAGAGCGCGAACTCGGCCGGAAAGCGCTGCGCCAGCGCACGCTCCTCATGGCGGATGACGAGCGCAAAGACCGCGATCGTGGCGGCGGCGCAGAGCAGCGCGAAAACGATGCTGCCAAGCTGCGCGCCGACACCGAAAGCCGCGATCGCGGAGAACAGATAGAGCGGGTTGCGCGTCACCGAATAGGGTCCCTCGGTCACCAGACGGTTGAGCTTGTGGCCGCCGATATACATCGTGCACCAGGTGCGCCCCAGGATACCGATCAGGATGCAGAAAATGCCGGCGCGCTCGATCGCCTCGTGCCCATAGGCCCCCTCCGGCCAGACCGGCCGCATCGCCATCAGCACCGCGATGCCGACCGCGACGGCCGCCCATACCATGATCTTGCGCTGCCATTGCCGGCCGACCAGGTCGAATACAAAAGGCATGTCACCTCGCCGTCGCCCCACCAGTTCCGCGCATAGAATTATGCGATAAACGGCAATTCCTAGGCGCGATTGGCATGACTTCGAGGCTTTACATTCGGAAACATTGCAATTGCCGTCCGCGGAAAGCCCCAAGGAAAATACCGAGGAAACGCAATGTCCGTCATCGACGTCCACACCCACATGCTGACGCTGCCCTATCTCGAGCTGCTGCGCGAACATGGCAGCGGCAAGTACACGCTGAAGAAGACGCGCGCCGGCCAGGACGCGGTGCATCTCTACGACGCGCCGTTCATGACGCTGTTCCCCGGCATGTGGGACTACGACCTGCGCATCCGGAAGATGGACGAGGCCAGGGTCGATCTTGCGATCGTCTCGCTCACCTGCCCGAACGCCTATTGGGGCGGGCGGGAGGTGGCGCTGAAGGCCGCGCGGATGGTGAACGATTCGATGGCGGAGCAGCAGCGCGCCAGGCCCGACCGCATCCGCTTCCTTGCCTCGCTCCCCTTTCAATATGCCGACGACGCGGTGGCGGAGCTCGACCGCTGCATGACGCTGGGCGCGGCCGGCGTGATGGTGATCGCCAATATCGACGGCGAGGATCTCACTGCCGAACGCTTCGCGCCGGTCTGGGCCGCGATCGACCGGCGCAAGCTTCCCGTGCTCGTGCATCCCGGCGCGCCGCAGGGCGTACGGGAGATGCACATGGACGAGTTCAACATGATCCCGCCGATCGGCTTCATGGCCGACACGACGCTTGCCTTCACGCGCATGATCTATTCCGGCTTTCTCGACAGATATCCGAACATCAAATTCATCGCCGCGCATGGCGGCGCGACCCTGCCCTATCTCGCGGGACGGCTCGACCGCTGCTGGGAAATGATCCCGGCCTGCTCGGAAGTCATCAGGGAGAAGCCGTCAACCTATCTGCAGCGCATCTGGTACGACGCCGTGGTCTACGACAGCCGCGCGCTGGAGCTTTGCATTGCGGTCGCGGGCTCGCCCGACCGCGTGCTCTACGGCTCGGACTATCCGCACAATATCGGCGACATGGCCGGCTGCCTCGCGCGGGTGAATGCGCTGCCGGCCGACCAGGCGAGAAGGATCGCAGGGAAGAATGCGGAGGGGCTGTTTGGGGTGTAGAGGAGAAAACAACTTGTAGTTCAGGCTACCGTGGCCCCCTTTGACTGGTTGTGATAGCGACACAGCACCTGCGCGTTGGTGACGGACGTTTGTCCGCCCTTGCTATGAGGGACAACATGATCAGCGTCATACTCAATCCAAGAGACAATACATTCCTTATCCGGCTTTCCTTCTGCTTCGCATCGTTTGCAACGCCCATTGTCGCGCCGATAAATCAATATCCGCTCGGCTTCGTTGAACGCGCGGCGGTCGTCTCTGGTTCTAAGGCTTAGGCCCGCGACCCTCATGTTCTCAAAGAAGATTTGTCGAATGATCTGGTGACGCGCTTCGATTTCGCCGCCTGTTTGTTGGCGCTTGTTCGAGAAAAGTTGAATGTCTGCGTCGTCAATCTTTCCTTCTGACCAGCGTTGATGAAAGTCATGAGTAAATTTCAAGAACAATTCACGTTCAGCCTTGTCCCAAACATAATATTTCAGCAAGTGTCGCAGCGCAATTCTGCCCTCGATTTCGCTTTGCTCCAATGAGGCTACGCGGCCCTATCTTATGCCCGTGTCTTCCAGTTCTCCACGCTCAATCCCGGAATGTCGCAAAAGTCCGCTTCGTTGTCGGTCACCAGAACCGCGCCGCTCGCGATCGCGTGCGCGGCGATCATGCGGTCGAAGTCGCGCCCCTTGGCCCAGCCGCATTGCGCGATGATGCGGCCATAGGCGAGTGCAGCCGCTGCATCGAATGGCAGCACGGGAATGCCGCGCAACAGAATTTCCAGCCGCGCCTGCCGCAGCGCCGTGAATTTCGGGTCCTTGAACACGCCGCGTTGCAATTCGGCGAGACTGAGCGACGACAGCAGGACCTCGCCGTCATGCTCAGCGAGCTTGTCGAGAACGGCGTCGGTACCGTCGCGCGCGTGAATGGCGATATTGGTGTCGATCAGATACGGCACGGGACGCCAGTTCAGCTTTGACGCGCTTCTTGACGCGAACCGGCCCTCGCTTCGCTTGACGCTTCAATCGCGCTTGCGCAGCGGAACGTCGATCGGCTCGCGTTTTTCGCGCGGCGGCTTCGGCATCTCGCGAAGGGCAGCGATCGCGTCGCTCAGATTCCTGCGCGCAGGCACGATGGTGATGACCTCGCCCATGCGCGTGATTTCGAGTTCGATATCCGTGTCGGCATAGGCAAGCTCGGCCGGGATGCGGACCGCCTGGCTGTTGCCGGACTTGAAGACGCGGGTGCGGGACATGGAAGACCTCAAAGACGCGTGAGAATAGGGCTCAAATCGAACAGCGTCAATCCCTGTATATACATTGACCTGTCGTATCCGGACCGTGAGCGCAGTTTTCCTTTGGCGCGCTCGGACGGAATCACAAAATTTCAACCAAACCGGCGTAGAGCCAAAGCCGCGCGCTGCGTCGAATCGCGCCCGCACCGCGCACTGCCGGATCGTTTCAGGAGGCTTCCATGAAAGCACTTCTTTCCGCAGCCGCTCTCGTCCTTCTCGCCGCGACGCCAGCGCTCTCTGCCGAAAGCCTGTCGCTGGTCGGCACCTGGACGGGCGAGCGGGACCGCATCGCCAAGGTCGAGGGCCGGCGCGGCGGGCTCGCGACGCTCGTCATCACCGAACAGCAGGGGCGCACCTTCAAGGGCCGCCTCAAGCGCGCGAACGCGACCGGCGACGAGGAGGAGAATTTGTGGGGCGCATTCTCGCCCGACTACAAGCTCATGATGGGCTCCGATGAGGAAGGCACCTACATGTTCATGTTCGTGAACGCGCAGACGCTGGATTATTGCTACAGCGAGACCGGCCCCTCGCCGCGCACGGTCTGCGCGCGGCTGATCAAGCAGCCCTGACGTCCGCCGCTACCGCGGCGCCGCGCGGCGATCCTGCACATAGGCGCGCAGGCGATTGCGCGCACGGCGCAGGGCGTCATAGGCGCGCGCCTCGAACGCGGCCAGGCGGAACGCGACCGAGCGGCGCGCACGCACGTCGACGAGAATGTCGAGCGTCGGGCGGATGCCGAGCCAGAGCTGGCTCATGAAGCTGCCGTCAGGCGAACACGACTCGACCGCCTCGATGCCGTTCATCGCGAACAGAAGCTGCGTCACCTTCTCGACCAGCAGCATGCCGGGCGAATATTTGCCGAAGCGGGAATCGAAGGCGGTCTTCCAGGTATAGGCGGTGTTGCCGGAATAGAGCAGTACCTGCGCCGCGATCGGCCGGCCGTCGAGGCGAAGCAGCGCCACGGACGCATTGTTCTTTGCGGCAAGACTGCCGATCAGCCGCCGCGCGAAGGTCGCGTCGGCCTCGACCGACAGGAGCGCCGTGCCCCGCGCGCCCTTCCAGCTTCCGGCCTCCATCGCGAGAAAAACCTCGAAGGCCGCGCACACGGCGGCAAGCTCGCGGTCGTTGACCACATCGACCGCGCCGAGCGAGGAGAGCCGGTTCCAGTCCTGCCGCAGCTTCTTGCGGGTCGAGCCTGAGGATTTCAGGCCGAATGCGCGCGAGGCATAGGGCCGCGGCCGCTCCGACAAGGTGAGCGCGCGGCTGCCGCGCGCAGCGAGCGCGGCCAGCAGGGCCGCATAGGTCGGGCAATCGCCGTCGAGATATTTCGCGCGGAACACTTTCGGAAGCGCGGGCTCCCGCTCGATCGCATCGAGCAGCGCGCGCATCACCTCGTCCATGACAGCCGGATCGATCACGGGCGACGACACGAAGGCGTAGTCGTAGGGCGGGATGAAGAGCGTGCGCGGCAGGACGCGCGCCGGCCGCCTCTCGCGAAACGCCCAGATGCCGACGAGGCGCCTGCCGTCCGCGTCATCCATCCACGCGAGGAGCACATGGATGTGCGGCAGGTTCGGCGCGCGCGCAGCCTCCAGCGCCGCGGGATTCATGAACACGTTCGCGGGGGCGCGCGCGACGAGGTCGTCCCATTGCGCGGCAATGTCGGAATCGGGCGCGCCGAGGGTGACCCTGATCGATGGCACTGGCTGATGACTTTCGCGACGACGCAGTACGCCGCATTAACGCCCTTGCACCTTGCCGTTCCCTTAAGGCGCGGATTCAGCATCCCTTAATTTTTGGTTGCGATGGTGGTGCGACAAAGAGGCGTAGTGCATGCGGATTGCGGACATTGTTGTCGCCGGCGCGGGTCTCGCCGGATCGATTACGGCTGCCATGCTGGGGCGGGCCGGCTACGGCGTCTTGCTGGTCGATCCGCACGGGACCTACCCGCCCGACCTGCGCTGCGAGAAGCTGGACGGGCCGCAGGTGGAAATCCTGCGCAGGACCGGGCTCGCGGAGGCCGCGCTGAACGCTGCGACCCATGACGGCGAATGCTGGATCGCGCGCTACGGCTATCTGGTCGAGAAGCGGCCGGGCGACCAGTACGGCATCCTCTACGACACGCTGGTGAACACGATCCGCGCCGAGATCGGAGCGGGCGTCGAGTTCATCGTGTCGAAGGTGACGGCAGTCGCGACAGGCGGCGAGCGCCAGACCGTCACGCTCGCGGACGGGCAAACGATTTCCGCGCGGCTCGTGGTGCTGGCGAACGGACTGAACAGCGGCCTGCGCCGGGCGCTCGGCATGGAGCGGGAAGACATCTGGCCCTGCCATTCGATCACGCTTGGGTTCGACCTGAAACCGGTCGGCCGCGCGCATTTCGATTTTCCGGCGCTCACCTATTATCCCGAGAGCCTCGCCGCGCGGATGGCGTATCTGTCGCTGTTTCCCATCGGGACGGCGATGCGCGCGAACTTCATGGTCTATCGCGACCTGCGCGACCCGTGGCTGAAGGCGTTCAGCGAGGCGCCCGAGCGGACCATGCTGGCGGCAATGCCGCGGCTCAGGGCATTGACCGGCGCGTTCGAGGTCGTGGGCCCGGTCAGGATCCGGCCGGCCGATCTCTACGTCACGAAGAATGTGCGCCAGCCCGGCATCGTGCTGGTCGGCGACGCCTTCTGCACCTCCTGCCCGGCAGCGGGGACCGGCGCGGGCAAGGTTTTCAACGATGTCGAGCGGCTGTGCAACGTGCATATCCCGCAATGGTTCGCGACCCCGGGCATGGACGCGCAGAAGATCGCGGCCTTCTACGACGACCCGATCAAGACCGCCTACGACGCCTATTGCCTCGACAAGGCCTATACGCTGCGCGCCCTCTCGATCGAGCCGGGGCTCCGGTGGGGCCTGTCGCGGCTGCTGCGCTTTGCGGCGCGGCGCGGCATCGGCACGCTGCGGGGCGCCACGCGGTTCCTGACCGGCGGGTTGCGCGGACGCGAGCCAGCCGCCGGAGGCCCGGGCGCGGGATTGCGCACGCCTGTCTAGCCGCGCGGCTGCGGCGCAAGACCGGCGAGCAAGACCGGCGGCGCTTGTGTCGGCGCGCGCCCTCCTTTATCTAACCGCGCATCGACGCGGGGCTCACCCCCCGTTTTCGGCCTCCGGAGAGGTGGCTGAGTGGTTGAAAGCACCGCACTCGAAATGCGGCATACGG
>JACAEG010000170.1 GCA_013388965.1 Pseudorhodoplanes sp. | reverse complement strand
CTCGGCACCCGCACGATCTTCAACCTCCTCGGCCCGCTCTCCAATCCGGCGAGCGTCAAGCGCCAGCTCGTCGGCGTGTTCTCGCGGCAATGGATCGAGCCGCTGGCTCAGGTCTTGAAAAATCTCGGCTCCGACAGCGTCTGGGTGGTGCACGGCTCCGACGGCCTCGACGAGATCACGACATCGGGCCCGACCTATGTCGCCGCGCTTGAGAACGGCAAAATCCGCACCTTCGAGATCAGGCCCGAGGATGTCGGGCTCAAGGCGGTGAAGCCCGAGGCGCTGAAAGGCGCGGATGCCGACACCAATGCGGTGGCGCTCACGGCCGTGCTCGACAACAAGGACAGCGCCTATCGCGACGTGGCGCTGATGAATGCCGCCGCCTCCCTGGTCGTCGCCGGGGCCGCCGCCGACCTGAAGGGGGGCTTTGCGCTGGCCAGCAAGTCGCTGGAATCGGGCGCGGCGAAGGCGCGGCTCGCCAAGCTTGTCGCCGTGTCGAACGCCGCCTAGGGTGGAGGCATGGCCGATATCCTGAGGAAGATCGAGGCCTACAAGCGCGACGAGATCGCCGCCGCGAAACGCGCGCAGCCCCTGTCTGCGCTGGATGCGATGGCGAAGCAGGCCGGCGCGCCGCGCGGCTTTCTCGCCGCGATCGAGCGGCGGATCGCGCGCGGCGACTATGCCCTCATTGCCGAGATCAAGAAGGCCAGCCCGTCGAAGGGGCTCATTCGCCCGGATTTCGATCCGCCCGCGCTCGCGCGCGCCTACGAGCAAGGGGGAGCGGCCTGCCTGTCGGTCCTGACCGACGCGCCCTCGTTCCAGGGCAGGCTCGCATTCCTGCGGGAGGCGCGCGCGGCCACCGCCCTGCCCGCCCTGCGCAAGGATTTCATGTTCGACACCTATCAGGTCGTCGAAGCGCGCGCCTGGGGCGCCGACTGCATTCTCATCATCATGGCGTCGCTTCACGACGCGGCGGCGAAGGATATCGAGGACGCCGCCCTTGCGCTTGGCATGGACGTGCTGGTCGAGGTGCATGACGAGCGCGAGCTGGAACGCGCACTGAAGCTGCGCTCGCGCCTCCTCGGCATCAACAACCGCGACCTGCGCTCGTTCGAGACCTCGCTGGCCGTGAGCGAGCGGCTCGCCCCGCTGGTGCCGAAGGATCGCGTGCTGGTCGGCGAGAGCGGGATTTTCGCACCCGCCGATCTCGCGCGGCTCTCGCGCGTGGGCATCTCGACCTTCCTGGTCGGCGAGAGCCTGATGCGCGCAAGCGATGTCGCCGGGGCGACGCGGGCCCTGCTGGCGCGCGGCGGAGCGCCGGCCGTCGATGCGGCCGAGTGATCATGGCGCGCGCCAAGTCCCTCACGCATATCGGCAAGCGCGGCGAGGCGCGCATGGTCGACGTCTCCGCGAAGGACGTCACCGAGCGGCTCGCCACCGCCGAAGGCTGCGTGGTGATGTCGAAAAGGACGCTCGACACCATCCTGATGGGCGATTCCAAGAAGGGCGACGTGCTGGGCGCGGCGCGGATCGCCGGCATCATGGCCGCCAAGCGCACGCATCAGCTGATCCCCCTCTGCCATCCGCTGGCCCTGAGCCAGGTCAATGTCGATCTCGATCCCGACCATAGATTGCCCGGCCTGATCGTGCGCGCGACGGTGAAGGTGAAGGGCCAGACGGGCGTAGAGATGGAAGCGCTGACGGCGGTGGCGGTCGCCTGCCTCACGGTCTACGACATGGCCAAGGCGATCGAGCGCGGCATGCGGATCGAGGGCATCCGGCTGATCGAGAAGACCGGCGGCAAGTCGGGCCGCTACCGGGCGGAGCCGTTATCGTGACGCTGCTGCCGGTGGCCGATGCGCTGGCGCGCGTGACTGCCGGCGCCGCTCCGCTGCCGTGCGAACGGGTGCCGCTTGCCGAGGCGCATCGTCGCGTGCTGTGCGAGGATATCGCCTCGCTCCGCACGCAGCCGCCCGAGGACGTGTCGGCGATGGACGGCTATGCCGTGCGCGCGCAGGATGTCGCGGCGATCCCGGCGCAGTTGACCGTCATTGGCGAGGTCGCAGCGGGACGTCCCTTCGCCGGACGGGTCGGACCGGGACAGGCGGCGCGCATCTTTACCGGCGGCGTGATCCCGCAGGGCGCCGACTGCATCGTCGTGCAGGAGAGCGCCGAGCGCACGGGCGAGCGCGTCACGGTGACTGCGCCGGCGGCGAGCGGCAGGCATATCCGCAGCGCCGGCCTCGATTTCAGCGCCGGCGACGTGCTGCTGCAGCAGGGGCGCCGCCTCAGCGGGCGCGACCTGTCGCTCGCGGCGGCGATGAACCACGCGACGCTGCCGGTGCACCGCCGGCCGAAGATCGCGATGATCGCAACCGGCGACGAGCTCGTGATGCCCGGCCGCGAGCCCGGTCCCGGCCAGATCGTCTATTCGAACGGCTATTCGATCGCGGCGCTGGCCGCCTCGGAAGGTGCGGAGGTCATGGATTTCGGCATCGTGCCCGACAAACTCGCCGACACGATTGCCGCCATCCGCAAGGCGCGCGCGGCGCCGGTCGATATCATCCTGACCGTCGGCGGCGCCTCCGTGGGCGACTACGACCTGATCCAGACGGCGCTCGCCTCCGAGGGCCTTGCGCTGTCGTTCTGGAAGATCGCGATGCGGCCCGGGCGCCCGCTGACGCACGGACGACTGGATGCGATCCACGTGCTCGGCCTGCCCGGCAATCCGGTCTCGGCTTATGTCTGCGCGGTGCTGTTTCTCGTGCCGCTGATCCGCAAGCTATCGGGCCGTGCCGACTTCGCGCCGGTGCCCGAACAGGCGAGGCTCGGCATCGCGCTGAAAGCCAACGACGAGCGCGCCGACTATCTGCGAGCCACCCTGAGCGAGGGAATCGCAACGCCCTTCGTGCTGCAGGATTCGTCGATGAACTTCCTGCTCGCGCAGGCGGATTGCCTCGTGATTCGTCCGCCTTTCGCGCCCGCCGCCAAGGCGGGAGACGCGTGCAGCATCCTTAAGCTTCCTTTTTAGTCGCCTTTTCAATTGTTCACCCGATATTAAGAGCTTGTGGAACACATATCGAACATATAGTGTATGTTCATGATTTGTTTCGTGCCGGTAGTAGTGCGGCACATAGCCGGGGGGACCGAGGCCGATGCTGACCCGCAAGCAACTCGAGCTGCTGCGCTTCGTTCACGAGCGTCTGAAGGAAACCGGCGTCCCGCCCTCCTTCGACGAGATGAAGGACGCGCTCGATCTGCGCTCCAAATCGGGCATTCACCGGCTGATCACGGCGCTCGAGGAACGCGGCTTCATCCGAAGGCTACCGAATCGCGCGCGCGCGATCGAGGTGATCAAACTGCCCGAGCCGGTCGGCCAGGGCATCGGCCGCCGCGGATTTACTCCGAGCGTGATCGAAGGAAATCTTGGGCGGGTGCGCGCGGCCTCCGAGGATGACGGCGGCCGCCCGGTTGCCGT